>JAEWFG010000410.1 GCA_023388935.1 Pseudomonadota bacterium | reverse complement strand
GCCTTGCCCAGAATGGTGCAGCCGGTCAACTCCGAGGCGCGCTTGAGCTTGATCAGCGGGGTGTTGCCGACGGCTTCGACAACGTCGTTTCGAATGGTCATGTCAGGGGAAATCACTAGCAAGGGGGTTGATCGGGTCTGGCCAGAACCTAGAGCTTGGAAGCCAAAAGGGGAAGGCTTTTGCGCTGCGGCGAAACCGGTCCAAGCTCTCGCCTAAGCAATGATATTTCGGGAAAAAAGACCTGCTGGACTGCGAAGCCGAATATCAGTAGCAGGAGATAGCTGACCGCCGTCAGGGCGTGGAAGATAACGGTCGTCACGAGCACCCGAAAGACCAATTTCTGCTCGACCAGGTGGATCGCACGGAAGGCTGAAGACCTATCTGCGCGACGGTTGCATGCCTGTTTTCAGCAGTTGACAACCTCGTGAGAGTGGCACGGCCACGCTTCGAGACGAGCTGAAGCCGCATGGCTCCTGTTGCCGACCAGCCTGGCGGAATCGAACAAACTTGGAGCCGGTGTGGCGGCGATATCACATGAAATCTTGGTAAGCCTGAAGGCGCTTCGGGTCGACACCGAATGGCGAGAAATCCCCGCAATACGGGCACATCCTGCACTTTTGCGCTTTTGACGCTGGTGCGTTTGGGTGTGTGCTTCGCAGGTGCGGGACTGTCCCGCAGTTCCGCACCCGGCTAGTATGGATGTCAGGTTCCGCAGAAAGCATCACCTGTGAACGAGTTGCAGAAGGCCCCCCGACTGTCCGACCGCGAATCGGTTAATCCGGCCGCGCGGTGGCGGCTTGATCTGCCCGGCAGGGGGCGGATGTGATTCAGGCTGTTCCTGCGATCGCCATGCCGCGGTCACCTGGTTCTGCGTCCCGGATGCAGCGTGCGGCGCGCTGGGTTGCAGTGCTGTGGCTCGCCGCCGGCTCGGGGGCTTGTGTGCTGACGCAGGATCTTCCGGATCCCGCGCTCGACGTTCCCACGCAGTACAAGTACGCAGGCAAGGGGGATGCGCCGCCGTCACTGGATTGGTGGCGCGGCTTTCGCTCCACGGAGCTGACGCAGCTGATGGAAGAGGCGCAGACCGTCAATCTCGACATCGCCGCCGCCGTCTCGCGCATCGTCCAGGCCGACGCACTGGCGCGGCAGGCGGGTGCGGCGCTGCTGCCGAGCCTGTCGGGCGGCGGATCTGAGACCTATTCGCGGATCTCGGGCTCGTCGGCCTCCGGACTCACCAACGGCGGCCGCGAGGTCGTCAACTATTCGGCCTCGCTGAGCGCAAGCTATCAGCTCGACTTCTGGGGCCAGAACCGCGACGCGCTGCAATCGGCGGAGGAGACGGCGAACGCCAACCGGTTCGATCGTGACGTCGTCGCGCTGACGACGCTGGCAGGCGTTGCCAACGCCTATTTCCAGGTGCTGGCGTCGCAGGACCGCCTGCGGACCGCGCAGAACAACATCGCGAGCGCACAGCGCATCCTCGATGCCATCAAGGATCGCCGCAAGGCCGGCACCGGCACCGATCTGGACGTCGCACAGCAGGAGAGCGTGGTCGGCAACCAGAAGGCGCTGGTACCGCCGCTGCGCCAGACGCTGGACCAGAACTTCAACGCGCTCGCCGTGCTGGTGTCGCGGCCGCCGGAGAGCGTGCGCGTGCTTGGCGGCTCGCTGAGCAGCATCGCGATCCCAAAGGTCACGCCCGGTCTGCCGTCGGAAATCTTGACGCAGCGGCCGGATATCCGCCGGCAAGAGGCACAGCTTGCTTCGGCGACCGCGAATATCGGCAATGCCCGCGCGCAGTTCTTTCCGACCATACAGCTCACGGGCAATGGCGGCTATCAGAGCTCGGCGCTGGTGTCGCTGTTCCAGCCGCACGCAGCGTTCTTCCAGCTCGTCGGCAGCGCGACGCAACCGATCTTCGACGGTGGCAAGATCCTTGGCAATTTCGAATACGCCAAGGCACGGCAGGACGAATTGCTCCAGACCTACCGCAAGACCATCGTTCAGTCCTTTGCCGATGTCGACAACGCGCTGTATTCGATCAAGCAGACCACGATCAAGCTGCAATTGCAGCGCGATGTCGTTACCTCCTCGAAGCGCGCGTTCGATCTCGCCGAGCAGCAATTGCGCGCCGGCACCGCCGACATCGTGACCGTGCTGAACGTCCAGCAGACACTATTTCAGGCGGAAGACGCGTTGTGGCAGGCCCAGCTCGCACGGATTCTTGCCATCGTCAGCCTATATCAGGCGCTCGGCGGCGGCTGGGAGCCGCGGATGGAGAAACCGGTCAATGCTCTTTAAGCCGGATATGAAGGAAAGCGCGAAAGTAGGGACGGCGAAGAGGTCGCGCAGCCGCGGCTTCGTCATGACGCTGGTCACGCTCGCGATCCTTGGCGGCCTTGGCTATATCGGCTGGACCGCGATGCACCAGCAGCAGGCGAACAACCGCAACCAGCGGCCCGACCTGCCGGTGCCGGTGCTGGCGGCAACCCCGGGCATCCAGGATGTGCCGGTCTATCTCGATGGCGTCGGAGCGATCCGCGCGCTCAACACCGTGACCGTGCGCTCGCAGGTCGACGGCAAGTTGATCGCTGTGAATTTCACCGAAGGCCAGGACGTCCAGAAGGGCGACGTGGTCGGCGAGATCGATCCCGCGATCTACCAGGCGCAATATGACCAGGCCGTGGCCAAGAAGGCCCAGGACCAGGCCCAGCTCGCCAACCAGCGCATCGACCTTACGCGCTACGAGCAGCTCGCCGCCTCCAATGCCGGCTCCAAGCAGCAGGCCGATACGCAGCGCGCGCTGGTTGCGCAGACCGAGGCGCTGGTCAAGGCCGACCAGGCCGCGATCGACAACGCGGCTGCGACGCTGAGCTATACCAAGATCGCGGCGCCGCTCTCGGGCCGCGCCGGCCTGCGCCAGGTCGACCAGGGCAACATCATCCACGCCTCCGACCTCACGGGCCTCGTGGTGATCACGCAATTGCAGCCGATTGCGGTGTGGTTCAGCCTGCCGCAGCAGCAGATCATGCGGGTCAATGCGGCGGCGGCGAAGGGCGCGCTCGCTGTCGACGTCTTCGGCAATGACGGCATTACCGTGATCGACACCGGCACACTCACCGGCATCGACAACCAGGTCGACCAGACGACCGGCACGCTCAAGCTCAAGGCGCAATTCCCCAACGCAAATCACCAGCTCTGGCCGGGCCAGTTCGTCAATGTGCGTCTCAAGGTCGAGACGTTGACGCAGGCGCTGGTGGTTCCGACATCGGCCGTGCAGCGCGGCCCGATCGGCACCTTCAGCTATGTCATCGGCGCGGATAACGTCGTCTCGGCGAAGCCCGTAACGGTGACGCAGCAGAACGAGCATGACGCTGTGATCGCCAGTGGCCTGTCGCCGAACGATAGGGTCGTCACGACGGGCTTTGCCAATTTGTCCGACGGCTCCAAGGTTATCGTCGGCCGCGATGACCAGACGCCGTCGGCCGATCTCGCGCCGCGCAAGCGCTCGCGCGGGCCGCAAGGCGACGGACAGAAGGGCGGTCAGAAGGATGGCCAAAAGGACGGACAGGCCAAGGACCAGCCGAAGGACGGCGCCAAGGACTGGCAAGAGCGCCGCGCCAAACGCATGAACGGCGAAGGCGACCAGAAGAGCCAGACGGGGCCGACGCAGGGGGCTGAACCATCGGGCAGCGGAGCAAAGCAGCCATGATCCCGACAACAGCCGCCTGAGCGGCAGGCGCATCCCATGGGCGTCTCTGAACCCTTCATCCGCCGGCCGATCGCGACTTCGCTGCTCGGCGTCGCGCTCCTGATCGGCGGGCTGCTCGGCTATTTCGCGCTGCCGGTCTCGGCGCTGCCGCAGGTCGACTTCCCGACCGTGCAGGTGACGACGCAGCTGCCGGGCGCGAGCCCCGACGTGATCGCTTCGCTGATTACGGCGCCGCTGGAGCGGCAGCTCGGCCAGATCCCGTCGCTGTCGGCGATGAACTCGACGAGCTCGTTCGGCGTCAGCCAGATATCGCTCCAGTTCGATCTCAACCGCGATATCGACGGCGCGACACAGGACGTGCAGGCCGCGATCAATGCGGCGGCCGGCGTGCTGCCCAAGACGCTGCCTTATCCACCGACCTACGCCAAGGTGAACCCCGCGGATGCGCCGGTGATGACGCTGGCGCTGCGCTCGGACACGATCTCGCTGCGGGTGATGAGCGACATCGCCGACACCATTCTGGCGCAGCGGCTGAGCCAGATCTCCGGCGTCGGACGCGTCTCTGTGCTCGGCGGGCTGAAGCCGGCCGTGCGCATCCAGGCGGACCTGGCGCGGCTGGCTGCCTACGGCATCGCCATGGAGGATCTGCGCGCGGCGATCGCCAACGCCAACGTCTCGGGACCGAAGGGTTCGCTCGACGGCGCGCAGCAATCCTACATCATCGCCGCCAACGACCAGATCGCAGCCGCCGATGCCTACAAGCCGGTCATCATCGCCTACCGCAATGGCTCGCCGGTCACGATCGCCGACGTCGCGCAGATCGTCGACGGCCTGGAGAACGACCGCACCGGCGGCTGGTACCAGGGCACGCCGGCCGTCATCATCGATATCCAGCGCCAGCCGGGCGCCAATGTCATCGACGTCGTCAGACAGATCCGGGCGGAAATCCCCAAGGTCCAGCGCGCCATCCCAGCCGGCGTGAATCTGACCATCGTCTCCGACCGTACCGTGACCATCCGTGCCTCGGTCCACGACGTGCAGTTCACGCTGATTCTCAGCGTCGTTCTGGTGACGTTGGTGGTGCTGTTGTTCCTGCGTTCGCTGCGCGCCACGCTGATCGCGGGTGTAGCGCTGCCGCTGTCGCTGATCACGAGCTTCGGCATCATGTATTTCGCCGGTTTCAGCCTCGACAATCTGTCGCTGATGGCGCTCACGATCGGCACCGGCTTCGTCGTCGACGACGCCATCGTCATGATCGAGAACATCGTCCGCCACATGGAGAACGGCGACGGTCCGATGGAGGCCTCGCTGAAGGGCGCCAGCGAAATCGGCTTCACCGTGATCTCGCTGACGGTCTCGCTGATCGCGGTCTTCATCCCGCTGCTGTTCATGTCCGGTCTCGTTGGACGCATGTTCCGTGAGTTCGCGCTGACCTTGACGATTGCGGTCGTGACTTCGGCGGTGGTCTCGCTGACGCTGACGCCGATGATGTGTTCGCGCCTGCTCAAGCACGCCCATGAGGAGCTGGCGGTGCCGGGGCTCGCTGCGATCAGCCGCTTCATCGACCGCACCGTCGAGTTCTATCACCGGACGCTGCTCTGGGTGCTGGAGCGCCAGCGCGCCACGCTGCTCGTCACCTTCGTCACGCTGATCGCGACCCTGGTTCTCTACGTCGTCGCGCCTAAAGGCTTCCTGCCGCTCCAGGACACCGCCTCGATCACGGCGGTGACGGAGGCCGGGCCGGACGTGTCGTTCGCGGAGATGCAGAAGCGGCAGGCCCAGGCTGCCGACGCCATCAAGGCCGACCCTGATGTGGTCGGCGTGGTTTCGGTGATCGGCGCAGGCTCGGTCAACCCGACCACCAATGTCGGCCGTCTCGTCATGACGCTCAAACCGCGGGGCGAGCGGCGCGACGATGTCGGTGTGGTCGTGACCCGCCTGAAGGAGAGGGTGGCCGGCATCCCCGGCATGACCGTCTACTTCCAGCCGGTGCAGGACGTGCAGATCTCGACCCAGTCGAGCCGTTCGCAATACCAGTACACGCTGACCGGCACCGATGCGACGCTGGTGTCGGAATGGGCGCGCAAGCTGGTTGCGGAGATGCGCCGCGAACCGCTGTTCCGGGACGTCTCCTCCGAGGCGCAGGAAGGCGGTCTGAGGGCGCAGCTTGACGTCGACCGCACCCGCGCTGGCCAGCTTGGTGTCAGCCTCCAGGCGATCACCGACACGCTGAACGATGCGTTCGCACAGCGCCAGATTTCGACCATCTACGGCCAGGCCAACCAGTACCGCGTGGTGCTGGAGGCGCTGCCGATGTACCAGCGCGATCCCTCGATCCTGTCGAAGCTCTATCTGCCGGGCGCGGCGAGCGCGATCACCGGCGCGCCCAGCGCGCAGGTGCCGCTGTCAGCGGTCGCGACGCTGAAGCGCACCACGGCGCCGCTCGCGATCTCGCACCAGGCACAATTCCCGGCGATCTCGCTCAGCTTCAATCTGGCGCCGGGCGCGGCGCTGGGCGATGCGGTCGCGGCGGTCAAGACGATCGAGACCCGCATTGGCATGCCCAACAGCATCGTCGGGGTCTATGCGGGTGATGCCGCCGAATTCGCCAAGGCGCTCGCGGGCCAGCCCTGGCTGCTGCTCGCCGCCGTGATCACCATCTACATCGTGTTGGGCGTGCTCTATGAGAGCTACATCCACCCGATCACCATCCTGTCGACGCTACCCTCGGCCGGTGTCGGCGCGATCCTGGCGCTGGTCCTGTTCGGGCAGGACCTCTCGGTAATCGGCCTGATCGGCATCATCCTCCTGATGGGCATCGTCAAGAAGAACGCGATCATGATGATCGACTTCGCGCTCGAAGCCGAGCGCGGGCAGGGGATGTCGCCAAACGAGGCGATCGTGCAGGCCTGCCTGCTGCGCTTCCGCCCGATCATGATGACGACGCTCGCCGCGCTGTTCGGCGCCCTGCCGCTTGCGATCGAGAGCGGCACCGGCGCCGAGCTGCGCTTCCCGCTCGGCATCTCCATCATCGGCGGCCTGCTGCTCAGCCAGCTTCTGACGCTCTACACGACGCCCGTGATCTATCTCGCGCTCGACCGGATCAACCGCCGCTTCGAGCAGGCGCTGCCACCGGCTGAATCCGGCGGTCCGCCGGTCGCGGGGGCGACCGAGGGGATGCAGTGATGGCATCGATCTCGGAGCCCTTCATCCGCCGCCCGGTCGCGACCACGTTGCTGTCGATCGGGTTGTTCCTGCTGGGTGTCGTCGCCTACGAGTTCCTTCCCGTCGCCTCGGTCCCGAACGTCGATTTTCCCGCCATCTTCGTCTCGGCCAGCCGCCCGGGCGCCGATCCGTCCGTCATGGCGGCGACGGTGGCCTCGCCACTGGAGCGGCGGCTGGGCGAAATCTCCGGTATCAACCAGATCACGTCGACGAGTTCGCTCGGTACGACAAACATCCAGCTTCAGTTCGACATCGGCCGCAACATCGACAAGGCCGCGCGTGACGTGCAGGCGGCGATCAATGCCGCGCTGGTCGACCTGCCGAGCGACCTGCCGACGCTGCCGCGCTTCCGTAAAGCGAATACGGCCGGCGCGCCCGTCTTCGTGCTGGCGTTGACCTCGAAGACGCTGTCCGCCAGCGCGATCTACGACGTCGCCGATACGGTCCTCGCACAGCGCATCTCGCAGGTGCCGGGTGTCGGCGATGTCACGGTCAGTGGCGCCGATCAGCCGGCGGTGCGGGTGCAGCTCAACCCGGTCGCGCTCTCGAACGCGGGCATCGCCACCGACGACGTGCGGACAGCGATCATCAACGCCAACCCGCTCGGCCCGGTCGGTATCTTCAACGGCGAGCGCCAGAGCGAGACGCTGTCGCTGAACCGTCAGATGCGCACGGCAAAAGAATTCCGCGATATCGTCATCAAGAGCTCGAACGGAAATTTCGTGCGGCTCTCTGACGTCGCCGACATCGAGGATGCCGTCCGTAACGCCCGCTCCATCGCCTGGTTCAACAAGCAACCGGCGGTCCTGATCCAGATCACCAAGCAGGGCGATGCCAATGTCATCGACACCGTCGACAGGGTGAAGGCGCTGATCCCCGAGCTGAAGCAGTGGATTCCGGCCGGTGTGGATGTTTCCACCCTGGTCGACCGCACCAGCACGATCCGCGCCAGCGTGCAGGACATGCAGTGGACCTTGCTGGCGACCGCCATCCTCGTGATGGTCGTCGTGTTCGTGTTCCTCCGCCGCCTCACGCCGACGATCGCGGCCGGCATCTCGGTGCCGCTGGCGCTGGCCGGCACCTGCGCCGGCATGTGGGTCGCGGGCTTCTCGATCGACAATCTCTCGCTGATGGCGCTGGCGATCTCGGTCGGCTTCGTGGTCGACGACGCCATCGTGATGATCGAGAACATGTTCCGCAATCTCGAGCACGGTATGCGGCCGATGCAGGCGGCACTGGAGGGCGCCAAGCAGATCGGATTTACCGTGGTCTCGATCAGCCTGTCGCTGATCGCGGCATTCACGCCGCTGATCTTCATGGACGGCATCGTCGGCCGTCTCCTGCGCGAATTTTCGCTGACACTGACCTTCGCGATCGTGGTCTCGACGCTGGTGTCGCTCACGGTCACGCCGATGATCTGCGCCCATTACATCCGGGAGACGACGTCAGGGTCGGCCACGTTGTTTGACCGAATGATCGAGGGCTCGCTGTCGCGCATCGTCGCCTTCTATACCCGCACCCTGCGCACTGTCCTCGAATTCCCGTTGCTGACGCTGTTGGTGTTCTTCGCCACCATCGCCCTCACGGTGACGCTCTACATCAAGGTCCCCAAGGGTTATTTCCCGACCGACGATACCGGCTTCGTCATCGGCGCGACACGCGCCTCAGCGGACATCTCGTTCCAGTCTATGCTCGGGCTGCAACAGCGGCTCGCAGACATCGTGATGCAGGATCCGGCCGTCGCCGGTATCGGCTCGACGGTCGGCGGTGGAGGCGGGCCGGGGGGAGCGACCTCGAACCGCGGCACCATGTTCATCAGCCTGAAGCCGCCGGAGGAGCGCGACCACGTTTCGACGCAGCTCGTGATCGACCGGTTGCGGCGGGCCTTGTTCCCGGTGCCCGGCATCCGCCTCTTCATGTTCGCTGCCCAGGACGTGCGCACCGGCGGGCGCCAGAGCGATTCCGACTACCAGTACACGCTCTCCAGCACCGATCTCGAGCTGCTCCAGAAGTGGGCCCCGATCGTGGCCAAGCGCATGGAGACGGTCGAGGGCATCACCGACATTTCCAGCGATCGCGATCCCGGCGGACTCCAGCTGACCTTGTCCATCGACCGCCAGAAGGCCTCGATGCTCGGCGTCAGAGTTCAGGACATCGACAACGCGTTGAACAACGCGTTTTCGCAGCGGCAGATCTCGATCATCTACACCCAACGCAACCAGTACATGATCGTGCTGGAGATCGACCCGAAATTCCAGGTCGATCCCTCCAACCTCGAACGAATCTATGTCGCCGGCGCCAACGACACGCAGGTGCCGCTGTCGGCCGTGGTGCACGCGACGCGCGGGCTCGCCGCGCTCGCGGTCTACCACTCGCAATCATTCCCCTCGACCACGGTGTCGTTCAACCTGCTGCCGGAGGTGCCGCTCCAGACCGCCACTCAAAACATCCAGCGCGCGGTCGAGGAATTGCACATGCCCGAAGGCATCCGCGGCAGTTTTGACGGTAATGCCGGCGACTTCGCCAGGACCAGCGGCCGTCAGCCGCTCCTGATCCTCGGCGCGCTGGTCGCGATGTATATTGTGCTCGGCGTGCTCTATGAGAGCCTCGCTCATCCGCTCACCATCATCTCGACGCTGCCCTCGGCCGGCCTCGGTGCGCTGCTTGCGCTGCAGCTCACCAACACACCGCTGACGGTGATCGCCTTTGTCGGCATCATCCTGTTGATCGGCATCGTCAAGAAGAACGGTATCATGATGGTAGACTTCGCACTCGATGCCGAGCGCCAGCGCGGCCTGTCCTCGGCGGAGGCGATCTTCGAGGCCTGCCAGGTGCGCTTTCGCCCGATCCTGATGACGACGATGGCGGCTCTGTTCGCGGGCATTCCGCTGGTGATCGCAACCGGACCCGGCACTGAGCTGCGGCGCCCGCTCGGCATCACCATCATCGGCGGCCTGCTCGTCTCCCAGATCCTGACGCTCTACACCACGCCCGTGATCTACCTGCTGATCGACCGGCTCCGGCGGCGCTCCGAGCCTCGCGCGCTGGCCGCGCCGGCGGAATAGGCGGTTGTTGAACCACTGTGCAAAGCGTATAGCCGCGCTCATGTCGAACCCGCCAGACACAGCCGCCGCGCCGGCCGAGCCGATCCCCGAGTGCCCGCACTGCCAGAAGCCGATGCCGCTGTGCATCTGCGACAGCGTCACGCCAATTAAAAATCGCCTCGGGCTCCTGATCCTCCAGCATCCGCAGGAGCAGGACAGGGCGCTCGGCACCGCGCGGCTGCTTGCCAAGCATTTCGCCGATGCCACGGTTCGGGTTGGCCTGTCCTGGCCGAGCCTGTCCAAGGCGCTGGGGCGGCCGGTCGAGAATGCCGCGCGCTGGGCCGTGCTGTATCTCGGCTCGGCACGCGCCGCCGATCTTGATGCCGAGGGCGAGATCGTGGCGCTGACCCGCAAGGGCGAGGTCGCGGAGAACCAGCGCGCCATCCTCGGCAAGCTCGAAGGCGTGGTGCTGCTCGACGGCACCTGGAGCCAGGCCAAGGCGCTGTGGTGGCGTAATCCCTGGATGCTGAAATGCCAGCGTGTGATCCTCAACCCGGCGCACCCCTCGCGCTACGGGCGCCTGCGCCGCGAGCCGCGCCGCGACGGACTTTCGACAATTGAGGCCGCTGCGTCGATTCTGGCCGGCCTCGAACGGCGCCCCGACATCGCCGAGGCACTGCATGCGAGTTTTGAGCGGATGCTGGCGCGCTACCGCGAGGTGCAGGCGGAGATGCCGGAGCTGGCTCCGAAGCCGGCGGCTAAGGACCGACGGCGCGGTATGCGGCGCGGCAAGCGAGCCTGACTTCGGCCCGTCGCGACCGAAGAAATTCTCGGTTGATACCTCGGCGGCTCAGGCGAGGTGGGAGCCGGCGGTTTGCACCGTTGCTTGATTTGCGTATGAATCGACTGCGCGGATTGTCAACTGAAGCGGCTGAGGAGTGCCGGATGCTCTCGCTTAGCGAGGTGCTGCGCGACGCGCGCCATGTCCTCGTCTTCCTGGTTTCAGCGTTCGCTGTCGTAGTCTTCGTTCCTTCGCTCCGGGACTATTTCTTCAGGGCTGGCGAGTACTGGGATCGACGCGGCAGCCTGTTTTCACTCAGGAGGCCGCTGCCGAGCGAGTTCTCAAACGAATACTCCACATCGTACCGTCGATCGGTGTGGCGGGGCTCGCCTTCCTAGCTGTTGTTGCTGCGGCAATCTTCTTGTCTTGGCTCGATATCTTGATCCTCGGCCCCACGATCTAAGAAGGCATTCGGTCGCGGGGCCACGTGGCGGGGCAGTTACGCAATGGTTTGCAATACCGAGATTGCTTACTCCGCCAACCGCCACCAAATCCTGCAAAAATAGGCAATTCCGGTTGGGCTGGACTGACCGCCGGGAAGGACGCCCGTCAGGGCGAGGCCCTTGCACGGGCCGGTTGTTGTTTCCATGTATGTCGTAACGTTGCCGCTTTTTAAGGATCGATCTCGATGTTTGCCAAGGGCAATGCAGATCGCGCCAGGCTACGCGATCACTTGAGATTACTCGGCAATAATTCCGCCTCTGAACTCGTTCACCTGTCCGGCATTCGGGAGTCACTCAAGAAATTGACGCCTGTTCGGCGCTTGCGAACCGGACTGCGCATGCTGCGCGCCAGGGGGCAGTCAAACGAGAACGAGATTATCGAACGACTGGCGATCGATTGCCCCAAGACTTTTATCGAATTCGGTTTTCATCCAGCCGAATTCAACTGTTCAGCCCTCGCCAAGCGGGCAGACTGGAAAGGGATGCTTATCGACGGAGACGCCGGCCAAGTTGCCGATGCAAAGTTCTTTCTGCCGAGCCGCATAGAAGCAGTTCAACGATTCCTTACGCTCGACAGACTCTCTCAAGAGTGCCTTTCCTGCACTCGGCGTTCTATCCATCGACGTTGACGGTAACGATTACTGGTTTCTGGAGCGGCTGATCGACATCAAACCGACGATTATTTGCGTCGAGTACAATTCGACATTCGGAACGAAACCGATCTCTGTCCCATATGACGCCGCTTTCGATCGGCATCAGAAGCATCCGCGAGGATGGTATCACGGCGCATCATTGACCGCATTCGCCGCCCTTTGCGGAAGACACGGTTACGGGCTGGCGGCAGTCTCGGACGGAGGCGCCAACGCATTCTTTACGCATAATGGAAAACTCGACCCGGCCAAGGAGTGGCGCCCGAACAAGTTTCGCGAATCGTACTCCCGCGTCCCACATGACAGGCAGTGGGACGCCGTTCGACATCTGCCCTTTGTTGAGGTTTGATTTTACATCCGCAGAATCAACGAAACTCCGGTCTTGTTGAAGCCCGTCCATTGCGTCGAGACCGTCGGGGCACAGCGGAATTGCGTTGAGCATTGCGTCGGCCTCCTGCCGATAGCTCGCATTCAGCGCGTCCAGATCGTCGCCCGAAAATTGTCGACGAACTCAACCTGTGCCGCCTGAATGGCGGCGCTCACGGCGCCGGCGCCCCACGTTTCCGGCACGCTTGCCGATGCGGCCGACGCGGACTTCGCCGAGGTAGATGTTCCAGGTCTCCTGGTGCGGGTTGTCGCTGCGGCGGCGGGTGAGGAAGGTCATGGCCCTGCCAACCACGGCCGTCCGCCGTGCCGCCAGTTTCAGAAACGCCACGGAATCCGAGTTTCAGAACTCTGAGGGTGAGTGGGCGAGAGTGGTTGCGTAAGTGCTTGATCGCCTATATTGATCTGCCGCGTTGGGGCCACGTGGCGGAGTGGTTACGCAACGGTCTGCAAAACCGTGTACACCAGTTCAATTCTGGTCGTGGCCTCCATCACAAGCTTCTGATCCTCCAGCGTAAATTCGATTTGGCTGCGGGTTTCACGGAGTTCGCGAGCGAGCCTTGTCGAGCCACGCCTACCGGGTTTGCCCGGGGCTTGCCGGAACCCTCCAATTCAGGCCCGCTGGCATAAAGTTCGCATCGGCTGGCTGATGCATTCCCCATCAATCGAGCGCTGGAGAGCACGTGGGCGACGTTGTCCAATTTGTCCCGAAATCTGAGCTGGAACGGGCTCGCCTCATTCGCGAGGCCCGTGCGATCTATGACAGCATCTTTCCGCCGGCTGCACCCGACAAGGAGCCGCAGGACGACGAGGAGAGCGTCAAGACTTGATCGTGCCTGCGCCGGGTCTCGGCGCAGCGCCTTACATCAATGGGCTCGCAAGGCGAGCGCACTTGTTCGCGATAAAGTTTGAGCGGTGTCAGCAGGCCCAGCCGTCCGGAAATGGCAGGAGGGGCCAGGCGCCCTCGTTGTCATTGGCGGCCTTGGACGTTGCGTCGTATGACCACGAGCGGGGCACGAACTCCTCCTCCGGCACGGGCGCTATGGCGTCCCGGACAGAATCCAGCAACAGGTTGAATTCGGCTTCGCTCATCACACCCTCCGGAACGCGGATGACGCAATGTCGCAAAGTGCGTTTGTTTCCTGATTGAGCCGATCGTTCGCATTTTAACGATCCGGCGATCGGGTCCGGATTGGTTAGCGATCTCTGAAAAAGTCCCGGGGACTCCGACGTGCCTTCCGAGACACGGCGAGTGTGAAAGAAATCACATCCGCTGCGGCTTGTTTCTCCTACCCCTTCGCACGCGCCGGTCAATGCGGACCGGGGCGGCAGGGCAGACAGGAGACTTGGTCATGAAGGCGAGGTTTTTGCGGTTTGCGGGCGTGAGAAGCCGGGCTTGTCGCGCTTCGACGGTCGGGTTGTTCCTGACGCTATTTACCTCCACCGCTCAGGCGCAGGGAACACCGGCGCAGCGCCGGTCCTGCACTCCCGACGTCTACCGGCTCTGTGCCGGCGAGATCCCCAATGTCCGCGCGATCACGGCGTGTCTGCGGCGCAACCGAGCAAGCCTGAGCGATGCCTGCCGCACCGTGTTCGATTAGACCGGTGGGTAGTCCTTGTGGATTTGTGCGCAGCAAGTGGTTTGTACCTTCGACGTAAATCTGCCGGATCGAGCCTGTGAATATGCTGCGGATAAGCTGTTTAAAGATCGAAAGCCGGAAGATATCTGCCAGCACCCGAAATCACATCGTTTCGAAAATGTAAGACGTGGTTTGCGTTGAGCCGAGAACAAGTCGGCGCTGGACGCGTCGGTGTTGTGGAAGAACGTCAACCTCTGCAAGTTCAACGTGCTGAGGCTGCGTTACGACCCTGGCACGAAGACCACGTCCTTCAGCGCCGAATAGTTTGATCCGACACGGCCCGGAGGAGGGGCCGCTCCAGGCCCTTCCTCGACGTATTGCGGACGATGATGAATTCGTCCTTTGCAAGCGCAACCGGCTTTGTTATACGCAGCGCGCGCGAACAACTGGTTCGCCCTTTTCCTCGGTAGCTCAGCGGTAGAGCATCCGACTGTTAATCGGATGGTCGCTGGTTCGAATCCAGCCCGGGGAGCCATTTGGTCTGTTCATGGGGTCTCATGCAGTCCAACTGGCTCTGAAAACACTCAAGAATTTCCTCTGATGTGTCTCAGGGCGGCCCTTTCCGCCTCTTCCAATCTCAGCGTTCTGACAGTATCTTTGGCGGTATCGTCGCAAATTGCCCCAAACCGATACTGTCATGAGCCTTAGCCCTCTACGAGTTGAAAAAGCCAAAGCCGGCGCTGACCCGTTCCGGATCGCCGACGAGAAGGCGCTGTATCTCCTGGTTCAGCCCAACGGGGCCAAGCTCTGGCGGATGGACTACAGGTTCCTTGGCAAGCGGCGGACGCTCGCCATAGGGCAGTTCCCAGATGTCTCCCTGGCTGCCGCCCGCGACCGCCGCGACGAGGCGCGCGAGCACCTGGCCGCCGGTCGAGATCCGGTCGAGCAGAAGCGGCTCAAATTGGTGGCGGCCATCGACGCCGCGGAGCGAACCTTTGAGGTGCTCGCTAAGGAGTGGCTGACCGCCCGCGAGCTCGGGGTCTCCAAGCGCACCTACGCTCGGGATAAGCGCAGCGTTCGCTATCTGAACGACGGCTACCGCGGCGCGCCCGGCTTCGGGAAAATGCCGGTCGAGCAGGTCCGCTCGAATCAGCTATCCACAATTCTCGAAAAGTTGAACAAGCCCACCCGGGCCCGCGTCTTGTCGGCCGCGCGCAAGATCATGGGCATCGCCAAGCGGAAGAACTTCATCAGTCAATCGCCCTTTGCCGACGTCGATTTCGAGGAAGGCTTCGAACCCCACCGCGAGAGAAAGCGACCAGCGCTGACCGACCCCCAAAAGTTCGGCCAGCTGTTGCGCAAGATCGACCTCTATGAGGGGCGCGGCCAGAACCTGGTCGGCTACGGCCTGCGATTGCTAGCCCTGACGTTCGTGCGGCCCGGCACCGTGCAGAACGCAGAATGGCGCGAATTCAACCTCAAGAGCGGCTTCTGGGTGGTACCCTTCGAAAAGCTGAAAATGCACCGCGATCGCGAAGAGAAGGACTTGCCGGAAGAGGATCTCGTCGTTCCGCTCTCACGGCAGGCGCTCGAGCTTCTGCGCGAACTGCATCGGCGCACCAGCAACCACCGCTATCTGTTTCCGGGTAAGCAGGAAGACCGCCCCATCAGCGAAAACACCTTGAACAACGCGCTGATTGCTCTCGGATACAAGGGGACCCACTGCGCACACGGCTTCCGTTCATCGGCCTCCACGATACTCAACCGCGAGCGGGTCGAAGGAAGGCGCCGGTTCGAGCCGTCCCTCATCGAATTGCAGCTTGATCACAAAGACCGCTCCGTTCGAGCGATCTACGATCGCGACGACTGTCTACCGGAGCGCGTCGAATTGATGCAATTCTGGGCCGATCGTATCGATCGCTTGAGTGACGTAGCCGAGCTGCTGGGTTAAAATTGGGCTTAGCCGAGTAGCTGCGCCACTTCGTAGCGGCTCCAAAGATTGTCGATCGGCTTACCCTTCTTCTCGGCGTAGAGCACACAATTGTGCGTGCCGCCGAAGGTGCCGTCCCATAGCGCTACGATACCATCTGCGCGATCGACCATCCACTCGTTTCGCCGCTGCATCTTCCGAGCGGTGTAGCCACCTTGGCTGACCGTCACGACCTCGCTGGCGAGCCCGAGCAGTGACCGGTAAGTCTCGCGCGAGGCAGTGGGCCAGACGGATTCCTGACCAGCGAACGGTACCGCGGCAATGAAGGGGATGTTGAGCGTCGTCGCAGCCATGGCCCACGCTTGATCCCAGCCCAGCGCCATGCCGCTGATCACGGCAGCCGGCCGATGACGTTCGAGGTGCGCGATCGCAACCTGTAAAAGCTGCATTCGAACATCTGGCGAAAAGCCCCCGAGATTATCCGGCCGGTGACCTGTCGCTGCGAGGATCATGGGACGAGGGGCTTTTCGAAGCTATCGAGTCGCGGCCACTCGTCGGCGCCGTTCCAATACTTCGCGCGAGCCTTGTCGATTTGCAGCTCGATATAGCCGCCGCGCTTTCGACCATGCTTGACGATCAGGTCGGACGGCATCGCGAGCAGATCGAAGGCGAGAGGCCCCGTCATCACCACGCCGATCACAAAGGCGTTCTCGTGCCCCGCCGGCACGGTGAAGCGGACTTTGCCGTCTTCGATGTGGCCTAGCACGACAGATATCTCGTGGTGCGACCCTCGGATGATCGCGAGGACGTCGGCATAGGAGGCGCGCGGATCGTCTTCCTTGAAGAAGGATGGCGCGCCGCCGGCCAACTGGATCAGACCGGCCACCAGGTTCACAGCGCCCGGCGCCGCCGCATTCCGCTGCGCCTTTTCGGCAGGGGCCTTGTCGGGCACGAAGCCGAGGGACAGCCAGCTCTCATCGGCCCGCAGGACTTCTGCGAGCTTCGCCATTTTCTCGGGGCGGGGACGGGCCTCCCCGGAAAACCATTTGCGGGAGGTCTCAACCGAAACATTCATTTTCTCAGCAATCCAGGCCTGGCGCCCTTTGTTGAAGGGGGGTACCCGGCCATGCAGGTCGCAGGCTTGATCAAGACGTTTTGCAAATGCGGTGTCGGTCAATCGCTTGGGGCTATCAGCCATAACTCGCTACTCATGCGGAACTGCCGCTTCGGGGTTACTCCAACTAACAGTTGAGAAATTAACCAACAGCTATATTGCTGTCAATACTGACTTACGTCAGAAATCCGCCATATTTCAAGCGAGTAGCCGTATCCGGACGGCGTCATTAACAGCATCTTGCGTCACGCCTTTGGAGTTCATCGTTGCGTAAGCAACTTCGTCCATCGTCCCGCGCGCGAGAATGTGGTGTCCTGTAACCAGCGGATGCGGCTGCCCGGGACGAGCGAGTCGGCGATTGAACTGCTGGTACAATTCTAAGCTCCAAGTCATCCCGTACCACACGCAGATGTGGCCGCCGAACTGCATGTTGAGTCCGTGCCCGATCGAGGCGGGATGAGCGAGGCCTATACCGATCTTCTTCGCGTTCCACAACTTAACGAAGTTCGGTTCCTCATCGAACACGACTGCATTCGGGAAGGCCTTGCGAATCCTTTCGAGATCGAAGCGGAAGCTATACGCGACCAGGACGGATTCGCCACCGGCCTCTTCGATGATTCGATCGAGAGGTTCGAGCTTCGCGTCGTGGATCGGAACTGCCGGCGGCCGGACCTTCTTACCGGTCGTCTCATCAATCTCGGCTTCCTGATACATGCTGCCATTGGCGAATTGCAGCAGCTTGTTCGTCAGCACGCCGCGGCTCACGGCTTCGACGTCGTAGGCTTCCGAAACAAGGGTGCGCTCGAATCGCTTGTACTCGCGCATCGCCTTGTCGGGCAGGTCGACCTTGATGATGTTGGGGACGAACGGCGGTAACTCGATATAGTCTTCAGCGCGCATGCCGATCATCACGTCCTTGACCAGGCTCATGATCTCTTTGTGCGCGTGCGCCTTCGGTTCCAGCTTGTAGCCCATATAGTCGCTGTCGAACCACCGCTGCTCGAATGCGGTCTTGTTCGCGCCCAGGCGCCGCCCGCCGTCCAGCATGTAGATTTGCCCGCCGAGATCCTTGACGCCGTTCGGGGAGGGCGTGCCGGTGAGCTCGACGAAGCGATCGACGTGGGCTCGAGCCTGCGCCATCGCCCCGAACTCGGTGAGCGCCCGCTTGCCGGTCTTCGGGTGCTTCTTCGCCGTCCGCTTCTTCCACGCCTTCAGCCGGCTCGACTCGTCCCACACGACCATGTCGTACGGCCACCGGTCGCCCCAGAGCGCCCAGAGCCAGCGGATGTTCTCCCGGTTGATAATGTGGATGTCGGCTTCCATGTGCGCGCGAGTGCGGCGCTGAGCCTCCGGGCCGGTCAGCACCTCGAACGACATGACCCGCGTGTGCTTCCAAGCCGCGATCTCGTCCGGCCAGGTTTCTTCGGCGACGCGCAGCGGGGCGACGATCAGCACGCGCTTGACGATGAAGAAGTCGAGCAACTTCCGGATTGCCGTCAGGGTGGCGGCAGTCTTGCCGAGCCCCATGTCGACGGCCAGCATGACCGCTTCCTGCTCGAACACGACATCGGCGAGGTAACTCTGATAGTGCCGGAGATCGTCTCGGTCGCGGACGCCGCTGACGATGTTGCCGAGCAGAATGGAGATGTCGCGATCAACGGAGGAGTTCAAGGCCGTCCTCGATATTGTCGATCACGTAGACCTCGGCGCCGTGGGCCTTCAGCCTCAAATGCTCGCGGTCCTGTCCCGGCCGCGGGAGCTTGCCCTTCTGCTTGAATTCGATGAACACGACCCTGCCGTTCCGGATCAACAGCCGATCGGCGGCAGCCCGCCGACCGATGTACTTGAATTTGCGCACCAGCCAGCCGTTAGCCTTGGCGTGCTCGCATACGGTGTTCTCGATTTCGCTTTCAATCATAGTATGGCCGCCAGCAGCAGTTCGGGGTTGATGGAAGAGGAGGGGCGAGCACTGCGATAGCCGATGTCATCGAGAATGCTTTCCGCCTCGCGGATATACCAATCATAGTCGACGTCGTCGGGAAAGGTGTCCGGCAACTCCATAAGCGGCTTCGCCCCATCGCTCCGAGCGACCTTGTTGCCGTTCAGTTTGTAGTTAATCGAGCCGCTGCCGTCCGTCGAGTAGTACCAGCGGATCGCTTTGCCGAGATATTGACCGTCCTTTATGGCGCCGCCCTTCACAGTGCGGATCGTCACGAAACGCCGGATGTCCGTGCATGCGTGGATCGTTTGATAAAGGGGCGTTCCCTTGGTGATGTAGGCGACCACGGCGTCCGAGCAGACTTCGTTGAGGGGTGACGGCCACGAACTCGCGACGATCTTCGGCTCCGCGTATGCGCCTTTCTTCTTGACCGAGCCGTCGGTTTTGACCGCGACATAGTTGTTCACGTCGCGGGAGTAGAGGGCGCTGTACTCGGTTTCTTCAGTCTCGAACCCGGTGCGCTTCTCCCAATCCTTGATGACAGCCTCGAGTCGTCCCTGGCGCTCGTTCGGGCAAATGATGACCATGCCGTCGGTGTTGGCGCTGATCACGCGGAAGCCGGCGAGCTCGACCATCTCGATCAGCATCAGAAGGGACAGTTGACCGCCGATCGTCACCTGAATCATCAGGTCGGGAGCGAACAGCACGGACCATTTCGAGCCCAGCTTGCCGAAGGCCCCGTTGTTCACGATCTTCAAGCTGCCCGAGACGTCCTCGTTGGTCTTCAACTCCTGCTTCAGCAGCGTCGCCTCATCGTTCGCGCGCTTGATCAGCTTCTTGAGTTCATCGACTCGATCCTTCGCCTTATTGCGGCGCTCGACCGACGATCGGAACACCCGAAGGAAGATCGGTCCGAGATGCTGCGGATAGAGACCCAGGTTGAGGATGATCTGCGGGTAGTAGCCGCGGACGTCGCGATCGACGATCCTGGTGTTCTCGTCGGCCACATGGGCGATTGTCTTCTCCGACGAATGCAGCCCGCCGATACCCATGCGATAGATCGAGCCGCCGATCTTGATCTTGGCCTTCTTCAACACCTCGGGCATCAAGACCTTACCGCTGGGCGAAATGGCGAAGTCGGCGCTGCGGACGTTGTCGAGGACTGCGTTGAGTTCTGGCGACCGGTAGCGGATGAAGTCGGGGACTCGGTATTTGTAGGTCGCGCCCGCCTTGAGTTTCGGCTTCTTCGGTTCCTCCCCGGTGAGCCGCTTCAATTCCTTCTTGATCACGGCCTCGGCGATCTGGGCGTCCGATTTCGAGCGCAGATCCACGTCGTACTGCTTGCTCATGGTCTCGCGGAGCGTCAATTGCTCGCGGAGCGTCTGCATCAGCAAGGCAGTCGCGTCTAGATCGTTGACGCAATAGTCCGAAACGATGTCCATCTCGGCGTGCGTGAGGACGGTGTCGTGCTCATACGGCAGGTCCTGCATCCGCCGGCCGTGCATTTTGCCGTTGTAAATCTTGAGGCTGTTCTGACCTGGCGCGATCTCGATCAGGTCAACATGGTCACACTCGATCAGCTCGAAATCGTAGGTCCGCGCGATCTCCCACGGGCGCGCGTTCTCCAAGATGATCTCATTTGCGATCTGCTTCAGCGCCTTGTTGCTGAAGCCGGCGAGGGCGGCCGACACGATCGGCATATCGAAGTTGATCGAGTTGAACCCGACGGTGCAGTATTCGGTGAGCACCTGGCGCAGCTTTTTCCGATCGAGGACGCAACGGTCGGATTTCTCCAACCGAAGCACCTTGCCGGTTTTGATCGACTTGAAGGCCGCGAGGAAGAAATTCCAATAGACCTCGGTGTCGAACAGCGCTGCGTCCGATAGCGACGTTTTCATTCGCGCTCCGGCAGCGATGGATCGCACCCATGGCGGTAGGGATTGCCCGGCATCTCTGCGCCCATCTCACGGCACATGCCGCAGAACAGCGGTGCATCGTGCGCGCTAAGCGGGTCTTTGCAGTTGGCACAGTTCGGCCGCTCGGTTGCTGCCGGGGATTCGCGGAGCTGTTCGACCGATGCTTCTAACTGTTTGATCTTTGCGTCCTGATCAGTAATCTCCTTGAACAGGCGATCAATGACAGGATTGTGCCAGCCAGGCGTTACCTGGAGGCTGCGGATATGGCGGCGAAGTTCGGCCGACGTCTGATCGGTGATGTAGGCCATTTCGGCTTATCTCCAATTTCGCCAGCGCGGCGAACGGTCACTGCGTGACGGCTGGCGGCCAGTGGAGCCGATCAGCAACATCCAAACACCGACGGCGATGACGGCGAGGATCAGGACGGCGCCGACGACGCACGCGATCAAGAACCAACCGATAGGCTCGATCCACGGTGCCGACGATGGAATGGTGCCGATCATTAGCGATGCTCACGATGAGAGGGAAAGAGGGGTGCCGGTTGCCCGACACCCCAAGGTCTGACTCAGCCGAGAAGGTCGTCACCTTCGTCGTCATCGTCGTCGAGAGACCGGCCCCGCCGCGCCGGCTTCCCATTCCCATCGCTCTCATCATCGTCCTCGTCCTCGCCGAGATCATCAAAGGCATCGTCGTCGAGGGGAGCCGCGCCAAACGCTTCGCCGTTTTTCACGAACTGAAGGCCTTCAAGAGAGGCATTGATGCGCTTGCCGTGTTCGTTGTCCTGACACCAGACGTTCACGATCCCGTTCACGTAGCAGCCGGAATAGATTTTCCCGTCTTCTTCGGTGAGCGGAGTCCTGTCCCGATCGATGATCTTCGGGCGCTTGGAGTTGGACGCGGAGACGTAGTACATGCCCTCGTAGCCGTCCCAATCTTCCTGATCACCATCCCGCATGCACATCTTGTCGGGCTTGATTTTCGGGGGATTTTTCGGCCACTTGTTGTCGCGCGCCTCGACCATTGCCTTCTTCATCGCCTCGATATTCTTCTTTCCGCTCGCGCTCTTTTTATCGAGCAGGAACGAACAGTTGAACTTCGCGGCTCCGACATTGCCGTCCTTGTCCGGCTTCGGCTTCTGTGCACGAAACACATGGGCAAAAGACAGACGGACGTTTTCGAGACGCACTTGAACATTGGTGCTTTGCTTAGCCATGGAGGCCATACCTTTCATAGTTAGCCGAGCAGGTCGCTCGTTTCGCCGACATCGTCGAGGTCGTCGAACAGGTCGGCGGTCGGCGGAATCGCCGGCCGCTCATCGTCTTCGTCCACGAGGATCGGCTTGCCCGGCGACTGGCTGTAGAGCTTCTTGGCCGCCTTCCAATCCTTCGTAGACAGTAGGTTTTCCGCCTTCGCGGGAGATATCAACTTTTCGGTGATTATCTGGTCGCGCTTAAGCCGCTTCGCGAGGAACGCTTCCGCCACCTTTTCGTCGTCCCATGCTCGATCGCCCTTGCGACCGATCACCGCCTTCTGGAATGGTGTCGGCTCGCCGGCCATGTAGTCGTTCAGGACATCGGCATGGAGCTGTTCGAGCCATTTGGTGAAGACGCTGCGATGCTTCACGACATAGGCGCGGCGCTCGGGTGTGAGTTGCCGCGGGAAGGTCGGCGGCTCGTCGATATCAGCGTCGAGGTCGTCGAACTTCTGACTGACGATGTCGAGCTCCCAACGATCGTACTCGTCGCAGCCGATCTTCGCCGCCGGGCAAAACTTGCAGCCCTTCTCGGATGCGGTGCGCGGGGCGTTGGGATCTCGCGTGGCTTCGGCCGCTGCTTTGACTTCCTCGCCGAATTCTAGCAGCTCCTCGAGAGTACATTCCCATTCACCGCCACCGCCCGCACAGCGCGGCTGGTCAACGATGAGCAGGAAGTCGGTGGCGTCGGTCAGGTGGCGCGCGACGTTGTCCCAGAAGCCGAGCGCATAGATCATCATCTGACGATTGCGCTTCGGCGAAACAGGCACGCCGGCCCCGAACTTGAGATCCTTGATGACGATCAGCTTCTTGCCGACGATTCCGGTGTCGAGCGTTCCGCCCTGGCGGCGCCCGTGGCGATCGAGCCCGACCCATTTCGTGGTGTCGACGCGGTATTCGATGAACATCTTGCCGGCGAACTCGCGAACCCGATCAATGCCGGGTTGGAGGTAGCGAATCCATTCCTGGGTGACCTCGAAATCGAAGCCATCGGCGGACATCTTGCGGCCGAGGAAGAGGTCAGGATCGACACCGAGCAGCAGGCATGACTCATGAATGGTGTGCGCGCAGGTGCCTTCGGCAGCGAAGACGGTCGCTTTGTCGGGCAGCCCGCGGGTGGCGTTGATGTAGCCGTGGCACACCATCCAACTGTCCGCGCCGGATGGGGCGTGTTCGGAATGCCCTTCACTCATCGTCAGCCTTATCGGCAGCCTTATGGCCCTGATCCAGCGTGAGGCTCACGACCGCCGAATACCCGACGTGGTAGCCCGGCGAGCCCTCGGTGACTTCCCTGAAGTCGACGGAGCACGCATCGGTCCTCGGATCAAACCGCTCGCCGGCTTCCTTCAGCACCAAATCACGCAAGATGGCATTCAACGTGGCCTTGTCGAATACCTTCGTGAGCATCTTCTTGTGTATGGTTTCGATCTTCATTTTATCGCCGCCCCGTCAATGGAATTGTGCGATTAACGACGCTGGCGCTCAGCTTGCGGCCGCCAATGCCGTTGAAAGTGAAGCAGGTTTCGAGGAACGACTGCGCTTCGGCCTGCGTGGGGAAGGTCTTCGGCCAAACCAAAAATTCTCGATAAGCGCGCCAATCGTCCCGCGGAAACATGCCGTTGTACTCAGAGCGTCGCTGGATGCGGATGAAGTAGCGCCTCATTTCCGCAACGCCTGTTCAATTGCAGCGCCGGCCACGGACAGGGCGAAATCTACGAGCCATTCATCGGTGACCAGGAACTGAGTGCAATCGTCATCGGCAGTCTTAAAGCCGCGCTGCATTGCCGCCTCGATAATGAAGCTATGCTGCTCGGTAAAATCCTCGCGTTTGATGCCCGGCATGCTTCTATCGTCTGCGGGCTTTGAGATTTCGGCCATCATTCACTCTCCCTGATTGAGGACTGCACGAGCAGAGCGGCGTCCCGAATTCGTCGTCGCGCCTTCTCGATCGCGACCCCGTGTTTGCATTCCGCGCGGGCCAGCAACTCTGATGCCGCGGTTTCGACCTCGCGCAGTTCGCGCATCAGTCGTTCGAGCTTCGAAAGTTGCTTTTTCCACTGCGCGTTCACGGGCTAGTTCAGCGCACCGGGCGGTCAGGGAAGGGGGACATCGCGCGGGCTTCCGCGTAACTGCGGGCATAGCGCCAGTTGCGGGATCGGTTCAGCCGGGGGCTCGGCAGTCGCGACTTGCGCGGCTTCGGCGCTGGACGACGCGGCTGTTCCTTTGGATCGACGTTCGACGTCATGACATTGGGGCCGAGACCGCCGATGCTGAGCGCGGCCGCCGCCGTTGCCAAGCCGATCCCGCGGCCTGCGAAAAGACTTCTCATCTATCATCTCCCTTTCGACTCTTCGGTGGACGGTCGACTTCCGCGCATTTGTCACTACCGGATGCTCGTCCGAGGCTGGCTAGGCGAGCATCTGCGTCGGGTCGACCGTCCGCCGAAAAGTCCCCCGGCGAACCGGGGAACCTCGCAATCTCAACAGAAAGTTGAGACTTAGGACAGCAGATCGTCTTCTTCCTCGGCCTCGGCTTCGCCGGCATCGTCCGAGGGAATGGCGAAGTCGGCATCCTTGATGCTGGCCTTGACCCACTCGATGACCTGGGCGCGATCGGAAGGCGCGATCTTCTTCGCGTTGGCCGCGTCGAGCTTGGCGAGGACGGCCTTGAAGAATGCCTTGCGCTTCGCGAGCAGGTCCGCGTCGTCGACGCCGAGATACGTCGCGAGTGCCTTGCTGAACTTGTCCTCGGGAATCTCGTCGCCGGCCGTCTTCTCTTCCTTCGGCGCCTTATCCGCCTTCGGCGCCTTATCGGCCTTCGGGGGCTTGTCGCCGGTCGTCGCGCCCTTGTCGCCCGCGATGGTCGCGAGGGCCTTGTCGCCGCGTGCGTTGGCTGCCGTCAGCAGCGCGTTGTTCTTCTCCAAGACTTCAGTAAGTTTCGTGATCGCTGCCTCAAGGGACATGCACCGTTCTCCGGAATTGGGTGATTTGCAGTGAGACAACAAAACCACGGTCGCATATCGAATGTCAACTGATGGTGGAGAAAAAATATCAAGGTTGACTCGTCGTCCAAAGTTCAATTAGCGTCTCGCCATTCACGAGGAGTCGGGAATGACCAAAGCCGAGAAGAGCAAGATGGTGCCCATCGTCTTGTTCAACCCTGAGACTGGCGAATATTCGCGCGGTCCACTCTATGACGTTCTGAAAAAAGCCTTCCCGCATCTGGTCCGCAAGAGCGGCAAAAAGATGCTCAATCTGCACGCGGTCGCCGACAAGCTCGGCTACACGCACGAGGGCATTCTGAAGCCGGTCCGCACGAATCGCTGCGTGCCGGCACTGGCGATGCTTATTGTGGAAAAGGCGCGCGGTCGCGTCTCGATCGAAGAATTCTACCAGTTCGTCTTCAAAAAATAAGGTTGCCGCGTGCTCGACCAGGCCGAACGGCTGTCGAGTTGGGGGTTCGCTCTGCACTGGCTACGGCCGCGCTCCAAGGCGCCGGTTGCCGATAGCTGGTCGACGGAGCGCGTCGCTTCACTCGCCACCCTCAAGAAGACCTATCGCGAAGGGTACAACCTCGGTGTGCGCCTCGGCGAGCCGTCGTTCCTTCACGATCTCTACCTGCATTGCATCGATCTCGACATCCGCGACCCTGACAAGGCCGATGAGGCCTGGGAAGCGCTGCTCGAGTTGATTCCCGAAGCGCGCTCACTGCCATCCGTCATCTCGGGCTCGCTCGGAGAGAGCCGCCACCTGTATTTCCTGACCGAGCGACCATTCCCGTCGAAGAAGCTGCGGCATTCGTCGGAAAAGATCATCGGGAAGGACAAAAAGGCTCATTGGGCGTGGGAAATCGAGCGGTTCGGCACCGGCAAGCAGGTCGTCGTGCCGCCCTCGATCCATCCCGACACCGGCAAGCGGTACCGCTGGGAGCGCGAATGGCCCGCGGATCTCGTCGAGCTCGGCCTTGGTCCGGTCATCCCGGCGGCTCGAGTCGCGTCCTGGGAGCCGCCGAGTCGCGACGAGACCGACGTCCGCACCAACCCGCTCGGCCTCTCGGTCGACGATGCGAAGGACATTCTGGCTGATCTGCCCACCGATACCTGGCGCGAGGATCGCGACGGCTGGCTGCAGGTCGGCATGGCGCTGCATCACGAGTTCGGCGGCAGCAAAGAGGGCTTTCGGCTTTGGGTCGAGTTCTCCGCGGCCTCCGACAAGTACGATCCCGACGATCAGAAGCGGGTGTGGCGCTCGTTCCGGCAGTCGAGCAAGCCGGTTCGCATGGCGACGCTGCTGTCGGCCGCGAAAGAAGTGCGGCTGATGAGCGCCTTCGACGATCTCGGCGACGATGAGGATGATGTCGGCGAAACCGACACCACCGACGACGTTGACGACCTGCTCGGCGGTACCGACGCCGCGATCGCAGAGCAGCCAGAGCGGGTGCGCAAGCTGAAGCAGGCCGAAGTTCATCACGAGCTCGGCCATGTGCCGAAGCGGATCGCGAAGCTGAACAAGCGCTATGCCTGCGCGTCGGTCAAAGGCAAAACCGTGATCCTGACGTTCGAGCATGACGGGACAACGTCCTACGGCTCGGTGCACGACCTCTATAATTTCTACGAGAACGACCGCGTCGCGACTGAGAAGTCCACCGAGCCGGTGACCAAGGCGTGGATGCGCCACAAAGCCCGCCGCAGCTATCCGAACGGCATCGTGTTCGCTCCGCAAGGCGGGCCGGACGGTGCCTACAACCACTGGCAAGGTTTCGCCGTCGAACCCGATCCGTCGTCATCGTGCGCGCGCTTCCTCGACCATCTGCGCGAGAATGTCTGTGCCGGCGACGAAAACGCCTATCAATGGGTGATCCGCTGGCTCGCGCACATGATTCAGCGCCCCTGGGAGAAGCCCGGTACCGCGCTGGTGCTGAAGGGGCGTAAGGGCGCCGGCAAAGACACGATCGGCGACTACGTCGGCGGACTTTTCCCGTCGCATCACACCAAAATATCGAACCCCGAGCATCTGGTCGGCCGCTTCAACGCCCACCAGGAAAAGACATTGCTGCTGCACGTCGAAGAAGGCTTCTGGGCCGGTGACAAGAAGGCCGAAGGGCAGTTGAAGCACGTCATCACGTCCGAGCAGGTCATGATCGAGAGCAAAGGCATCAACGCATTCCAGGTCGCGTCGGTCCTGCGCATCATGATCAGCTCGAACGAAGATTGGGTCGTGCCGGCGACATTCGATGAGCGCCGCTTCTGCGTGCTCAACGTGGCCGACACCAGGGCGCGTGACACCGTCTACTTCGCCAAGCTGCGCGAGGAGATGAACAATGGCGGGCGCGCCGCGCTGCTGCACCATCTGCTGTCGCTCGACCTGACAGGCTTCGACGTCCGCAATCCACCGATGACCACCGGTCTGCGCGACCAGAAACTCGCGTCATTGAAGGGGATCGAGCAATGGCTGTTCGAGATCCTGTCGTCCGGCCGCGCGCCCGGCGATCCGATGTTCGAGGACGTCGAGGTCTCGTGGGAAGATGCCGCCATCAAGGTCCCGGTCGACGATTTCCGCCTCAACTACGAAGACTGGCTGCGGCGCCGCCGTTATCAGGGCGACCCGCTTAATGCCTCCCGCTTCGGCGTGCGCGTCCACCAGATTTTCCCGTCGATCAGCCGAATTCACCCGAAAGTCGGCGAGAAACGGCAGTGGTACTACGTCATCCCCCGCCTGTCGGAATGTCGTGGTGAGTTCGAGAAGATGATTGGCAGCCCGGTCGATTGGTCCGGCGAATTCCCCGAAGAGGACGATTTGTTGGGATGACTACCGAGATCCTTGTTGGCGATGTGCGTCAGCGTTTGCGGGATATTCCCGACGAATCCGTCCATTGTGCGGTTACATCCCCGCCATATTTCGGGCTCCGCGACTACGGTTGCGCCGGTCAAATCGGGCTCGAACCGACGCCCGACGAATACGTGGCGGAACTAGTTGCGGTGTTCCGCGAAGTGCGCCGAGTGCTGCGTGCGGACGGAACGCTTTGGCTCAATCTCGGGGATAGTTATGCAGCCAATCGCGGCTACCAAGTGCCAAGCACGAAGGGCGGCGCGAAACACGGGCCTGCACAGGGCGTCAAAGGTCGAGGCAGCGCAGTCCCTGACGGCCTAAAGGCAAAAGACCGTCTCATGATCCCCGCGCGCGTCGCGCTCGCGTTGCAGGCTGACGGCTGGTGGCTGCGCGACGAGATCATTTGGCACAAGCCAAACCCGATGCCGGTCAGCGTCACCGATCGCACGACGCCTGCGCACGAAATGCTCTACATGTTCTCGAAGTCGGCCCGCTATCACTACGACATGGAAGCGGTGAAAGAACCTGCCCTGCACGCAGGGAAGACAATCACACTTGGCGAAAAATCGTTTGCGCGCGGGCAGGCGGACGGCGCTGGCGTGGCTCGCACTGGCAACGCGCTCGCGGATACGTATTTGGTCAAAGCTACTCGCCAACCCCGCTCCGTATGGTCGATCACGCCTAAGCCATTCAAGGGCGCGCACTTCGCGACGTTCCCGCCCGATCTGGTGCGTCCCTGTATCCTGGCCGGATGCCCCGAAGGCGGAACGGTGCTCGACCCGTTCTTTGGCGCCGGCACGACCGGGCTCGTCGCTGCGGAATTGGGCCGCTCGTGCATCGGCGTCGAACTCAATCCAGAATATGCGGCGATCGCGCGTGATCGTCTCAACCCCTGCGAGGGGGCAAAACTGCCGCGCGAATTGATGCTGAATCTGCAACTTTTAGCGGCTTTTTAGGGGGTCGTTTTTCGCCAATCTGAGAAATTTTAACTGTCTCACCACGTTCGTCTCGCCCGTCTGCGTCATCGCAGGCGGGCTTTTTCATGCCGTGTACGGGAAGCTTCCTGTACCGGTACAGGAGGAATCCGTCTTCCTGTACACGGCTAAACCATTGCTAAATCACCGAAAAAGTGCCCCGGTACAGGAAGAACGGGAAAAACGGCCAAAAAATCACCAGAGCAGTACAGACCAACTCCCATGCTGCCGACCGGCCACCTCCATTGTGCGCGCGCATACACGGGGAATGTTCCTGTACTTCCTGTACTTACTGTACCGACTATAAAAATAATAGAAAAATCAAAGGCTTAGGCCGGTACGGGAAAACTCCTGAGACAGAAATCTTCCTGTACCTTCCTGTACACGGCAGGGAATCATCTCACGTTGTCTCGTGTTTTCGAGATGCCCTGAGACAAACGCTAGAAAATATTCGGAAATAGCCGGTGTCTTATAGCGAAAATCCCAAAACTCCCCCGATCCCGGGCTCTGCGCCCCCCGCGGATCGAGACATCCTGAGAGGGGGCCCGTAGCCGCCCTGAGACAGCGCTACCTCCTCTGAGACAGTCGAGACGACCTGACACTGCGACGACCTGATACCCAATGAGATGATGCAACTGCATTATCTCATGTTGTCCGATAGGGGCGGGGCAGGGGCGCCCTTGTGCACTGCGGTGGGATAGCAGCTAGGCCCATGGGCAGTGCCACCCGCTGGCGAGCCCGTAGAGAGGGGTTTCGAGGCAATGGGCTATCCGACAAAGGGCGCCCACGAATACCCCCCTAGCCGAGGCCCGCAAGCGGCTTTCTGGGGCGCCTGGATTGAGCGGCTAACCTGCCATAGCTACCAGGCCGCGGCCGTCAATCGGAAAGCCGGCAATCCATCGTTTGGTGATTCCCGTTTCCCGGATCTCGACTAGGCTCGAGCCTGCAGGGGCGGGTTGATCGGAGCTCGGCGCCAGCGGCCGCAATGGTCGCTCGAGCCTGGTTTGCGTGACGCTGGCGAGCGATGGCTGGCGAGCTCCGGACGGGGCGCCACAAAAGCACGAAAAACCGATAGATATTTTATCAACTCGCAGTTGACATTTCCCCATAAGTGGCGCAAGGAAGGGGCAGGAATTCTTGAGGAGTCGCTATGTTCAACATGTCCCCTGAGCAGGCCGCCGCGGAATACATCCGCCTGGCCACGCTGGCCAGCGCAACGGAATGGGGCTCCGATGAGTGGAAGGCTGCAGTCCGCTTCGCTCATACCGTTGAAGAAAACTCCACCGAAGAAAGCTTTGACGCCTATCTCAATGCAATCGAGGCATCCGAGACGCGCGCAGAATCTCAACCCGCAACTGAGGAGTCACCTATGTCACACAAGGTCAAGACAGCTCGCCCCGTCGCTGCGGCGTTCGGGCTCTTTTGGACTAACCCCAAAGGGCAGGTCGTGCCTTGCGAGGCCTACACGATCAATAGCGACGGCCGTACGACAAGCGGCGACGACGAGTCCGACGAGAAGCTGGCCGCGGCTTTTGAGCGTGGCGATACCTTTCTGATTTACGAAAGCTATTTGAATGAGGCTGATGCTGCGCGCAGCGCTAGCGATCACGGCCAGGCCTATAGCGTTCGTCCGCTCCCGGCTGGCACGTTCTTCTATGACGGGGAGACCCTTTGCGTTGTCGCGCCGGCCGAACCGACAAAGGCCCGCCTTGTCGACGTTGTTCCGGCTCCCGCGATTCTCCAAGTCTGGAAGCGCGCGGATCTCGGCGCCGGTTGGACTGTTAGCTTTCTCTCGGACGGTTCGGCCAGCTTCTACAACGCCACGACTAACCAGGATTTGCGGCTGCCGAAGTACTCAATCGACACGTTGCGCAAGCTGGCGGTGCGCGACCATGCCGAAAATCTCAACCGTTAACTGAGGAATCACCCATGATCGGTATCGCAATCGACGATCTCTTACACAACGCGCAAGCGGCCATCCGCAACGGCCAACCCGCGCTCGCTTTCTACTTCGTATCGGCCGCTGAAAAGACGGCCATCATGGCGAACCGTCAGGATCTGGTTTCGGAGGCGAAAGTTTCCGCAATCACGGCCGCGCGCAAGCTCGTTAACGCAATCGCGTTCAACTGAGGAGTCGAGCAATGAGATATCGATCCGACATAAGCGAAACGCAGCCGGACGGCGCGCGCCTTTGGTTTGCCAATTGGATGGGCGGGCCGAGTCTGGCTCGCATCGAAAATTGCCGTCTCGCAAACCTTCAAGGTGAAATGCGTCGAACGGTAACGATAACGGGCGAGCCGGATACTGCGTTTTCGCAACCGGCATTGTGCTCAATCGCCGGCGTCAAGGTCAAAGGCTACGTGACCGGAGACGACGCGGGCAACCTTGTTTTTCGCCACGTATACTATTGAGGAGTCCTGATCATGACGACCATTCGTGACGCCTTCCAATCTCCGGCTTATGTCGCGCTCGAAACCCCGTCCGCCGCTCGCCTGGTTTGGTCCTATCGCTACTGGCGCGCGCAAGCGTCAACCCGCACCGCTGAAATGGCTTTGTTCAACGCCCGCAAAGACATTGCAGAGGGAAAGACGCGCTATCCCATGCATAACCAGGGTTACGGCAATCCGGCTTTCACCATTCGCTCATTCGAGAATGTCCGCTGGATCGAAAACCCGCGCGCGGCTGGACTCCGGTTTGTTGGCTATGCCGATGAGCTCGCAGGCTTGCGCTATACCGGCCACTATTCCGACGACTCGCAAAGCGAGACAATCCGCGGCGTTGTTTTCCAGATTGCCGGCAAAGACGGAAAGGCCCGTTTCGTTCCAGGCTATGACAACGCGATCAACGGCAAAGCCGACAGCAACGGGCCTTGCGCGGTTTGCTTTGAGGAAGTCTTTGAAGGCGAAGGAGACGTCCGCGCGGACTCTGATCATTACGGCGCGCATAGAGATTGTGCGCGTCGCGCGGACCAATTGGCGGAATGGCTCGCAGAGGATGAGCGCGACTATCAGGAAGCCGCCAGCGCTGGCTTGCGCTACCACGAATTAGCGGACGATATCGCCAGCACGCGAAAAGAGGCGCTTGCATTGCTGGCAGAACGCCGCGCGGCAATGGCACAATCGAACGGGCAAGCTTTCCCGACAATCTGCGGCACGATCGCGGACAAGGTGCGGGCCCTCTATGCTGAGATCCAGAGCATGCGGGCGAAACGCGCCGAGCTACTCGACAATTTCGGCCATCGCCAAGCATTCATCGACGCCTGAATTCCGTTCTCAATCTCAACCACCAACTGAGGAATCTAGAAATGAGCGATATCTACGACCAACACAAAGCCGCGTTCTCGAATGTGTCCGCCTATGTGATCTTGAACGCCTCGAAAGAGCGAGTTGCAACGATCGCTTTCAAATATCCGCGCGACGGCGCCGGCCGGCTTTACGCTTACGTACACTGGCTTGGCGCGCCGATGGTGCGCGGATTTGCCGGCGGAGGCGGCTACGACAAACATTCCGCCGCAGTTTCCAGCGCAATCCGTCGCGTCAAGGACTCTCTGGAAGTCAATCGTTGGGAAGCCGGGCGGATCGCCGAATATGACGCTTTCCGCGGCGCCCTGGTTAAGGATGATGGCCACTATTGGAATCATCATCTTGAGGAGGCCGGCTTCTACGTTTTGCAAGCGGTCTAACTAGGCCTAGCATCTCAACTAACGAGTGATTCCATGGAACGCGTTTACGCAATCGCCCTAGACCTGCTTTTCGACCTTATCAGCCTAGGCGCGATTGCCGGGTTTGTCGGAATGATCGGGGTATGGGCGATCGTTTGGAGAGGTTAGAGCAATGACAAAATCAAAGGTTCGCTTAGACGCGGGCGGCTATCTGCCCGTCCGCCCCGACGTCACGGAATGCCAGTATCACCGGCCGCCGACGCCTGGCGAGATACGTTTCGGGCATGGCGCGACGCATTATCGATCGTTCCCTGTTGAGGAATGCTGTCATCCGGGGACGCGAGTCAAAAAGCGATGGTTCAAAGCCGCGGACGATGGCTTGCGCTACTACGCCTAGAATCTCAACCATTAACCGAGGACTCAACCATGAAAAGAAAGCCTTCCATCACAACCAATTGTGTCGCCAATCGCTACGCGAAGGCGAACGAGCGCATTGTCGAGTTTTCCGGAGATCATGGCGCGGGCTGTCTTGTCTCGGTCACGAAAGACGACAACGGGCAACTGACCGTCCAAGTCTATCGTCGGGAGGCTTGTGACGTCCTGGTTAGTCCGGTCTAGCCATGATCGCAGCAATCCAAGATCCGCGCGACATGCTGCGGGAAGCCGACGAATTGGAGAAACGGGCAAGGCAATTTGCCCGTTTTGCGGAGCATGATGACGCTAGGGATTGCTACAATGAGGCGGAACGGCTTAGGCTAGAAGCCTCGAAACTGAGGGGCGCCGATTAGTGCGCAAGCGTTTCCATAGCGTAACCGAAAAAGTCGCACACGATAACGGCCGATTAGCTGCAGCTCGCGGCGAGTCGGCCGTTGTCGCGATTCAAGATGGACTCTCGATTGAGCTTGCGCCCAATGCCCGATTGCGCGCGCGATACGCTAACCGGCATGGCTTGATTGCTGGCGCAACTGGTAGCGGCAAAACGGTGACGCTGCAGACGCTGGCAGAAGGCTTCTCGAATATGGGCGTTCCCGTCTTTTTGGCGGACGTCAAAGGGGACATAGCGGGCCTAGCTACGGGCCCGTGTCCCGTTCAATTTCTCGATTGCTACGGAAAGCAGGGAAGCCCGTTGCGCGTGTCAATCGCAGCAATGGGCCCGGCGATGGTTTCCAGGGCCCTAGGCCTCAGTGACGTGCAATCGGCCGTTGTCGATATCGCTTTCGCCTATGCCAGCGCAGAAGGCTTGCCGCTCGATTCTATTCGCGACTTTCGCCAGGTTCTAGGCAAGCTTCTGATGCATCGCGAGATGGTTTCCGCGACCCTAGGGCAGGTCTCAACCGTATCAATCGGAGTGATTCAGCGCGCGCTATTGCGCCTAGGATCTGCCGTTAGCATTTTCGAGCCGCCCGGGTTTGATCCAGCTTCATTGATCGATACGCGCGACGGGAAAGGCCTGGTTTCGATTCTTGCGGCTGATGATCTGATCAAGACTCCGGACGTCTACGCAACCGTGTTGCTATGGTTGCTGTCGGATCTATTCGATCGATTGCCGGAAGTCGGAGACCTCGATAGGCCACGCCTGGTTTTCATCTTTGACGAGTCGCATTTACTTTTCGACAATTGTCCGCCGGCGTTGCTGCAACGGATTGAGCAGATTATCCGCCTGGTGCGGTCTAAAGGCGTCGGAGTCTATTTCGCTACGCAATCGCCAGCGGATATCCCGTCAACCGTGGCAGGGCAGTTAGGCAATCGAATCCAACATGCCTTGCGCGCAGCCACCGGCAAAGACGGGAAAGAGATCCGCGCCGCGGCCGAAACGTTGCCACGCAATCCCGCGCTAGACGCGGCCGCGCTCATTGCGACCATGGCGCCCGGGCAGGCCCTGGTTTCGCTATTGGGCCCGACGGGAACGCCGCAACCTTGCGAGCTCGCAAGGATCAATCTCCCTGCCTGCAGGCTTGGCGCAATCTCGGATGAGGAACGGGCGAAACATATCGCTGCGGCGCCGGCGCCGAGATCCGCGCGGCCCGTGTCCCGCTGGCGCTACGTGCAAGCGGTCTTTGCGATCGCCGCGGGATACGCTGGCGCGGGCCTGGTTCTATTCGCTGGCGCGGGCCTAGCGTTCTACGGCGCCCGTTGGCTGTGGCGCCTGCTAGTCTGAGGCCCGCCGACTTTCACGCCTAACCGAGCCCGCCCTAACCCGGCGGGCTTTTTCTTTGCCTCGATTGCCGGCCGGGGCAGGGCCCAGGCTCGATGAATTCCATGCAGATGCATTCACGCGAATGTGAATGCACATGCATATATCGGCGCGCGCCCACGGGACGTCCGCCAGCCGGCGCGCTCGAGACGCCGACCCGCCGACCACCAGCTGCCAGGCGCCACGGCGACCGCGCTATTTTACTTCGGAGCTTTGGACTCAAGAATCGACTTTGGAGCTTTCGACTCAAGAATCGCGGAATCTGGACGAGCCAACCCGAAGTTGATAAACGGGTTGAGGCCTCCGGGGGTGATGAGATGCGCGCGTTCCTGTTTACGATGTCGATCGGATTCCTGCTGCTCGGGAGCGGGGCGCAGGCGAGGGCGGATGCCGGCGATGCGCTAGAAGCGCTCAACCGGCAGCAGATCGTCAGTCTTTGCGAGAGCCGCTTCCCCTATTCGGGGCATTTCCAAGAGACCTGTATCGAGAAGCAGCGCATAGGCAAGGCCGGCATCGAGAAGTTGCGCAGCCAAATGTGGCACCTGCATTACAGCAAGGACCCGTCCGATCGCCGGCTCTCCGACACCATGCGCGGTTGGGACAAGGCCTGCGAGCTCAAGGCCAACCGCCTTAGCCCCGACGGGATCGATTGGGTCACGCAGTTCTACTGCTTCAAGCACAAGATCGACGAAGCCGCGGCGGCCGGGCGCGCGCTCGTGCGATGATGCGGCAGACTTAGGCCCGAGGCGTGACGCCCGGCGGCCAGGTGTGCGAGCTCCGGATCTTCCGGCGAGCGACGTCATCGGCCTTGGTCGAACTGCAGCCCTTCGCCATGTAGTGCGCGCGCCAGGCGGCGAGCCGCTGGCATTCATTCCGGTAGTCGTCGCTGCTGAAACCCATTGAGCCCATGGCCGGATTCTCCCTCGATCGTGAGCAGGTTTTCGGTCGGCGAGACAGCGCGAGATAGCGGGGAATTTATGCCGCGCGAAAACGAATCTCGAAAAACGAATTTCGCTTTTTGGAATCGCCCCTGTCGAAAACCAAAGGGGGTCTGAGCCAATTGTCAATCCCTCATTGACCAATCACCCTAAAGTGGACGATATTCCCGGGCGAACCGACTCGCGCGCCTTTGCGCGGCCACGTCGAGGGGGACAAGCGATGGCGCTGACGGATCTTTTAAATTTCTGGGGCCGGGACAAGCAAAAGTTCAGCCTCGATAGCGACAGCGGCGCGGTCATTCCCCACTCCCTCGTTACCGGGGTGCGGGGCGCCGTAGCCGTCAATTTGACTTCAACGGATTTCGCGGCAGCGGACCTGCGAGGCATCTATATCGGCGGTGCCGGTGACGTGAAGGTCGATCTCGCTGACGGCTCCACTGGTATCACTTTCATTGCTTTGGCCCCCGGGGTCGAGCACGCAATCGCCATCACCAAAATCTACAAGGCCGGCACCACGGCGACCGGCATCTTGGCGCTGAAGTAGATGTTCGGGTTCGGGCTGTCGTTTCCTCCGTCGCCTGCTCTCCTTGCGAACGGCAAGGGTATTCGCCTTTCTGCGTTGTCGTTCCAAGCCGGTTCGGCCCAAGGCACCGCGATCGGCACGCTGTCCGTGGTTGGTGGAACGGGCACCTATACGTTCACGCTGACCGATACCGCCGGGAGCAAGGCCCAGGTCGCAGGCACGAACGGAGTCAATCTTCAAGCTGGTGCAACGTCGGCAAGTGTCGGTTCGTTCAACATCACGGTACACGCAAGCAGCAGCGCTGGTGTTGCATTCGACTTTGACGCGACGTTCTCGATTGTCGCTTGGTCGGCGGTCTCCAACAGCATTGCCCCCGCCATTAGCGGATCGGCAAAGCAGGGTGTGACGCTCTCCGTCAGCAACGGAACGTGGTCCGGCTCTCCGACACCCTCGTTTTCGTATCAGTGGAAGCGGGCAGGATCGACCATTACCGGCGCAACGTCCTCCACGTACACGCTGCAATCAGCAGATGTTGGATCGGCTATCACCTGCACGGTCACGGCCTCCAACGGGTTTTCGAGCGCCAGCGCTACGTCGTCCGCGACCACCTCAGTCACAAAAACGACCCTGAGCTATTCCCCCGTCACGTCTGCGACGCAGGGCAGCGCTTATACCGGCGCTACGCCGACGACCACGAACGGGACCGTGCCTTATACCTATTCCGTCACCGGCACGCTGCCAGCCGGCCTGGCTCTCAATGCGTCAACCGGCGTGATCAGCGGGACGCCGACCACGGTGCAGACCGTGTCTGGCATTGCTCTGGTCGTCACAGACGCGAACGGTGTAACCGACAGCAGTTCGACGTTCTCGATTGCGGTTGCGAACGCGTCCAGTCCCGCTCCCGGCGCTCCCGGCTCGCTCAGTAATCGATCCGCCAATACGAACGTCACACCAACGATCCGCGTCCCATTGAACACGGCAGGTGGCAATCTTTCCAACATCGCCAGCGACGTGATGTACCTTTACGCCGATGGCGTTTCTGTTGCGAACAAGACTCTCAATTCCACAGACATCAGCAATGGCTATGTCGATCTGACGAGCACGGAACAGTTCGGGCTATCGACCGGCTTTACCGCTCGTAGCATTCGGAGCGGAACGTACAACAGTCCGCTGTCGTCGGCGCTGAATGTCACCTATGACGTGTTCGTGCTCGTCGGCTATGGCCAGTCGTGGATGGGCGGGTACTACACGTCTTCGTCCGGCAGTCCGCCGGCTGCAGCAGCCGGTACGAGTTATTGGCATCCGACGAATGGTTGGACAACGGTTCCAGCAGCCGACGGCGCGCGTACCATCTGCAACAAACTTGTCGCGGGTCTGAACAAGCCTGTCAGATTTATCGTATTTCACAAGGATGGGGCCAGCAGCACCGAGCTACTCCCTGGGGGAGCATGGTTCCCCACTCTTGATGGCTATATCCGGGCAAGTGGCGTCAACCATATCGACGCGATCTTCTACCACCAGCACGATTACCTGTCGTCAGCCTCTACCTACGCCGCGAATGTCGGGACAATTCATAGTACGATCATGGGGATCGTCGGGCAGACGACTGCGAATGCACCATTTGTGTTGTCGGGCTCATCGCCGCATCCGAACGATCCGAATGATACCTACAACAACAACAACGAAACGTGGTCCCAATTCGCGGCGAAAACTCTAACAAACGCTTTCTACTCCCATTCCAATGTTGATGCGTGGCTGCTCCCGGACAACCTTCACTACCTTCCGGGCTACAACGCCATATCGTGCGCGCGGTATGCAAACACGATATTGTGGCGCTACGGGAAGACTGCAGGGCCTTCGTCGTTCTACGCAACTGCCGCTTCCTACGTCAGTTCAACCAAAACGAGCCTCACGCTGACGCATACGCTCGGCACAGACTTCACACCGTCGTCTGGCATCACAGGTTTTGATGTATCGTCGGATAGCGGCGGCACATGGCATCCGGCAACAGCGGTGAAGACCAGCGCCACCGGTATTGAACTGACACACGACAACATCGGCACTGGTGATCGAAACGTCCGCTATATGTTCGGCAAAAACCCGAACATATCCAGGGCGGTCTACGACAACAGCGTGCTTACCGTCCCGCTGGTCCCAACCGGCGACAATTGGCCGTTGGCGAAAGGTCCGTCTGTTGCGCCCACGTTGACGTATCATTCGACAGGAAACGCAGGGCAAGGGGCGACCGTTTCGAGAACTGGCGTAAATCTGGGCACGTTCTCGGAAGACAGACTGCTCATTGTTGGCCTCGGATCATATAATACGCCGGGCTCGGGTGCGCACGTCTCGGCGTGCACTCTGACGCCAAATGGCGGGTCGCCAATCTCCGGCTCTGTTGTCGTCACGTCTAGCGGATCGAGCATTCGGCTGGCTGCGATTTGTAGCATTTTGATCCCGGCTGGGACCAATGTGTCGAATTGCACCATTGCCGCTACGTTGGCTGGGAACCCGTTCGCAAACGTCCAGATGACGGTGTGGTCCGTCCCTGTTGCCACCCTGAGTTCAACGACCCCGGTCGGCAGTGCGTGGACAAATGCGGCCAGCAGCAAGACTGCATCTGTCAGCATAAACACGGCAGCAAACGGGGTCTTGGTGGCCGTTCAATCCTTCGTCGGCTCGGGAGGCGGCACAGCCGATTGGTCCGCGTCTAGCGAGACCTTGATTAAGCGTTTCGATAACGGTCAAACTCAGGGTAACAGCGCTGCCGACGCAAGCGGCATCTCTGGAGCCGGGACCGCGTCGATTTCTGTCACTGTCACGAGCGGAGCAGGATCTGGTTTCGCCACGGGTCTAGCAGCGGCGTCATGGCGCTAGCCTCTTTAGTGCGGTCCGACGCCCCGGCTAATTGTTTAAGCGTCGGACGATGTCACCTGCGGGTTTGTTAGTTTATCGGAGCGTCGCGACCCGCTCCGATAAGCTTTCCACCAGGAGCGGATGCGCCGTTCGACCGGAGCCTCAAAGAGATAGTACGACGCCATTGATACAACAATGACGAGCGTGAAAAATAAGATCCAGACCAATCTGCTTGAGAAGTCGATTGCTGGAATGATCTTGGTGTTGATAGCGAGAATGATCGCGAGCGTAACAGGAAAATGAAGCAGATACGTCGAGTACGTGATGTCACCGACGACTCGCAGCGCCTTGCCCCAATCGGGGCCTCGGACCTGGAGCGCAGCAAGCAATAAGACCAGCGCCGGGAAAACTGCCGCGTCGAGAACCAGTTCGTTCCCGGCGAAGCCATTTTGATAGAGATAGGTTGCGCCCCCGATGAGAGTCATGATTGCCAGCGCCGCGGCCGTGCGCCAGTCGAGGTGCTCCCAGATGAAATAACAGAGCGCGCCAATGTAGAAACAAGCGAGCGGCTCACCGAAGAGATGGAAGCCGTCGAGCGCTTGGACTAGACCGGCGCCGGCCACGATGGCCATGCAGGTTGGAACTAACCATTTTCGCGAAGTCGCGAAGGCGACGAGAAAAAATGTTCCGTAGAGAAAGACCTCATTGGAGAGCGTCCAGACCGGGCCGTTGAAGGACGTGGTACATCTAACGGACTCAGGGAGCCAATCAGAAGCGAATGCCAAGTTGAGGATAAATCGCCTAACATTGTTGCAGCTGTAAACAATGTAGTGGCCGCTCTCTTTGAACGAGACAGCCTGGAGCACTGCGACGAAGAGAAGGGTGGCAAGGTGGAGAGGATACAGCCGCGAGAATCGTAGCAGTGTAAAATCTTGAGGCCCTATCTTCCCGCGACGGACCGCGTCAAAGTAGACGTGAAAAAAGATGAAGCCGGACAGCACGAAAAACAGATAAACAGCGCGCGAGCCCTCGTTATAGAGGAGTGAAAGTGCGGGATAGAATGGCTGCTGTGAGCGTTCGAAGCTAGCGACCAAACCATCAGTCCCAACATAGTAGAAATGCTGGTAGTGCCATACGACGACGGCGAGCGAGGCAAGCCCCCTCGCTACGTCAAGCAGGTAAAAGCGACGCATGCGTTCCTATACCGGGGTTTCTAGAGACGCTCTCTGCAAAGGCGAAAGTTAATGCTCGTTCGTTGGCGGCTCAAAAAGCCGAGTGCACAAAAACCGAGAAAAAGCATCGCCCATGTTGAAGGTTCGGGCACGCTGGGCGAAACCGGCTGCTCTGACCAAGAGCCCGGAACATCGTTGAAGCCGTAATAACTTGTCGGATATGCATATTGAACAAAATTGTCACCGCCCGAGGTAGATGAAAATGATGCGCCGAACGAACATCCAGGCCCACCTCCACATCCAACGGGCACAAAGGAACCTGAGATAACCCAGTCCACAATCTGACCGTTATGGAATACGAAATACCCGTTCAGCGAAGAAGCCAGTCCGGAAGTGTTGTCTGGTGGATTGAACCATTGAAAAGTTTCGGGAAAGCTGTAGCTGATTTGGAAGGGGGTAACGTAGGGACTGATGAAAAGGGCAGAATCAGCTGCGGTTAGGCTATAGCTCCCCGAAAAATGGGAAGTGTCGAAATTGAAGTGCACCACCCCGTTGACGCCCGATATCGTGCAGTCATCGCACGGGTTCGGGTCGAAACCCGAGATCCTAAAGTTCAATGTTTGGCCACTGTAAGAATAGGTCGCCGCCTCAACTGTTGATGGGCCAAAGGCGCAGACGGCAACGGCTAGTGCGGGAAAAAGACGCATCGCGCGAAACTCCTTATGAAAAAGCTTATTGAACGTTCCCGTGCGGGTTGAGTCAATCACGGAACGAAAAGAAGCCGAATTGATTTCTGACCGTTCGATGTCCGTTTAGCTCCCTCTCAGGGGAAGCGCGAGGGTATATAGACAGCTCAAGTCCGGTTGACAAATCACTTAAAAGTTGAGTATGTGTCTTTAAGTTGATTCATGACCAAGCGGGACCCCATAATGTCAGCAGCCGATAGCCTCGAAAACCCCTTCACCGTCGCTCAGCAGAAATGGGACAAGGTCAACCAGGACCTGATGCTGACCACCGACGAGCTCAGTCAGACGAAGGAAGAGAACACACGGCTGAATACCGCGCTGTCTCAAGCCGACGATGAGATCGTCCGGATCAAAGTGGAGCACGACAAGTCGATCAACCAGATGCTCGCCGACCACTCGGCCGCCCTGGCTGCGAGGGACGAGCAGATCGCAACGCTGACCCACGAGCGCGACATCTTCAAGACGCTCTCGATCCAGCAGACGGTGCGGCTGCGGGACTTCGGCGAGCAGGCGCTGCGGATCGTCAATGACTCCCGCGCCGCAACAATGAACGACCCGGCGCTCGACGCCTACGCGAAGCCGCTGGTCCCGGTCAATCCCCCTGAACTCCTCAGTGAGAGCGAGAAGACGCTACTCTCGCTGATCGTCGGCACCGAGACTGCTGCGGCCGCGTGATGTGCGACGAGTTGCCGCATCGTGTTGCTGAGACACTGCGCAGGATCGCGAACGGCCGGCGTCCGAGTGCCAGCCGTTCGACGATGAAACTGACGCACCACGATCTAACGACCATGGCGCGCGAACTCTGCGACCGCCATGGGCTCGATTACAGCGACAAATCGGTGCACGGCGAGCGCGTCAGCAGACGGACTCGATCAGAACCACCGCCGCAAGGCGCGCTATTCGACTGACAGCTTCGCAATTGCTTGGACGCGATCCATACAATGACGATCTCCGTAGAAAACCGGGTGTGTCTCAAAGCGATGCGACATTGTCTCGATATGCATCGTGCGCGTTCAGATGATCACAGCGAGAGCGCGTTGTTGCTCGCACTTCATCGCGCCGGGTACCCGGCTGCGGTCATCGAGAGGAACGCGCAAATTTTGTTGTCCAGTACATCAATTCGCAGTTGATTTCTCACCCGGTTGTAATTCACGATCTTTTCACTCTCTCGCGGAAAGCAAATGATGGCTACAAACAAAAAGTCTGACGCGCGAGGCGGGGACCTTCTCGGCGATGACGAGATTCCCGCTGGCGACAACGCGACGAAGTTTGCCAAAGAGCAGTTGAGGTCGATCATCGAGCGGATCGAGCGCCTGAACGAAGAGAAGAAGGCAATCTCCGACGATATACGTGACATCATGACCGAGGCCCGTGGCAACGGGTACGACGTGAAGGCGATCCGCTCGATCATCAAGATCCGCAAGCAGGACCCGCACGAGCGCCAGGAACAAGAAACCATCTTAGAGACGTATCTCCTCGCTTTGGGCATGATCTGATGTCGGATCTCGTTGCAAATCTCGATCAACTCGGCGCGGATGGTCGTCTCGCCAGCGTCATGCTCGTTCGCACGGGCAACACCTGGCAGACTTATATCAAATTGGGACGCACCAGCGGCTACACGTCGCAGTCCGGCGACACGCCCAGCGAGGCTCTCGACAAAGCGCTGTCGGCGCTGCCAGCATGCGAGCGCTACGATCTCGACAACGGCTTTGCGGTCGCTGCGCCTGCGCCGATCGCGGTCGTGCGAGACCTGACTGCCGATGAGAAGGGTAAACTGATGGATCACATCAAAGAAGCCCATGCGAACCCGCCGTCGCTCGTGCAGGTCGAGGCGAATACCGAAGACATTGGCGACCTGCTGGGGTGATGATGAAAACCTTCGAAGACATGGTGTCCGAAATCGAGACAGCCGGCTTCCGGCTGAACAATCTCTTCCGACGCACCGACGGGCTCTGGCTGGGCAACGTGCGTTCGACGGACTCGACCATGTTCGAGTACGGCATCGCGAGCACTGCGCAAGAAGCGATGCAGGTCGCCCTCGAAAACGCCTTCAAGCGGTGGCCGTTGGCGCGGCAACCGAAGACCTTCATTCGGCACGCCGGCATGAAGGTTCCGGATTGGGAAACCTACCAGCCGCCGGCCGTCAGTGCACCCGATGCAGATGAAGACCTGCTCGGCCTCGAGGACGCCACCGAACGCGAGATCGCCGAAGCCGCTGGCGCCGTTTCCGAAGTCGACGACCTGCTGGGCTGATCGTGTTCATTTCATCAGGACCATTCGCCGGGCTCCGGCGCAACTACTACAAGGTGATCCTAGCGGATCCGGCTTGGACGTTTGCTGTGCGCTCCAACAAAGGGGCGGGGCGGTCACCGAAATACCGCGTGATGTCGCTCGCGGACATCAAGTCCCTGCCGGTCGCCGATCTCGCGGCCAAGGACTGCGTCCTGTTCATGTGGGTCACCGACACGCATCTTGAGATGGCGATGGACGTCATTCGCAGTTGGGGCTTCCGATACAAAACGGTCGGGTTCTATTGGGCCAAGACGAACAAGGACGGCTCGCCGTTCGTCGGCATGGGCTATTGGAGCCGCGCCAACCCAGAACAATGCCTCGCGGGTCTTGACGAGAACGCGGAGGATCCCGGCCACCAATGGCTGCTGTCGACGAGTGGTGCGCCAAAACGTCGCGCCAAGAATGTCCAGCGCCTGATCATGGCCCCGCGACGCGAGCACTCGCGGAAGCCGGATGAACTTTTCGAGCGGATCGAGGCCCTGGTCGACGGACCATATCTCGAACTCTTCTCCCGGGAATCCCGACCTGGCTGGGCAGCATGGGGCGACGACGCTGGCAAGTTTGATCCGGCCGACGTGCGCAGGCTGCTCGGGCTCGTAGATGATGTCGATACGCTGCTCGGCGCGCCGAGCGAATTAGAGGATCTGCTGGGATGACTTCGTTGCGACCGCCTCACGCCATGCCGCTCGTCCTTGTTGAATCGCCATACCAAGGCGATGTCGAGCGGAATGTCGAATACGCACGACGTTGTTTGCGCGACTGCATCGACCGCCAGGAAGCGCCGCTGGCTGCTCATCTCCTATTCCCGCAGGTACTCGACGATCGTGATCCGATCCAGAGAGCGGCAGGGATCAACGCCGGGTTCGCGTGGCTGCGCAAAGCCGACCGGATGGTGGTTTACCAGGATCTCGGGATATCGCCCGGAATGGAGGCCGCAATCCGGACTGCGGAGCTTTTGCGTATCCCGATCGAGCGGCGCTCGCTCAAGTAGTCTCACCGTATCTCTACGGATATCAAATTGTTGTCATAGACAATGATCTAGTTGGTACCGATGCCGCGGGCGGCGGATCGGACGTCTAGCCGGAATGGGGAGGGGCGGCAAGAACAGAAAAAGAACAAACTGATTGACTCTTCGACCAAACGTCAGCACATTCGGCAAATAAGAAATTCGGAATACGGCAATTTTATCCCAGGAGTAGGGGAATTGGACGCGGTAAAAAAACTGCCATTCGTGACAAGCGAAGGCGATACGCTAAATCTCTGGGCTGTAAAGAATACGGGCAGTTGGGGGCACGACAACAAGGTCGGCCGCGCCCATGGGGAAGCCTGTCTCAAATATATGACGGCTGAGAATAACCCGGCCATGCTGTTCGCGATCGTCGACACGATCGTTCGGCGCGCCGAGCCGATGGACGGGATCGAGTGCGGCTTCATGCAGACAATAGCGGAAGCTGCGATCCTAGGGTCGTCGCGCTTGCGATAGGCCTTCGGCGAACGGCGTTTGCAGGCTCTGAACGGTCGCCCGCAGACGCCGGCTGCTCTGCAACAGCGCGGCGCTATAGCCGCGATTTTCAACAACGGCGTCCGCGTGCTCCTTCAGCGCGCGGTCGATCGCTTCCTGCTCAGCGTCGGCTATGTCGGCCAGCGAGTATTGGGGCATGAACCCCAGCGTCTTCAACAGGGATGTAATGCTCATCGCGTCGGCCGTCGTGCTGTGAGAGGAAGTTGCTGGTGAAGGTAGTTGCGGATCTCGGTGGCAACGCCGTCAAGGGCGCGGATAGCGCCGGCCATCGCGTCGATCGCCATGGCCTGGCCGTTGAGCTTGTCCTTGATCATCTCGGTCTGCATCTCGATCTTGTCGGAGAAACGCTCGCTCGTGGCTGAAAGTTTCGCGAGGGCATCGGCGAGTTCCTGGGTGACCTCATTCCGCTCCTCTGTCGCCTTGCTGTTTTCCTTGATCGCTTCAGCAGTATCGCGCGTCAGCTTCATCAAGGCCTCGCGTTCGTCAAAGCGCTTGGTGTTCATCTTCTCGTTGGTGCGATATTGAAGCACGATGATTCCGCACAGCACGAAGATGATAGCTCCGGCCGCTCCGCTCTCCTTGATGATTGTCAAGATCCAGTCCGGAAACATCGTATCTACGAGGTTCGGGGGTGACGGATGCGATTCCAGATGGATCGCTTCTTCGGCTTCTGCGCCGCCGGAGGATCGAACTTGACGGGCTTGTAGGGGTCGACGTCGAGATGCTTCGGGCGCGGTTCGGGGCGAGCCCAATTGCAGCCCGCAACGCCAGCCTCGATCGTCTTATCCGCCCATTCCTGGTCGTAGGCGGTCGCGCCCTTGATCTGATACTGCGGGCGATCGAAAGCGTCGCAGACGCCGCCAGCCGGGCCGCTGAACGTGCCGAAGCCGCTATTGCGAGCACATCCCGTCGAGAGTGCTCCAACTGCCACCAGCAGCGCGGCAGTCGTCCACCTTGCTCTTAGCTGCGTTGACATCGCGCAATGTCTCCCTGTTGCCGGCGGCGATCTCGTTGGTGACCTGATCGCGGCCGACGTTGATGTAATGGAACTTGATGCTAATGGCGCCGACGACGATCGCGACCACGACGACTGCATAGGCGATGAGTCGGGGAACGTTGATGCCGAGCAATCCGGCGATCGTAATAAGAACGGACATGGTCAGCCCATCCAAACGCCGGCGCGCAGCCAGCCGTGAAAATGAGTCCCGCGAAGCGTCCCGTCGGCGTCGCGCAGTTGGTGACGGATCGCGGGCTCGAGACTCGGCGTTTCGCGGTCGCCGTCCCAATGCCACGACGGGGAGGCGGCCGGCTTGAAGGGCAGATAGCCCACGTACCGGCAGCCACAGGGGCAGACGTAGTAGAGGCCGTCGTCATGCAACTCGACTGCGCCAGGGATGTGCTTGGCGTAGTCGACGTCTGCGACGATGGTTGCGACGACCCGCTTCACGCTGCGGCTGCCGTCGTGCCGTGGGGATCATCAGCGTCGTGCTTGCCGGCGTCACCGCGCGTCAAGAACTGCTCCATGACCTCCAAGGGGACGTTGTCGTTGTTCGCCGCGCCCTGCTGCGCCACGAGATCGAGAACGTCGTTGAGCTTGTCCTTGCGAGACTTGGCCCAGAGCCCGTAGGCGATGCCGCCCGCGACCACCAAGGCCGAGACAACAGCCAGGCCGAGAACGATCTTGTCGATCATCGGCGTTCCTTGCAGCGGCTCGAACACGCTCTGAACCGTCGTGATACCGGTGGTGATCGCGCCGCCGGACTGCATCGCCGCGGCCGGCGCAGTGGAAGGAGCCTTCGGGGCGTCCTGAACCTTCGCCTTCTTGTGGCCGTCCGGAACGTAGACGACGGTCGGGCCGACCGAGCCCATGGCCCAGGACTGGCCGACCTTCTGAAGATTGTCGACCCGAGCCATCCAGCCCTTGCCGAACCGCCAATAGGTCTTCAGCGCCTTGAGGAATGCGCGCCGGCGCTCCAGGATGTCTGCGATCAGCGCATCGTGGTCGGGGTGGTTCTGGATGCGCTCCATGGTGACCATGCCCAGGACGCCGTCGGCGTTGAGCCCGAGCGCCCGCTGCGCCCACTTGACCGACTGCGTGACACCGGAGTTGATCGCGCCGTCGAGCATGACGATGTCCACGCCGGGCGGGAGCTCGTCGAAGTGGATCTTCTTGCCGTACTGCGTGTCGTAGATTTCGTCGCGCTCGGCGTCCTCCATCAGGAAGACGTCGCGGTTCGGCAGCCCCTTGCGCAGCCGATAGGCACTGTACTCGCGCTGAATGATGCCCTGATTGGTGCGGCCACCGGGATCGACCGGATCATTATCTTTTCCGCCTTCGTAGACGAGTTCGATCTTCATGGCCTTGGCAAAATTGGCTTTCATTTGCGCGAACCTTTTGACGAATCACCTAACGGTTGAGATTGACCCTAGCCCAATTTGGCGCGACGTGCCGTCAGCGAGCCGTAGACCCCCAAGCCGGCGACGGTGAACTTGCCCCGGGCTACGAAATACAGGGTGCTCGTCGAGGCCAGTGTGATCCGGTGAGACGGGACGACCAGGCTCATGGGATTGGCACCGGGCACGAAGGCTGCCATCGGCAGGCTGTTGAAGCGCCCGGGGGTCGTGTCGATCGTTCCGGAGGCCACCGAGATCGAGGCGAGCAGTTCGGTAATCGACGTCGTCGCGCCCGGCAGGAAGGCGGCATTGATCGAGATGTCCCAATCGCCCTTGGGGACGTTCGCGATGCTCATGGCGTTCGCCGCCGTATTGGTCGTCAGGGCGACGGCCGAACCGGAGACGACCGATGTCGAGAGCAGTTCGTTCTCGATGACCCAGACCGCGCCGTCATAGGTCCGATATTGCAGGGCGTCATCGACCCAAAGCCGCCAGCCGCGGGCCGGGGTGAGATAGACCCAGGCACCGACGTCGCGGACCGCGACCTTGCCGGCGTTCGGATCGCCGACCTTGACGATGTAGATGTCGCCGTTCGTCGGCGAGCCCGGCAGCGAGGTCGTCGCCGACTTCACGGTACCGTTCAGCAGGACGGACATCGTCAGCAGGTTGGTGTCCATCTCGCCGTCCCAGCCGTCGTAGCCGGAACCCCAAAAGCCCTTCAGTCCCAGACCGGGTAGCGCGCGCGATGCCATCAGACTGCTCCATAATCCTTGCCGTAGTTCAGACCGTAACCACCCAATCCGATGGTCGTGACTTTGCGCGTGACGGGGTTCAGGCTTTCGAAGCCGTCTCGAACCGACTTGACGCGAATGAAGGCCTTGCCGCCGGCACCGGCCGCCGACGAAATCTCCGACGCGAGTGCCGTGTACGTCGTGCCGGTCAACCCGGAGTGCGTGAACGCGACCGCACCGCTGCCGTCCAAAATTTCCACGGTGGTCGTCTGCCCGGTCTCGGGCGCCGTGTCGGCGTCGGTCCACGCCAGGATCTGCGAGCTCTCGGTCAGCCGATTGCGGCGCGACCAGGTGACGACGACGTTGCTCGTGCCATCGATCTGCTGGCTGTACAGATTGCCATTGAATTTCACGTTCGCCGGCCGGTAGGGCAGATGCATGCGATCGTGCGCGGTTTGCGTGACCAGCGGTGCCGCGCTGACGGAATACATCCCCTTGGACGTGCGAGGCGTGAACTTGTAGATCGCATCCACATGGTCGGTGCGGCCGGTGGGATCGACGACCGAGCTGTTCGCCGGCCAATTCCAGACGATGTCGCCCTTCTTCCAGCGAAGCGGGGTCGTGTCGAGAATGCCGCGATTCAGCTCGTAGGTGCCGTCGCCGTTGTCGGCGGTCACCGCAGCCATTTCGAAGATGTTCGGATTGCTGACGCTGACGAACTCCATGATGCTACCGACTTCCACGGTGGCGCCATTCGGAGAGGCGAAGGCGAGCGTCGAGGTGCCAGATGCACCCAGCGGGGCGGCGAGGAGAACGCGCTTGCGGTTGTTGAGGAAGCCGACCTGCTCGAGCGAGGCTTCGCCGGTCGGCCCGTAGACCTGCGTCCAGTAGCCGATCGAGGAGACGTTCGGGGAGTCCTGGGCCGTGAGCAGCATGTTGCCGGTCGAGGGGTAGGCGATCGATTGAACGGCGGTGTCGCCGAGCGCGCGGGCGAGCACGAAGAACGGAACGTCGCGGATCAGCAGATGGTCGAGAGCCGTCGGCGCCGTGGCCGGGTCGACCCAAGGGATGTCGGGCGGCAGCGGCGGATCGGGGTCGGGGATAGTCGGAGGCGTCGGGATGACGGGTGGCAGGCTCTCGCCCACCGGCACGAAGATGGAGGTGCCAAACGAGAAGATGTCTTCGACCAGAGCGGCCTTGACGACCGAGGCGCCGGGCTTGCCGTAGTCGACGGTACCGACGCGCATATAGGCTTCGCCGATGCCGTGCTCGGGGTAGCGGACCTTGCACATATCGCCGGGCACCAGCGTCCACGCGCTCCGGTTCGCTTCGATGTTCAGTGCAAGGAAGGGTTCGGACACCTGAGTGAGATCGCGCAGCGCCAGCCTGGTCGCGAGGTCGGCGTTGCGAATGCCGTAGTAGTTTTTGCTCGTGCTGACGACGCTACCTTGAATCGCGATGTTCGCATTGTTGTGGACGACGACAGTCTCGGTTTCCTCGCTCTCCGGGTTCGTCCACGACACGATGAGCTCGTTCGCTGTCTCACCCCAGACCTTGCGCTGGAACTTCGTGATCTTGCAGTTGTCGGGGGTGAAGACGGGCAGGGTGTCGCGGTCGTAGTCGTCGCGCAGAAGACGGAGTGTCAGCAGCCCGGTTCGCGGATGGGCGAACAACGTCGCTTGGATGAGATCGAGGACCTCATTGATGAATTTCTCGACGACATCCTGCCGCGTCCACATCATCGATCCGCAGAAGCCTTCCGCGGCCAGGGTGGTGGCTGCGCCCTTGAAGGACTCGCGATCGAGCAGGCCTTCCGGGGAGCCGAGACCCCAATCGGTATCGGTGAGGCATTCCCAGATGATATCGGCGAAGTTCGCCTGATTGCCTTCCAGCGCAGCCTTGCCGTTTGGCCCGACCGGAATGCGGGTGACCTCCATCGACGGCGGCGAGAGATAGGGGCTGTTCGCAGTCCAATAGAACCCCGGCGTTCCGGTACCGTACATCCCTTGGTTGCCGCGCGCGAAGATCGAGGCGATGCCGCGGAAGCCGGGCAGGGTGTCTGGCGTTCCGCCGAGCTTGGCGGCGGCTTCGGGCGTCAACTGCTGAGTTGGGCCGCCGAGCATGAAGTCGAAAATGCCCTGCAGGCCGCCTTGCTTCTTCACCCCGCCGTACAATTCGGTCTGGTTGATGAAGGCGCTCATGTTGGCGTTGATCGGGTAGCCGCCCCAATTGACGACCTTGTCGTCGATCACCATTTTGTTGATGGAGTCCACCGGGCCCGTGCAAATGCCGTAGTGGATCGAGATGAAGTATTTCGCGACGTGCGTTTGAGCGTCGCTGCTGCCACCGATGCCCATTACTGTCCCCTGCGCCGGGCAAGGGTGCGCTCGATCACCTGGTTGCCGAAGGCGTCATTGATGGCGAGCGCGTCGGACAGCTTGACGCCCTCGCGCATTGCCTTCCGCGCATCGAAGCCGTGCTGCTTGAACCACCGATAGACGCCGGTCGCGCAATGACCAGCCTTGATCGCGTCATCTGCCGTGATGATCAGGTCTTCTTCGCCGGGCTGGATATCGATCTCGGTCATGCGCTGGTGTCGTACTCGTAGGTTTGAATGTCGCCGTACCAGAGGACGTTGAGGCCCTTGACCCGGATGGTGCCGAACACGACGGGGACGGTGCGGCCGGCCTCGGCGGTCGGCGCTTCCAGGTCCATCGCGGCCGGCGGCTTTTCCTGCTGCGGCCGCGGGGTCAGCACATAGGAGAGCGCGGCCAGGGCGAGGCCGATAACGAGCTGTCCGACAAGCGTCTCGATACCCACCGCACGATCTCCGGAAAATCACCTAATGGTTGAGATTTAGCTGAAAGGCGAATTGAAGCCAACGGGATTTTTGAACGGTATCCATGGCTGGCCGCCGAAATTGTTGATGTTGGCGTGCAAACTGCACCCCAAAGCCCCCATCGTGTGGTCGCAGCCCCGGGCAAACCGGATGACGTCGCCGACGGTGAGCTCGGACGGGGTTCCGAAAAGCTGGATATTACCGCTGTTGTCGCCGGCCCGGATGGTGACGATCTCGCGACGGCCCTTGGTCGACGTCCACTCGACGGTCCCGCCGATGAACTGTTGGACGTTCTCGGTCCACGGCGTCACGGTGATGATGTTGCGGGTGTAGATCGCGGTGACCGTCTTGTCGATCAGCACTTTGGGCGCCTTGCACTGCGAGCCGTAGAGAGCGTGCCCGCAGCCGCGCTGGTAGTTGCGCCGTAGAACCGTCCGCTTCAACGCCGTGGTCGTCGGCTCGGCGGTGAACGTTACCTCGCTGCCAGCGGTCGCGCAGTTCAGCACACGGCCCGACCAGATCGCGAGGAACTCGTTCGAGGGGTCGTCGGCGTGCCCCTGATAGATGACGAGACCGATGACGTAGCTCGGCGGGTAGACGCGGAACAGATCCGCCATCTCGATATCGCCCTGCATTCGTAGGGACAGTGTAGCTTTGTCGAGCGTGCCGTTGGTGTTGATGTTGTCGCGCGAGACGGCCACTGGCTTGTAGCTGAGGCCGTCGAACACCCGAAGGGTCTCGGCGTCGGTATAACCGAGCTTGTCTTCCGGCGCGTCGCCGAAGATGAACTTGTAGAGGTTGATCGGTTCGCCGTCGTGGCGACTGTCCTCGTATTCGTCAAAGGCCATGTCAGGTCTCGTCGTTTCGCAAGCTCTTAATGGACAGGTCGAATTGAGCGAGGCTGTCGGTGACCCAGGAGATCGTCAGCTCGTCGGTCGCAAAGCGGCAGAGCGGCAGCCAGCAGACGATCGCCGCGTTGGCGAGAACATCTGATGTCACCGCGGTCGTGAGAGTCAGCAGAGTATCGATCGTCGTGATCTTGGCAACTGCCGAAATGCTGTAGCAATGAATCTGCTTGTCGCGCGTGATGATAGCGATGTTCCGATAGACCTTGTCGTCCGACAGCCAATCGGCGATCTCGGTACCGCTGAGACGCAGGTTGACGCCGGCCGACGCGAGCGGGGAAATCTCCATGTCTCGTTCGTAGGTCGGCATGTAGAAGACGCCGCGCTGCCCCTTCATCCGAATAAAGGTCCCGACAACCTTCTCGGCGTCGGCGCGCGTCTTGCCGAGGAAAGTAGCCTTCATGAGACGCTGTGAGAAATCGGTCGGGAAGAAATTCTGTGTCTTGCCCCAGCCATAGTCGATCGTCTCAGAGTCAAAGCGGCGTTCCACGTCGAGCGGCTTCGACCAGTTCGGCCGGAGTGTCAGCACCTCGACGCCGTTGAAGGTCTGCTCGGCCACCGGGGGATTGAGGAGAGGGGGTTCCGACGCCGGCGCGACGTTGAAGCGGACCGTCGCCTCGGTCACGTTGCTGGTCTGCCGGCGGGTCGGCATGGGCGACACCAGGCGGCCGAACAGGGCCGGATAAACGACCGTGCCGATCGGCCAGGCCCGCGTGTCGTCGTCCGCGTTGGCCGTGGTGAACGTGACCGTGTTACCGGAAATCTGGTCGACGATGCGGCCGTCGAGCTCGTCGCCGGACTCGATGATGACCGCGGTGCCCAACTGCATCCAGCCGGGCAATTCGTCTACCGTCATCACCAGCGCGGTATCCGCCATGGGGGTCGTACTGACGCAGTTGCGCGTGACCTCGGGCGTGAAGAAGTTACCGGCCTGCCAGGCGGACAGCGCAGCGTTGAATTGCCGTGCGGCCGCGCCGTTGAGCGCGATGCTGTATTCGAGCGACTTGCGGGGCGTGCGACGAAGGGCGCGGCGCTGCTCCTTGCCCGAGCGGCTGACGATGATCTCGGTCTTGAACTCGATGATGACGTGGTACGGGTCGCTCCAATTCGGCGGCAGGTTGAGAATTGGAACGTTCAGCGGCTCCGGCGGCAGATCATCGTAAAGGATGCTGTCGCGGATCGCCTGGGTGTAGGACCAAACGTAGATGTAAGCCATGTCGGCCTCCTGGGCCATGCGGATCGCCGTCTCGGCCCACTTCCAGATTCCATAGTCTTGAGCGTTGAGAACGAAGCCGGCGAAGTAGTGCACCACCGATTGCGGATAGAGCAGGATGTTGCGAGCAGCGTCGAAGGTGAGGGGGACGAGATCCAGCCGCGAGGCGATGATCCAGTCGTAGTCTTCGATCTGCATGAAGTCGTAGGCGGGGTATTTCCAATCGTTGATCGGAAAGTTGACCAGGTTCGTCACTTCCGAACTGAGGTTCAGTACCTGCGGGGTAAAGAACAGCAACGTCGCCTCGGCGGTCGGGAAGACCGCCTTGACCTGATCGCGGATGTAATTGGTGCTCGCGCCCAGCTTGTCGCGAAGCCACGTCAGATATGGCACCTGATCCGGGGCGACGGGCTGATAGATGCTCTCGATCCACGGTGTCGGCGGCGTCAAGCCCGTCTCTGTCGCGTACAGCGCGCGCGTGAAGTCGTCATAGAGGCACGGCGAGCCGTTCGAGTAGGCGCCGTCCCACCACCAGGGCTCGCCGATCTGGAAGCGCGGCGCATGCCCTGCCGCGACCGCCGCGGTCAAGAATTGCTTCTGAACCTCGACCATGTAGTTGAGCGGCTCGGGGTTGCTCGGCGTGATGAATGCCGAGGGCGGCACCCAGCCCGACAGACCGGGGCGGCCGAGATAGTCGCGCTGCTTCCACTCTGGCGGCATGTAGAAATCGATGATCTCGTACGACACCGAGTTGATGTATTCGTAGCCCAGCGCATTGAGCTTCGCGAAGAAGGCGTCGAACCAAGCCATGGTGGCCGCGTTGACCGGCGGCGCGGTGACAGCGTCCGCTTCAGCGGCTGGATAGAGTTCGCCGAGCAGCGAATAGCGGCCGGGATTGTCGATCTCCAACATCAACGTTGGTGGCAGCGAGAGAACCTCGGCCTCATAGCCCACCGCGAGATCGCTGCCGATCAATCGGCTGGTCTCGGCGCCGAAGGTCGTCAGGTCGCCGTTGGCGTCGAGGAAATATGATGTGATCGGATAATCGGCCACGTGTGCGCCGACCAGCACGTTCGCGGTGTCGCTGGCGATCTTGGCCGCGATCTCGCGCAGCTTGATCCGCTGCGGACCGGAGGATACCTCGGGATCAGGGGACGCGCCTGGCGTGACGAGGGTTGTGGGGTCGAACGGGTATTTCACGTCACCGCCCCATTAAAGTCCGCCTCGGCACCCCAATCACCGCCCTCATATTCCGCGACCTTGTAGTGCACGAAGCCGACGCCGAAGCCGTACTCGGCGCCCTGCATAGCCGCGGTGAAGTTGTAGGTCATGCTGGTCACGACGGTCTCGGAGAACATGACGCCAGTGCCAACATTGTAGTTGCGGACCCGCCACGTCGCGCCCGGGGTGCCGCTCCATCCGAAGATGACGTCGAACCCGGATTTGGTTGCCGTGAGACCGGTTGGCGCGGGACCACCGGTCGAATCCGCGGCACCGGCAAAGTTCGCGGCCGGGCCAAGGATGTCGTTGACCGGATCGTAACTCTGCACGCTGCCCGACCAGTAGCCGGCGCCGAAACCATAGTCGGCGGTCTGCTCTGCCAGCGTGTAGACCTGCGATCGAGTGCTCGTGTCCCAAACATGAGCGACCGCCCCTGTTCCGAGGTGGAGCGAGGTGACCCGCCAATCGGTGTCGTTGAGCGTGCCGTAATCGTTGCCGTAGCTGCGCCCGTAGCCGCTTGGATCGTCCCAGGCGATCGTCATGTCGCCGCTACCGCTGTTCTTCGTCACGCGGATATTTCGTGGCGGCGAGAGGCTCGTCCACGCGGGGGCCGACGTCACGAGGTCGACGTTGTTGAAGATCGACTCGGCGAGCTCGGTGGCCGCGGCGTGATAGACGGCGCTCTTGTAGTGAATCCAGCCGGGGTTGCCGACCTCCTTGATATAGTTCTGACTGCGCGCGAGACCGTCCGGCCACGAGCCGATCCGGATCTGCTGCGAGTTGGCCGCGAGATCCTTCTGCACGTCGCGCGCCGCCTTGTAATAGACGCCTGCGACTTCGCTGGGCTCAGGCGGCGGGGTGTCGCCCCACCAGCCGCGGCCGATGGTCTGAATCCAGATCGGCAGATCGGCATTGCTGCAGGCTGACGAGATCGCAGCGAACACGCGCAGGGTTGCGTCTTTGAAGCGCTGCACCGTCGAATAGCGCGGCATTGCGATCGGGTCCATCGCGCCGACGTCGTTCTCGCCCTGCGACCAAATCAGATCGTCCACGGGCACGCCGAGGGCGTTGACGATGTCGATCAGCGCGGTCGTGCGCGGTCCGGGCACGTCGACATTGTAGGTGGCGTCGCCGAGGTCCCACCAATAGTTGGCTCCGTGCACCGGATCGTCGTCAGCCTGGCGGTCGATCGCCGACGAGCCGAGGGACGCGTTGACCGGCATGACCTGAACGTGCCGCAGCCCCAGCAGGTCGGCCAGGTGTCGGCGGAAGGTGCCGGCGGAATAATCGGCCTTGGTGGCGCCCGAGAGTTGGCTGAAATGGCCGAAGGCGTTGGACTGGCCGCCGAACAGGACCGTGCGCTTGACGATCGCGGCGTTGTCGATCTGGGGGAAGTTCGCCCAATCCTCAGACACATTGCCCACGTCGTCCCGAACCCGCCACCGAATGAAGTTCGGCGGGAAGCCCCAATCGAGCACGTTCTGCTCGACGGGGTAGTCGGCGTAGATGACCCCGCCATCGATCTGCGTCCCCGGCACGATGATCGTCCGGACGGGCGTCTCGCCGACCGGGGGCAGGATCTCGACGGTGTAGGTTCGACCTACGGGGCTGAAGCGCAGCGACAACCAGGTGAAGACGATATCGCCCCACGAGTTGGCCGAGGCGTCCAGATAGATCGGCTGGCCGCTCGGAGCCGTCAGACGGGCCGCAGTCCAGCCCCACGCGACGTCCTGGATGATGATGGGCAGATCACCCCACTGCTCGCGCATGTAGGCGAAGATCGCCCGCAGGCATGCCTCGTGTCGGGTATAACTGGGGGCGGGGACGCGGCCACCCGGCTGCTCGAGCGCCGCAGCGTCGAGCTCGCCGGCGGACCAAAGGATGGCGGTCAGGTCGCTCTTGGCAGCCTTGAGCACGCAATATTCGAGCGCGGGGCCCGGGGCACCAGCTTCAAGGTCCCACCAATACCAGCCTTCGGCGTCGCTCGGGTCCGGCGAGCACGCGCGATCGACGACCGAGTTGGCAACGGCGCCGTTGATAACGCTGAACAGGCCCCCGGGAATCCCGTAGTGGGTGCCGAGGTCGGCCTTGAACTGGTCAATGCCGCGGTTCGGCAGGTCCCCGATTGTGAAGTGCGCGGCCGCGCCGACGCTGCCAGCGAACAGGATTTGGTGCGCCGTGTCGTTGCCAACCGGGATATGGGTGCCGGTCTCACTGTCGAGCCAAACAGTCCTGGCGTTGAAGTAATGGGACATCCCGACATAGGTGTTCCAGAAGCCGCGATAGCCCAACGCATGGACCATCTCGACCTGCCGGTCGGCGGACGTCGAATAGGAGTCGTCGAAGCCGCTCGTCATCATCAGCGAGTGCGCCGGCTGCGGATGGTTGCGCTTCAGTATCTCCGTACGGTTTCCGGAGCATTTCAGATCGGCGAAGTAGAACTCGTAGTCTTGCAGGGCGACCGGGCAGATCGATTTCAGGAAGCGGCCATAGAATGCGTCGGCCACCAGGAAGGCACCGCCGAGCACGTTACCCTTGCAGATGGCCGTCAGCGTGCCGCTACCGAAACCGCTCGACGAGATGACCTCGTATTCTTCCTGGTGTGGGCCGGCCAGGCGCAGCGAGGTCCGATAGACGACCTGCAATTTGTCGCCCGGTACCAGCTTCGCGCCGATCCGGACATTGCTCATCGTCAGCCGAACGACATTGTGGCTGACCTGTACGATCGACTCGACGTTGGTCAGTTCCCCGAGGCCGTGTGAGCCGATCAGCGTGTCAAAGGAAACCTCCAAGACAGCGCGCGCGTCGATCTGGCGACCGCTATAGAAGTGAAGAATGCGCAGGTCGTCGAAGTCGAGGATGAAGATGTAATCGGTGCGCCCGTGATACGGCACGAGTCCACCCGGGATGTCGGTCCACTCTGCGGGCGGCTTGATGACGCTGGCCGGGTAGGTGCGCTTGGTGTTGAAGAGAGGATCGAGCGGCACATATCGGCCGCCGACCAGTGCGTAGGGTACCAGACGATAGGTCCACGCGAACGAGCTGTCGCTGATCGTCGCGGTGAACTGATTGGGGTTCGTCGGGTTGTGGCGAAACGCCAGGATCGTGTTGGTGTAGTCGTTGTCGGTCGCGTACTTGAAATAGTCGTGGTCGAAATGATCCTCCGACGTCCACTTGACGCCAATGAAGTCGGCATTGCTGCGAAACTGCGCGGAGACCTTGAACGTATCGCCCGAGAGCGGGGTGATCGTCGCGAGCATCTCCTTGTTGAAGTCGACCGTCCAGAACTTGGGATCGAACCGCGGCAGAGCCGTGTTGAACGGCTTCGCCGGCAAATCTCTGGCAAACTTGAGGCTCATGCAAGCAACGACTTCAGGGTAGCGCGGTTCGACGAGATCATGTTGAGGAAGGCCTGCTCGCCCACACGACTGCTCAGACCGGCGCTCATGAACTCGCCCGGGTCGATCGTGTTGACGACCTTGATGTTGGCCGCGGCCGGCGGCGCCTGCTTGCCGAGGTTGAACCGATGCCGCGGGTCGGTTTCGGTCAGCACTTCCTCGTTCGACCTGGCGATGATCGCGCGCTCATCGGGGCCGAGGCCCACCACGCCGCCGGTATGGAAGCGCGTAGCATTCGCCCACCACGCGACCGGAGCCGCCCGCGTCGCCGATCGGCCGCCGACCATGCCGCCCGTGTGAGCCACGCCGAAGAGACTGTTGATCCCGCCGGAGATGCCGCCACCGATTCCGGACGATTGCAGGGCGCGCAAGATCGCCTGCTTGATGATCATCTCGGCGATCTGCTTCAGGAAGTCCGCGGCGAACTTGAGGAACGCCTGCCCGACACCCTTCAGCGCGTCGCTCCAACTCTTTGTGCCCTGCGCGGCTTGCACGAGCAGGTCGACCGAGGAGGACAACGCGGTCGTCAGGCCACCGGCAATCTGCTGGCTGATCTGCTGCGCGGTGACGACTTGCGTGCGGAGCGCGACGCCGATGTTGCCGATGCTCGCGCTCATGGCGTTGAGCTGCGCAATGGCCTTGTTGTCGCCGAGCGCCTGCGCGAGTTCGAGGGCCTTCTGGACAGCCTGCGCCAGTTCGACGTTGACTCCGGTCAGCTCGGTTCGGAGCGTGCTGACGCGACCCATGTCGCCCTGCTGGGTCGCCATCTTGATTTCGTCGACAAGCTGCTTCTGACGAGCGTAGAGACCGTTGGCTTCCTGCACCGCCTGCCGTTCAGCGGTGCGCTGGTTTTGCTGGTCGAACAGCGCGCCCGTCGTCTCGCGGATCTTCGCGACCTGGTCGGCATCGAGAACGGTACCGTCTTTTTGCAGCTCGTTGATCTTGGCCTTAATGACGGCTTCGCGATCGAGACCATCATTCTTGAGCTTCTGGATTTCGAGTTCTTGCTGCGACTGCTTAACGGTGTCGTCGACACTCTGTTGAGTGACTTCCCGCTTGGTCTGTCCGCTGCTGTTGAGTTGCTCACCGCTTCCCATCTTCCGGGAAGCCCAATCCAGAACGTCTTGGACCGTGCGGCCATTGCCCAGAACAGACTGATTGGCCGCGGTCGCCTTCGGACCGGCCACGGCGGCAGCGAGTTCGTTCGGATTGGCGAGGATCATCTTGATCGCGCCGCCAGCGCCGAGGAAGTGGGCGAGATAGGTATTCGTCGCGTCCGGAGTGATGCCTTTGTTCACCAGCGCGGCTTGGTTCTGCTGCGTCAGCGCGTTTAGCATCTGCCGCGACATGTCTTCGTTCGTTCGATAGCCGAGCTTCACCGAGTCGCTGATATCTGCGAGCGCGGGAAAGACTTTATCGAACAGGCCGAGCCAAGTTTCCTCGGTGAACTGACCGATGCCGACAGCGCTGGACGCAAAGGAACCGTCCCTGTTGCGAGGCCTTGCGTTGGGGTCGCCCTTGCTTTCAGCCCAGATGATGCGCTCGATAATCGCGTCGAGACCACCTTGCGGCAGGGAGGTTTCGAAGGCGCGGTCGGCAGTGTTCTTCGCGGCGATCTGTGCGCGGCTGGTGGTGTCGAGGACGTTCCTGATGCGGTCGAAGTCGCCGGACGCGACCGCCTGGGTAAACGCAACCCACGAGTTCTTGTTCAGGTCCGTTATGACCTTGAGGTTTTCGAGCTGCTTGGCGACAGACGGGATGACGTTCTGAACGGCGTCGAAGGCCTTGGTGAAAGCGTCGATATCGAACTTGATGCCGCGGAAGCTGCCACCGACCTGATCGACAGCGCCGACCACCGACCGCATGCTCTGCCGGTTCTGGTCGAGCGCCTTGTCGAGACCGTCGGCCTTGATGCCCATTTCCTGAACGATGACCGCGGTCTTGCCGAGCGCGACAGAGAAGGCGTCGTAGGCGGTAGCAGCCTTGATCACGTTCTCGGCGTAGGCGCGCGTAGCGTCGTTGTTGGTATCCTTGAAAATCTCCTCGACAGCAGCTTTCAGTTCTGCGGCTGATTTCTGACCACGCGTGAATTGGGCAACGAGGTCGTCGATCTCCTTCGACCGCGGGCCGCGTCCAAAGAGGTTCTGATCGATGCTGGCTACGTTGACGATCTTCTGGCGCGCATTTTCAAGCTCGGTCTGCAACTGCTTGAAGCTGTTGAGCACCTCGGCGGACGACGCATTCTTGACCCGCTTGGTCCAATCGTCGGCCTTCCCGGCGGCAGCTTCATACGCCGCCGCGACTTCGCCGACGATCCGCTTGTGTTCAGCCAGCGCCCCCGTGGCCGAGTCGACGCTCGTCATCCACTTGACGAGCAGATTGCCGCCGAAGAACAGCGTAGCCGCAGCGATGATGCCGACGGGGCCGCCGATCGCCGTCCAAAGCGCAGCCATCGCCGCGCGCAACGTGGCAGCCGCGCCCTGCAATACGCCCATCGCGATCGAGCCGGCGGTTGCCGCGGGTCCGATCAGCTCGATCGACACTGCCGCCGCAATGGTCGCAGCGCGGACCGCGGTCATCACCGAAGTGAGCACCCCGGCTTGCGTCGCCCAGGTGCCGAACGCCGCGCCGATCTTGACCGCGATCAGAACTTCAATCGCCGTGATGATCGACTTGAAGTTGGTGATCAGCACCACGCCAGCGTCGACCACGCGTCCCATTGCCGCGCCGAGCCCGAGGAAGAAATCCTGCGTGCTCTTTTGTCCGGCGATATCGTTGAGCGCCTTGAGGGCGTTCTTCAGCGCGTCGGTGAAGCCGCCGGTCGCGACCAGCAGGCGAGCCATGAACTGCGTGTTCTCGAACCGGCCGAGCTCGGTGGTCAGCGAGGTCAAGGCGTCGGGAAGTTGTGCACCGAAACGCTTGTTCAACTCGTCGGCGAACTTGATGAGCGTGCTCTGATTGGCGAGGACTTCGCCCTTCTGCATCGCCTTGTCGAGCTGCGCCGACGTCATGCCGAGCGCGTCAGCCATGATCTGGAACGCACCGGTCAGACGGTTGCCGAGCTGTCGCCGCAACTCTTCCGACTGGATCTTGCCTTTCGACAGCATCTGACTGAGGGCAAGGAAGACGCCTTCGGTCTCGGACGTCGAGAGCTTGTTGACTCGGGCTGCCTCCGCGACCGCGAGGAACACCTTTCGGGTCTCGCCGATCGTGAAGTTCGCGGCGTTGGCGGCCACGGAGAACTTGCCGTATTCGTCGGCCAGGGTGCCGAAGCTGAAGCCGAGCCTCTCCGCGGTGCGGGCGATGAATTCGAGCTCGGCCCCGGTCTTGCTCTTGTCCTGGTTGAACACGGCGCCGAGACGGTTCTGCGCGGCTTCCAGCGTGCGGAAGGTCGAGACGACATCCCCGAGGCGGCTGATTGCAGCCTGCACACCGAGGTAGCCGACGGCCAGCGCCAGCAGTTCGCCGCGGACGCGCTGGAACACCGACAGGGATTCCCGCCCGCCATCGGTCAGGGACGCCCAGGCGTCGCGCAGCGAGAACGTCCCGGTGGTCGCCGCGCCAGCAGCTGCGCCAGCCTGAGTTGCCGCGCCAGCGACCTGCCGCAGTGCCTCGGTACCAGCGAACGCGGTGGTGCGAACCTGGGCGCTCGCCGTCGACAGTTGGGAAATGCCCTGGCTGAACGCGAGGAACGTCCCTTGGGTCTGCCCACGCAGCTGATTGAGTGCCGCGGCCTGATCGAAATAAGCCTGCTTGGCGTTCACCGAAGCCGCCTGCGCGAGCACGAAGGCGGTTTGGAGCTCGCGGGTCGGCTGCGCCGTGTTGCGGAGAGCCGCCCCCAGCCGGGTCGCCTCGGCGTTGGCAGCCTGGTATGCGACCTTGGCGTCCTGAACGGCCTGAACCTGGGCCCGATAGGCGGTCGTCGCGGTCGCCGCCGGTCCGGTCGCCGTGGCGGCACCCGAGCCCGCCTTACGCTGCTGATCGAGCGCCGCGGTGACGTTCTTCAGATCGGCGGCAGCCTTGGCGGACGCGGCGGCAATCTGTTCCTGGGAGACCGCCACGCCGCCGAGCGCAGCTGCCGCGCCACTGGCGACACCGGACATCTCGGCCATGCCAGCGCGGGCGGCGTCGAGTGCCGCGGCTTCCTTGGCGGCTGACTGCGAGGCCCTGTCGAGGGCGACTTGAAGGGTCGCCTGGTTCGCGACGGCCGCGCCGGCTGCTTTCCGGTTTTCCTCTGCCGTGCTGCGGGCTGCGGCGAGGGCGCTCTGCTGAGCAGCCACGTTGCCGGCGGACGACTGCTGCAGGCTGAACAGAGCCATCAACGCGTCCCGCTGGTCGCGGAGAGACTGCTTCAGCGCGTCGCTCGGAGCCTTTGCCGACTGGACCGCCCGATACAATTCCGAGTATCGATCCTTGGCCTGCTGGATCTGCGCGTTCAGTTGGGTGTGCTCAGCCTTCGCGGCGGCCACCGCGTTCTTCTGCGTGTTGAATGCGGCCGCCGATTGCTCAGCCTTCGCGGTGAGCGCGGTGACGGATGTGGTCGCCTTCTCGTATTCGGCGCTCAGCTTCGCCGCGTCAGAGGCGGCCTTCGACGTGGACTGCTCCAGGCGCGAGATCGCGCCGGCGGCCTTGTCCATCTTCTCGGCCACGGTGTTGAGCGCGCCGAGGCCTGCGATTTGCTTGTTGAGATTTCCGAACTCGGTGGCGAGCTTCCCGAGCAGACCGTCTGTTCGGGAAGCGCTGGTGCCGACCTGATCCTGAACGGTGGCGAGTTCTTTGAGAGCATCGCTGACGGACTGAACCGCCTTGGCTGCGTCCGCTTTAGCGCGGATGACCAAGTCAATGTCTTTTTGCGCCACGTCAGTCCTCCATCATTTTACTGACGAGTTTTTGCAGTTCGTTGGCTGCGTCTTTGGAGAAGAAGGCTGAGACCGCCGCCTGGAACAACATCACTCTCGAGACTTCGATGCGGTTGAGCCGCTCGATAACCAACAGTGACTCGTCCCAAAGCATTCCGATCGGATAAGACTGAGCTTCAGGGTGGCCGTGATCGAGAAGGAGGCTGACGGACTTCCGCAGCCCCCACACCCATTCGCTCAGAGTCGCGGAGCCTGAACTTCCGCCACCAGGGTTGTCGTGCCCTGCATCATCCGGACGACGATCTCTAAGGCTTTTTTTACGCCACCCTCCATCGCGAAGGTCAGCTCGCCGATCGCTTCCAGGAGCAGCAGTTGAACCGGAGCCTCGATCTTGAAGGCGACCATGGCATCGTCGGCCAATGCGGCGGGATCGTCCTTTGCAGGGTCGAAGGCGGCATAGGCGATGATGTCGGCGGCTGCACCGGGCACGGTCTGCAACAGGAATGCCGCGACGGCGTCGAAGTTCTCGACGGAGACGCCGGCCGAGCCGTCCTTGATCGTCTGGAACAGCGCGTTGAGATCGGTGCTGTGGCGACCAACGATCGCAGAGATGTCCTGAATGTTGAGACCCCGAAGGACGATCTGTCCTCCGGGGGTGTCAACGGTTCGGGTCGCAAGGTTGTACTTGAGAGCCATTGACGCTCAATCCTTAACTAAACGAGAGTTGCGATTAGGCGCCTTCCGGACGGCCGTTGATGTAGAGCGCCTCGTAGCCGGTGCGCTTCAGCACCTCGACCTTGAACTTCAGCTGCTGCCACTCGTCGCCCTTCAGCGTGAAGTCGCCATCCGGGGTCAGCTTCACCCAGGGCAGCAGATAATCCATGTCCTTGCCGGCCGGGTTCGCCGAGATGAAGCGCATCAGGCCTTCGACCGGGTTCGAGCCGGAGATGACGCGCTGCTGCGACTTCGTCTCGGTGGTGTAGGTGACCTTGAGGTTGGTGGTGCCGTCCATGATGGCACCGCCTTCAAGAATTTCGAGGCGGCCGGTGGCGGGGTCGAACTTGTAGTCGGTACCCGCCGCGAAGGTCGCCGGGCTGCCGGCGTCGTCGGTCACCTTGAAGGCCGTACCCGCCGCGCCCGGATAGACGATGCCGCGCGCGCCGGCCGGGTTCGCCGGGGTGACGCCGAGCTGATAGGTGACGCCGGTATGGACCGCCGTAAAGGTCTCACCGGTTACCGTCGCGCCGGTCACGGTCAGGACGTCGGTGCTGCCGAAGAACAGGAGGGCCAGGTTCTCGGGCGACACGTTGTCGGTGGTGAAGGATCCCTCGCGGTTCACCTGCAAGGTGATCGAGTTGTCCTTTTCCTTGATGCCCTGATCGGAGTCGTAGTGATCGAGCATCGTGGCGTCGAACTTCAGTCCGAGGGCCGGCGTGTTGCCGATGTACCGCTCGCCATTGGTGTTCTGGGTGCCGGTCAGGAACTTGGCAAAATACAGCTTGCCGCGCCCGAGGGTATAGTTCTTCGTCTGGATGGTCATTGTCGTCTCCGAGGTGATAAATCAACGGACGGGTGATACTCTGTTTACACGTATGGGTCGGCCATGTCCTCAACGATTTTGACGGTGAGGTTCAGCCAGAAGTAGGCCTTGGCTGAAATCTCGTCGGAAGGGCGCACCACGCCGATGCCGATTACGATGTCGTCGACACGGCCAGCCATGCCGAAGATGTCATTGTCCCGCAGGCCTTTTTGCCGCTCTTTCGCGAGCGCCTGGCGGACGTCGGCCATCGCGACATGAGCGGGGTCCGTCGGGTTCTTGTGGTCGTCTTCGACAAACCCTTGGATAACCATGAGCCAGTCGAAATGGTTCATACCGGCCCCCCGCGGCGAATCATGGGCGTCGTTCGGGATCGGGGGCTCGAGGATCGAGACCATCGGCAAGGGGTCTTTGTCGCCGAACTGAATGCGCCCGCGGAATACCGCGTTCGACAGGTCAGACTTGTACCCGTTGGCCGGGGTGATCTGCTGAAGGCAGCCGGTCAATGCCCGCAGCACGCGCAGTCGAAAGGGGTAATCTTCACTCATGAGTCCAGATCCAATAGGCGGCCGAATTCGCGTTCGAGATAATCGGCAATGTCGGGGGTGATGTCGTCCCGAACCGACCGGAATACCTGATCGACGGAAGGGCCGTAGAGCAGGTACAGCCCGTTGTTCATGCGGATCGCGGCGCGCTTGTTCGTCAGGCTCTCGCCGGCCTTGAGGCGGATCGCGAGCCCGAGGTTCGACTTGGTGTCGAGGTCCGCGGTGCCGGCGCGCAGGCGGATGAGGAAAGCTCGGCGCATGAACCGGGCCGATCCGCTTTTCACCTCCACCGTCACGCCGTTGCGCGATCCGACCGAGCCCGAGGTGACGAAGCGCGCAAGCGACGTCGGCCGCTGGCGACCGCGCACGATGGCCTCAAGATCACCGGCCGAGGCGCGCTTGACGACCCGGAGGCGGGAGTCGTCGCCCGTGAGATAGGAAGCGGGGAGATTGACCTGGAGCCGAATGGCGCGAGCGGCAGCGGCGCGCGCACGATCGGACGCCGCATTGATGGCGCGAGAGGCGGCGCGCTCGATCTTCGCCGGCAACTCCTCATACCGCTTGAGAGAGTCCAGACCTTCGATCGCGACGGCGTAAAGCCCGGCCATCAGATTGCTCCCGGTACGGGGAGCCCTTGCGCCTGGCGCGCAGAGAGGCGGATGACCTCGGCGGTGACAAACTGATCGTCCGGCGGCATGAGGTTGTCCACGCGGTAGGCCTCGCCGGCCTCGATCGAGATGATCGCGCCACCGACAGGGTCGATCTCGCCCAAGTCGAATACGATCTTGGGGGTGACTTCCTGCCGTGTCGCGAAATGAAAATTCGTACCCTGCAGATCGCCGACATCGTTGAATTTGACGTGAAGGCGAACATGAATGAGGGGAGGGTCCACCCACGGGCTATCGCCCAGCAGATAGAGCGCCGGGACCAGCAGCGCGTTGTGCAGATCCCGGCGAGCTCGACGCTTCAATGTGCGAAGCGATTCCACGGTCAGCCGAGCAGGTTGTCGCCGCCAGCGGGCTTGCCGTCGCCCTTGTCACCATGCGACTTGTCAGCGTGCTTGGCGTCAGCGTGCTTCTCAACGTGCGCCTTCGCCGGCTTCTCGGGTTCGGCGTTGGCCGCGCGCACGACGGCCGGATCGACGTAGCCGCGCGCCTCGGCCGCCGCCTCATCCACGGTATTGGCTTCGCGAACCGAGCCAAGCTTTTCGAGTTCAGCGAACTGCTTCTCGCTGCATTCGAAGATGTCACCCGGCTTGTACTCATCGACCAGTGCGTGCTTGGTGATCTTGCCGGTGAGCTCGTTGACGGTACCAGGCGCGCGCCCGATGTGAATGGTGTGGATCGCAAATGCTTTGGGCATCGGAGTTCTTTCTTCGTCGGTTGCGGGATAGGGTCGTTCAAGTCGAAGACGCCGGGCAGCGAACTACCCGGCGTCGGTTGCGTTAGCCGAGGACGGTCGCCTTCAGCGTGGCGTTCGGGTTCACCGGCACCATCAGCGGGGCGGACTGCGTGAGGATCTGTTCGATCGCCACGTCGCCGTCGGCGATGTAGTTGCGGATGAAGATCGGCAGCGACTGGAACTGCGCGTGCACGTCCATGATGGCGCCGAAGCACTGGTAGCCGGTGACGGCCGGGCCGGTGAGCACAACGTCCTTCGTGGACATGAACGGGGTGACCGTCCCATTGACCGCGTAGAAATCGTTGTAGACCCAGACGTCGAGGCCCGGCATGAGAGTGCCGACGTAGCGGGCTTCGCCGGTACCGATCAGGCCGGTCTTGATGTCAGCCTCGTTGCCCCGGTAGAACTTGTTCATGTTCGCCAGGATCTCGGGGTCCTTGCGCATGACTCCCCATGCAGCCGTGCCGACCGTGATGCGGTTCGGAGCGCCGCCGAACGGCGCCAGATGCATCGTGTCCATCCACGACTGAATGCTGTCCATGATGGAAATGCCCGCGTCGCCCCAACGAGCGCCCGAGCCCAGAACGATGGTGTGACCGGCCGCGCGCTGGAAGTCGACCAGGGTGCTCGGATAGTCCTCGCCCTCGATCACCACCTTGCCGTCGAGGACCGCCTTGGCCGCCAGCCATTCGAGCCGGCGCTCGACCGCATTGCGATGGTACTGGACGATGTCCGCCTTGATGGCGTTGTAGCGCGCCATCGGGCTATCCTGGCCCGGAGCGAGCAGGGAGCCCGCGCGACGGGTCAGCACCCGGCTCGGGGTCACCGGGTCGCTGGCCTTGATGTAGGCGGGCTTGAAGCGGGTCAGGTAAGCCGCTTCCTCGTAGATCGGACGACCCTGCGCCATCGGCACGACGAAGGGGGCGAGCTTGCGGTTCACACGCGGGATCTTGCCGAAATCGATGTACTCGTCAGTCGAGTTCATCTGGTTCGGAAAGAGCAGGTCGGTCCAGTAGTTAATCGGCGGCAGCAGGTCGCGGTAGACGCCGAGCAGGGTCCGCGTGTTCCAGAGGCTATAGTTGGTCCAAGTCATGATGCGTTTCTTTCAGGTGCGAGGGGTTGAAGGCGGGCCGAGGCTCGATCAGAGCCGCGCGCGGACGATGATGTTCGTCGGCGTCGGCGAGCCTCGGAACGCGGCGCACTGCTTGGCGACGGTGTCGTAGTCCGTGTGCCAGACGAGCGCGGCGGGATTGAAGTTGCCCGAGCGATAGATCGCGATGCGCTTCGGGTTGCTGCTGTCAGTCGTGATGCCGGCAGTGGTCACGCCGATGGGCACGACAGCGGTGCTGCTGGTCTGCGCCATGACGAGCTTGCCGCTCGCGTTCAGACCGACCACGGCGAAGGCCTTGAGCGTGGTGCTCGCGGCGACTTCGAAGTCTTCGGTCGTGATGTCCGGCTCCGTCGAGTTGAAAAGCTCGACCTGGGAGAAGGTGTCGGTGGTATCGAAGTCCGCGATACCAACCTTGTCGTACGGGATGTTCGTGGTCATTGGAGTAGCTTTCTGGTTTGAGGCTGGAACTCATCGGCGGCATCTCGGCCGCCGATGTCGCGAACTTCGCGGCGTTACGCTGCCGACTTCTTCGGGGTACCCACCGCCGCGCGGTAGTCACCGAGGATGGCGGCCGACTGGTCGTCGGTGGTGTCGGCCGTCTCTTCCTTGTGACCCGCGCCGAGGTTCGGGTTGTCGCCCGTGTTCATCGCCTTCTCGAAAGGCGTCTCGGTCTTGCCGCCGGCGGCGGGCGCAGCGGCCAGGGCCGCGGCTTTCTCTTCCGGCAAGGTGCCGAGCAGGCCCTTCGCCTGCTCAACCGACAGGTCGGTCGTCAACGCAATGTTGAGAGCCGAGGCATGGCGAGACTTGGACTCGTCGAGCGCCAGGATCGCGGAGATGCGGGTGGTCGCGGCCGTCGCACCTTCCTTGAGTCCGGCCGCGTGACCTTCGGTGCGGGCGTTGGCAACAGCGGCGTCGTGGGTGGCCTGATCGACCCCCGTGGTTTTGTCAGTCATTTCGTCGTCTCCATCGTCGAGGGAACAATCGGCCGCGAATGCGGCCACGGCGTCGTCGAGAGAACCGACAGAGTCGGCCAACCCGTTTGACGTTGCTTCCGAGGCGGTGAACGTCAGGGCTTCGAAATCCCGAATGACCTGTTCGTCCAATCCCCGATTTCGTGCCATCTTGGTCACGAAAATCTCACCGAGCTCGTCGATCCGAGCCTGAATGCGCGCCTTCGCTTCCTTGCTGAGAGACTCGTACGGATTTCCGTCCGTCTTGTGCTTCCCATACTGAATGAAGGTGATCTTGAAACCCGCGTCGTCGAGCGCCTTGCTCATGTCGACGTGCATCGTCACGACGCCGATCGAGCCGACGCCGCCGGTTGCGGACACGTTGATGTGGTCGGCCACCGACGCGATCGCGTAGCCGGCCGAATAGGCGCTCTCCTGGGCGAATGCCCGGATCGGCTTCTGCCCGCGCATCGCGAACATCTTGTCGCCGGCATCGAAGCATCCGGCGACCATGCCGCCGGGGGTGTTGCAGATGAAGGCGATACCCTTCACCCCCTCGTCGGCCATGCCACGTTTGAACGCGCGCCAGATGTACTCGTACCCGGTGGCCCAATTGCCCAGCGCGAACGGGAACTCATGCAGCAGGACGCCCTTGACCGGGATCAGCAACACGCCGTCGCGCACGTTGTAGGGGCGATATACTGCGCGCCAATCGTCCGCAGCCGGCCAGAAGCCATCATCGGCCTGCATCCCCTCGTTCAGCATCTCGAACGCGCGTTCGTGCTGCGCAACCTGCTGCAGGCAGCTTTCGAACAGGACACTCGAGCCTTCGTTGACGAAGGCCGGAATGCCGCTAAAGCGCGCGATCAGGGGATTAAGCATTTTGCTTCTTCTTCGCTGGCTTCTGATCGGGATTGTCGGCTTCGGTCGAAGGCTTCAGGGCGTTCTTGGTGTTCTGGCTGTTCGGGTCGACGTACAGGCCGGCTGCGACGAGAATGGTCTTTTCACGCTTGCGCTGGCGGATCACCGCGCGCCAGTCCTTGCCCATGCGGCCGTGCTCGTCCTCCAAGGTCGACAAGCCGTTGTCGAGGCGCAGCACGGCGGCCTGCGTTTCCTTCAACTCGTCGATCTGGCCGCGGCTGGCGCCGATCCATTCGCATTTGGCGTAGGCGTCGGCGTTCAGGCCTTCGTAGAACGACGGCGAGGCCTTCGACAGGGTCGCGATCTGGTTCTTGTTGATCGCCTCTTCCAGCCAGAGCCGGAAGATGCTCGACGCAAACCGGTCGGCGACCATGCGCTTGCGGGACTGCATGAACTTCCACGTCTCGACCAGGGCCGCTCGGATCGACGAGTAGTTCGATTGGCTGTAGTCGCGCGAAAGCTGCTCGTAGCTGACGTTCAGGTTCGCCGCGATATAGCGGAGCAGGGACTGCTCGAACTCGGTGCCGAGCGGGCCGCCCTGACCGGCGGGCCGCAATTGCAGCTTCGTCCCGGGGAACAGGTGCGGGATCTTGACGCCGTCGAGCCGCAGGTTCTTGGCCCCGCCGGCGTACCGATTGATCGCGTCCAGATAGGATGTCGCCCAACTGACCGCGCCGCCCGCGTCATTCAGGTTGCCACCGCCGAGCTGCTGAAACACGGCGTCGGAGGGTAGGTCGCTCTCGATCGAGGCGGCATAGGTCGCGTTGACGACCGCGTTCTGCAACACGATGTCGCGGAAGCGCTTGGTGATCCGGAGTTCCTTGAGCGCCGAGACCATTTCGGCGATGCCGCGGGTCTGGTCCGGCCGCGTCTGCTCGACGATGTGGATCATCTGCAGCCGACCCCACGGCTTGCGGATCGGAACGTATTTCCACATGTAGCTGTCGGGATTGAAGTAGTCGGTCGGATGAGCCATCCGAATGTGATAGCCGACGGGCGCGCCGTACCGATCGCGCTGAACACCGCCGCGCAGATTCGGGTTGTTGATGATCCCGTTCGGGTTGGACAGGCGATCGAGGTCGATCATCTGGATCGCCGTGCTGAACGGACGGGCGGGATCGCGCATCCACTCGACCGAGCCGAGGACTTCGCCGGCCATGCCGTAAACGCCGACCGCGAGGCGGACGAGCGACGTCAGCGTGTTGACGCGGGCGGCATCCGGCCAGTTGCTCTCGCTCTCAGCCCAGAGGGTAAACTTCGACTCGACCTCTTCCTGGAATTCTTCCGCCCAGGTCTCGTCGAGGCCGAGGACTTTGAAATCCGGCTTCGAATTGAGCAGGAACATCGACCCGACGATGTTGTCCTTGTGCATCGCGATACCGCTTTGCACATAGGAGTCATTGCGCAGGGTGTCGCGAACGCGGGCGTCGAGGACCGGCTTGTCGGGCAGGATGTCGAAGTCGGCGGACCCGAGCGAAGGCTGCCAGGTCGCGAGTTCGGTCGAATACCTGTCGGCGCCATCATACGGGCCGCCGACAAACGCCACCGCCTTGCCCGTTGAAGGCGCGACCACTGCGGGGAGGGCATTTCCGAGCAGCGCGTCGATTTCGGGGTCAGCCTGCATCAGAACCAAACTCGCATCGGGCCTGACATGCAGGGGCTTGTGGACAACTGGCGTTCGAGATCGGAGATGTAGGCCGCCAGCTTCGAAATGTTCGCCACGTTGTATCGGACGGTTTCGCCGTTGGAGTCGCGAAACTCCACCGCCTGTTTCCCCGTCAAAAGAGAGTGGTAGGCGGTCTTAGCATCAGCTAGCAGTTCGGAAGTCGAAGCCATGAGGGGTCCGGATCACGCCAATTCTGAGCCGAGTCGTTCCAACCCCATATCACTCTTTGGTTGAGATTCAAATCGTTGTTCGACACCGGCCGCCAATATCAAGTCGTTTTTGTCCCACTCGGCCGCCCAGGAAGGCGGGTTCGTCCAGTCGATCCGCTCGACATTGACGTGCCGCGAGAGACCGATTGCGACGCAATAGCAGAGCAAGTCCCACGACTCGTTGCGCTGGTTTTTCGGGTTCTCCCAGCCCTTGGCTGTCCGGACTTCGACGGTGAGCTCGGTATAAAACCAATCGGGCAACCAGTCGGGGAAGCTCACGCGACCACCGCCCGGGGACTCACGATCGAGTATCTTGTTGACCTGATCTTTCACCTGGTTGGAGTTGATGATCAGGATCGGCACTTCGCCCTTGGCGCCGGCGCGACGGTCCTTGCGCTCGGCGTCGGGATAACTGATCGCCACCCGCGGGATCGACTTCAACGGCGAACCCTTCACCAACTGGAAGCGGCGATGCAGGTTGCCGGGGCAGTGATCGCGGAGCCAGCGCCAGAATTTGTAAGCGTTTGCTGTCACGCCTTCGCGGCCGCCTGAGTCGCAGCCGACGACCTTGATCTGCATGTGACGGCCGCTGCCGTCCGAGAGCGGGTAGGTCTTCAAGATCACCGCGTCAACGAGCAGCCGCCAGTCCTCTTCGTAGGACCCCGGGCTGATCCAATAGCGCTCACCGTCATCGTCGGTGCGCTCCGACTTCCGGACGTCATAACGATCGACGATCCACATGTCGCCGAACTCGCCAATGCCGTGGACCTGCACCACAAACCGGTTCTTCTGCACGTCGATCGTGGCGATGAGGAAGCGCGCGCCTTCGGGGACAACCTTCTCGCCGAGATCGTAGGAGCGGGTTTTCAGATCCTCCGGCAGTCGCTCGCCTTCGGACCCCTGCGAGACGTAGGGCTCGCCCTGGTCGGTGGTGACGGTCGTCTTCAGGCCTTCTTCGCTGCCCGTCTTCTCGAACTCCTCGTAGGCGCTGAGATAGTTGAGGACGAGCAGCTTCCAATCGGCGAACGCGGCAGCCGGGCCCTTCAGCCAGAACGACGCGATGCTCGAGCGAATGGGGTCGCCGACCACCGAGCCGTCGGGGAGCCACTTCATGCGGTCCTTGATCCAGCGACCACCGCCGTTCATCTCGCGCTTCCGCTCGTGCGGAATGTCGAACTGGCAATGCGGACATTGAAGCGTCGCCATCTCGGCGGCTTCCATTTTGTCGGTGCTGTCGGGATAGTTGAGGCACTGGAACGTTGGCTCGAACGGCGTCTTGCATTCGGGGCAGCGCCAATACCAGCGACGCCGATCGCCGCGATTATAGAGCGCAAGGATGCCCGGCGTCGGGGGCGCCTCGTGTGGCGTCGTCGCCAACCACTTCGGGTTCTCGACCGGCCAGCCCGGCGAACTCTCAGCCACCGTCATGCCGTAGCGGCCGAAGGTGGTCGTGCGCTTGCGCGCAAGATCGAACGGCGTTCCTTCCTTGTCCACGTCGAGCGGCATACGATCGTAGTCCATCAGGAACAGGCGAGGGATCGTCTTGCCGGAAAGCTCCGTGATGGTCGGCCACTTCACGAGCACCCGCATTCCCGACTGAAAAGAAATGTCGTGGGTGTTCAGGTTCTGCCGTCCCGCCTTCACTTTTCCGCCGAGCGCGGGGGAGTGACGAAAGACCTTTTGCAGATCGCCCTTCGACCAGTCGCGCGCGGTGTTCTGCGTCATATGCACGACCATCATGTCGGCGGGATCGCAGATGGCCGTGTGTGTCAAAAAATTGAAAAATAGGTCGCTTTTGCCCGAACGCGCGGGACCAACAAAAATGAGGCCCGTGTAGTCGAGCGACGTCATCTCGTCCATCACTTCGACGCCATACGGCGCGATCGTGTTGTCCCATGGACCGACATAACTGCCGGGATTGTTCAGTTGCCGGTACTTCTCGGCCGCTTGCGAGACGGTCAGCCGCTCGGGTGGCCGCACCATCTCTGCGGTATCGACAACGATCTGTTCGAGGAAATCAGGCATTCACTGCTCATGAACGACTGGCCGCGACGAGTTCTAGATAGAACTCGTGATAGCCAATCATGCGTTGAATGTCCTTCGGTCCTATGCCTTTCAGTCGCCGAATGTCGCTGTTGTGGCGAAGATCCTCGATCTTGACCCTGATAGCGTCCGGATTTGACATGACGCGCTCTCGGTAAGAGGCGTCGTTGTCGGTGCTGAGTTTGGTGAGGCAAAAGATTCCGTTGATCACGCGCTCGCTAAACCCCATGCTGCGCAATTCGCCCGCGGTCGTGTTGGTGTCCTCGGCGAGATCGTGCCCGACCGCAATGCACTGCAACTCCTCGTCATCCGTCCGCAACCGGTGCATGACGGTGAGAACGTGCAGGATGTAGGGACGCCCGCCCTTGTCGTACTGTCCGGCGTGCCGCTCGGTCGCCAGCGAAATCATCCTCGAAAGCATCTCACCCTTAGTCGCCACGGCGCTCTCCATTCGTTAGCTGCTTTTTGGACTCATCAATGCAGCGCGAAAGCCTGCTGATCGCATTGAACGCGGGTTCGTCGGTTAACGCCCCGCAATAGGGGCAGTAGTTCAGAGTCCCCGGCTTGTGTTTCCCGCCGCATGGGGCAAGACGAATGTCGCTCATTCCTCTTCCTCCACGTCGGCAAGCTGCGAGCGGGTCTCCCGTTGCTTCGGCAACTCGATCAACTCGCGATGAAGATCCTGCTGCAACTGATCCACGCTGCCGACGAAATGCTTGTTCTGCGCGTCGGTCACCGTCTCGGTGCGCGCGAGGTTGTCGACCCAAAGCTGCATCTGGTTTTTGATCAGCTTGAAGACTTCGGCGAAGGTCTCGGTGACATCGGCCGTGTGCCAGAGGTCGCCTGCCTTCTCCTTCCACCGCTGCTCCTTCAATCGCGCCTCCCAGACTTCCTTGCGCAGGAAGGGCGGGAGGTCGTTGATGTTCATGTTCTTGATGTAGGTCTTCGTGTCGAACCGCGGCTTCACGAGATACGCGGCGGCCTGCGACAGCTTGAATAGCGGCTGCTGGCCGGCACCCATCTTGATCGGCGGGCAGTCGGCCAGTCGCTTCTTCACGGTATTGCGATCCATCTCGAACGCCTGCATCAACCATGTGATCGAGACGCCGCGACTGACGTTGCGCAGGTCCATGTTGAAGATTTCAGGGAGCTCGACCGGTTCGGCGGTACCGAGCAGATCGTCAACATCATCCTCCGGCCGCGGCCGGCGGGTGGTACGCAGGAAGGTCATCCGAGCAGGTCCGCAACATCCTGGGTCAGCGGGGCGAGGCCCATGATCTTCCGCTGGTAGTTGGTGACGTCGAGCTCGGGCCAGAGCGCCATCCCACCGTCCTTCTTCGGTTCGGGGAACTTGCCCTCGCTGATACGCCGATAGAGCGTCGGCCGAGACATGCCGGTGCGGCGCAAGACTTCTGGGACACGAAGGAAGGTAATGGCATCGGTCACGTTGGGGCTCCCTGAGACAGGGCGACACTATCACCTTTTAGTTGACATTCAACCCATCGTGTGGAAAAAGATGAGGGTGCGGTGTCGCCCCTGCGTTACCGCTGCCCTCCTTGGGCGTTTCCTCCCTTAGACTTCGCCTCTCAAGGGGCACCCCGGTAGCGGCGACGTTACCGGGGTTTTTCTTTTTCTGACCATCGCACATGAAAGAGAAGCTTATGGCTGATGATCTGAACGCCTATTTTAATCCACCTCGCCTGAAGATAGCGGCGTTTCTTCTGGCCCGCGACGAGGCGTGCGTTAGCCAGCCTGTGCCTGAGGATCTTATCTGTTGGGCCACCTCACTCGTTAAGGTCGGCATGACCAGCAACCATTCAGGGGACTGCACAAAGGAAAGCCACGCCTGCGTTCGCTGCACGGCCGACCGCGCCTTGCGAGATGCGGATGCCATACTCGCGGTCTCGAATGGAGATTGCCGCACCAAATAGCGCGACGCATTGTCTCATCTAATCTCACCAAATATCGCGCATGTGACAGTAGCATTGACAGTATGGCCGACATCTAGATTCGAACCGACCGACTTAAGTGATTGATATTGTAGCGCTTATTTAAAAATCTGGGAATCCAGCCCGGGGAGCCAAACTTTATCGCAATTTCAATCGCTTGCGGCCACGCCTTGATGTGGCGCACGATGCCTGTAAAGCGATCTCGCAACACCGCTTCCGGCCCGAAATCCAGCACAGAACCGCGTTCACCCAGTTGTGCGCATTGGCGCCGCCGCGCCACGGGGGCGGCGTCAAATCGACTCAATTCAAATCGAGCCTTGTCAAATCGAGCCTTGCGCGTGCCGGAAATTTACGGAGCTGCTTCCATGCCAGACATCCAGGTCGACCGTTCCCAGATGGCCCCTTCGATTCTGCCGGCGGACGTTCCCGAGCTCAGTGACGATGAGTGCGTGGCCCGCCTTGCGCGTGCCGTCGAAGCACACGATTCGGCACGGCTGGATGAAGTCGCCGCACTGATCAGCCGGCTCGCTGTCACGATCGAATAGCTCGTCGCCCCTACGATGCCGTGAGTTGCGCAACCCTGGCCCGCACGGGCCAACGGCCATGTTGCGTTTTCGCCGGGCATGTTCCAAAGATGCCGCGAATTTTCGTCCGCGGCATCGTCCGCATTTCAGGGTCCGCAAATGTCCGGTTTCTCGACCGCGCGCCTAAAAATGGTCGATGGCCAGGTGCGCACAACTGACGTCACCGATCGCCGTGTTCTCGACGCCATGCTTACGGTTCCACGCGAGGCCTTCGTGCCCGCGAGCAGGCAGGCCCTGGCCTATCTCGACCTCGACCTCGATGTGAGCGAAGGCGCGTCCAAGCGGTTCCTGATCAAGCCGGCGCTGACCGGCAAGCTGCTCCAGGCCGCCGAGATCGGCGAGAATGACAACGTGCTGGTCGTCGGCTGCGCCACAGGCTATCTCGCCGCGCTGACCGCTAAGATCGCGCGCCAAGTCACCGCGACCGAGTGTGATTCGGCCCTGGCCGCAAAGGCCAAAGACGCCTTTGCTGCCCTCGGGCTCACCAACGTTACCTGCAAGGCCGCGGCCTGCACCGAGGGTGACCCTTCTGCCGCGCCCTATGACGTGATCATTCTCAATGGCGCTGCCGAGACGCCCCCGGAAGGGCTGCTCGGACAACTCAAGGAGGGCGGCCGTCTGGTCGGGGTGTCTGCCGAATCCAAGCCGCCGCGGGCCATGATCGTGACCCGTACCCACGGTGAATTCGGCCATCGGGCGCTGTTCGATGCCGCAGCTCCGGTGCTTCCCGGGCTGGAGCGGGCCGCCGCCTTCGTCTTCTGACGGCCCAAGGCCTGTTAAAATCCCGTTCCGAATCAGAAGTGTGGCCGGGATGCTGCACGTGAAGAGTTTCCACCGAGAACTACATTGAGGTAGTTCCGTCGCGCTAATCCGCGTCCTATGTTGCGACGGGGTAACGACTCCACTCGGTAGACGGTAACTCAGCTCGCGGGCACGAGCCGGGCGTTAGAATGAACGGAATTTCAGGGATGCATGGGGTGAAGCTCTTCACCGGAGCTGCGGTTTCGGTCCTGTTGCTGGCTCTTGCCGGGCCGACGCCTGCGTTGGCGGATACGATCGATGCTGCGCTGGTACGTGCCTATCAGAACAACCCGCAGCTCAACGCACAGCGCGCTCAGGTTCGCTCCACCGACGAGAACGTGCCGCAAGCCTTGTCGGGCTATCGCCCCAAGGTCGGTGTGACCCTCAGCACCGGGACTCAATACCAGGATCTCCAAGCGCTGCAGAAGGGCCTGCCGATCCATTCCGACCTTCAACCCAACAGCGCCAGCCTGACCGTTACGCAGACGCTCTACAACGGCAACCAGACCGCCAACAGGACGCGCGCGGCGGAGAGCCAGGTGTCCGGTGCCCGCGAAGCGCTTCGCAGTCTCGATCAAAGCTTGCTGCTCAATGGCGCCACGACCTACATGGACTATCTGCGCGACGCAGCCACGCTCGAAGTCCAGCGCAGCAACGTGCGCGTGCTCGAGCAGACGCTGAAGCAGACCCGCGATCGCTTCAACGTCGGCGAAGTGACGCGCACCGACGTTGCGCAATCGGAAGCGCAACTGGCGGCCGGCAAGACGCAGGCGCTCACCGCCGAAGCGAATCTCACCACGACGCGCGCGAACTTCCGCCAGATCATCGGCAACGAGCCGACGAACCTTGCGCCAGGCTCGCCGGTTGACCGCTTCTTTCCCGCAACCCTCGCCGCGGCCATCGAACTCGGTCTGATCGAGCACCCCAACATCACGGCCGCAATGTACGGCATCGACGTCAATTTCCTGCAGGTCAAGGTCGCCGAGGGCGCGCTGCTGCCGACGCTCACGCTCCAGGCGGGCGTCACCCAGTCATACCAGCAGACAATAACGGCCTTCAGAACTACGACCGCTTCCGCCATCGCGACAGCCTCCGTGCCGATCTATCAGGGCGGCGCAGAATATTCGCTGATCCGCCAGTCCAAGGAAAACCTGGCGCAGCAGCGTCTCAACCTCGAAAACACACGCAATCAGATCCGCGCGACTGTGGTGCAGTGGTGGGGGAACTTGCAGGCCGGCAAGGCGCAGGTGCAATCCGCGCAGGCGCAGGTCACCGCCTCCGAAATTGCGCTGAACGGTGTGCGTGAAGAAGCCAAGGCCGGTCAGCGCACCACGCTCGACGTGCTCAACGCGCAGCAGGCGCTGGTCAATGCCCGCGTCGCGCTGGTCACCGCGCAGCACGACCGGGTCGTTGCATCTTATAACGTCCTCGCCGCCGTCGGCCGGCTGTCGCCGCAGGTCCTCGGCCTTGCGACCACGGTTTACGATCCCAGCGTTCACTACCAGCAGGTCCGCGACAGCTGGGCCGGCGTGCGTACGCCTGACGGACGCTGATCGCCGCAATCGGGTTGGCCTCGCAGACAGGCGAGGCCGACCTGCGGTTTGCTTGCAATCGTCAAAATCCCTGACATAGCCTTGCCAAGAAGTTGCGTGCCGATTCGCCCGCATCCGTTTGTCGTGTGCGTAGGGCTTGAGTGCCGAGGGCAGGGACGCATCGCAGCACGTTGAGCGTGAGCTGGGGACAAGTGGGTCTGCCGCGATGAAAATGTCGGGGGCGTCCGTCCGAAACAGGCCCATCCTGTCGTGCTTGGTGTAAGACAACGTATGCGAGGGCGTTGATGATTTGGAGTCGGAGATGACGCAGCCTGCAAGGGTCACAGAACCCTCGATGGAGGAGATTCTGGCCTCGATCCGGCGCATCATTGCCGACGATGAGGCCAAGCCGCCGCCGCCCGAGGCGAAGCCCGAGAAGGCTGCGGCGCCGCCGAAGCCGATGAACGACATACCGCCATCCAAGGTCGCACCCGCAAAGCCCGCCGCAGAGAAACCCGTACCGCCGCAGGCCGCAAAGCCGGCGCCGCTCCCGCCGCCCGCACCTACGGCGGATGCGTCGAACAACCAGGACGATATCGACTCGCTGCTGGCGGGGCTCGACGCGGCCACTTCTGGGCCCGAGATCCGCGCTCCGGAACCCGAGCCCGACGTGCTCGAATTGACCGACGATATGGCGATGGATCCGGCGCCGGCACCGCCCCCATCGTCGCCGAGCTTCCGCAAGGTCGAGCCGCGTGACGATCTCGAATTCGCCGAATCACCGCAGCGTCGGACGCCGTCCTACGCGCCGGCGGATTTCGATCTCCCGCCGCAGCAGCCGATCCTCGCGCAATCGACGGTCTCGGCGGTCGAATCCGCCTTCAACTCGCTGGCCCATACCGTGCTCAGCAGCAATGCCCGAACGCTGGAAGACCTGGTCAAGGAGATGCTGCGCCCGATGCTGAAGTCCTGGCTCGACGACAACCTGCCGGGGCTGGTTGAACGCATCGTGAAGGCCGAAATCGAGCGGGTGTCACGCGGCGGCCGGTGACGCCGGACATACGGCCCCGATAACGCCCTGCTTTCGTGCTTGGTTCGGCCTGTCGACCCGGCCGGAAAGTCCTTTTGCCGCTGAGCTTTCCGTTGGTCTTTTCGTTGACGTTTTCGTTGACTTGGCCCCCTCGCGCGGCTTTCTAGCAACCCTATGATCGAGAAAAATTACCAGCCCGCCGATATCGAAGCCCGCTTGTCTGTCGTTTGGGAGGACAGCCTTGCGTTCAAGGCCGGCCGCCCCGACCGCCGCGACGCTGTGCCCTTTACCATCGTAATCCCGCCGCCGAACGTGACGGGCTCGCTGCATATGGGCCACGCTCTCAACAACACGCTGCAGGACATCCTGTGCCGCTTCGAGCGGATGCGCGGCCGCGACGTGCTGTGGCAGCCCGGCACCGACCATGCCGGCATTGCCACCCAGATGGTGGTCGAGCGGCAGTTGATGGAGCGCCAGCAGCCCGGGCGCCGCGAGATGGGCCGCGAGAAGTTTCTGGAGCGGGTCTGGGAGTGGAAGGCCGAGAGCGGCGACATCATCATCAACCAGCTCAAGCGGCTCGGCGCCTCCTGCGACTGGTCGCGCGAGCGCTTCACCATGGACGAGGGTCTGTCCAAGGCCGTCGTCAAGGTGTTCGTCGAATTGCACCGCGACGGCCTGATCTACAAGGACAAGCGGCTGGTGAACTGGGACACCAAGCTGCTCACCGCGATCTCCGATCTCGAGGTGCAGCAGACCGAGGTCAAGGGCAGCCTCTGGTATCTGCGCTATCCGATCGAGGGCAAGACATTCAGTCCCGAAGATCCCTCGAGCTTCATCGTCGTCGCCACCGCGCGGCCCGAGACCATGCTCGGCGATACCGGCGTGGCCGTGCATCCCGACGACGAGCGCTATCAGAAGCTCGTCGGCAAGAACGTGGTCCTGCCGCTGGTCGGCCGCAAGATTAAGATCGTTGCCGACGAGTATTCCGATCCAGACAAGGGCTCGGGCGCTGTGAAGGTGACGCCGGCGCACGACTTCAACGATTTCGAGGTCGGCAATCGCCACGGCCTGGGCCGGATCAGCGTCATCGACAAGGAAGGTTGCCTCGATCTCCTCGACAACGAGGACTACCTGCGCGATTTGCCCGAAGGCGCCTCGCAATTCGCCGAGGAGTTTCACAAAGTCGACCGCTTCGCTGCGCGCAAGCGCATCGTCGAGCGGCTGGAATCGTTTGGCTTCATCGAGCGGATCGAGCCGCACACCCACATGGTGCCGCACGGCGACCGATCCGGCACGGTGATCGAGCCATACCTGACCGATCAGTGGTATGTCGACGCCAAGACTCTCGCCAAGCCGGCGATCGCGGCGGTGCGCTCTGGCGAAACCAGCTTCGTGCCGAAGAACTGGGAAAAGACCTATTTCGAGTGGATGGAGAACATCCAGCCCTGGTGCATCTCGCGCCAGCTCTGGTGGGGGCACCAGATTCCGGCGTGGTACGGTCCGGACGGCAAGGTGTTCGTCGCCGAGACCGAGGAGGAGGCCGTCAGCCACGCGCTCGGCTATTATGTCGAGCAGGAGGTCATCACGGTCGAGCAGGGGCGTGAGATGGCGCTCGACCGCAACAAGCGCGAAGGCTTCATCACGCGTGATGAAGACGTGCTCGACACCTGGTTCTCCTCGGCGCTGTGGCCGTTCTCGACGCTCGGCTGGCCCGAAGACGCGCCCGAGGTGAAGCGCTACTACCCGACCAATGTGTTGGTCACCGGCTTCGACATCATCTTCTTCTGGGTCGCCCGCATGATGATGATGGGCCTTCACTTCATGAAGGAAGTGCCGTTCTCGACGATCTACATCCACGCCCTCGTCCGCGACGAGAAGGGCGCCAAGATGTCGAAGTCGAAGGGCAACGTGATCGATCCCCTCAACCTGATCGACGAATATGGCGCTGACGCGTTGCGCTTCACGCTGGCCGCGATGGCGGCGCAGGGGCGCGACATCAAGCTCGCCACCAGCCGTGTCGAGGGCTACCGCAATTTCGCAACCAAGCTGTGGAATGCGTCCCGCTTCGCGGAGATGAATCACTGCGCGGTGCCCGACGGTTTCGAGCCGGCGAAGGCCAAGGAGACGCTGAACCGCTGGATCGCGCATGAGAGTGCGCACACCACGCGCGAGGTGACCGAGGCGATCGAAGCCTACCGCTTCAACGATGCCGCTGGCGCCATCTACCGCTTCGTCTGGAATGTCTATTGCGACTGGTATGTCGAGCTCGCAAAGCCCGTGCTGCTCGGACCGGACGGCCCCGCCAAGGACGAAACCCGCGCCATGGTCGCCTGGGCGCGCGACGAGATCCTGAAGCTGCTGCACCCCTTCATGCCCTTCATCACCGAAGAGCTGTGGGAGGTGACGGCCGAGCGCGACAGCCTGCTCGCACTGGCGTCGTGGCCGCTGAAGCCGGCCGAGCCGGCGCCGGAGCAGCTCGCGATCCTTGCTGCGGCAGCCGGACCGACCGACCCGTTGATCTCGCCAGCGTTGATCATGCCGATCTTCGACCATGCCGACTTCACTGATCCAAAGGCGGAAGCCGAGATCGGCTGGGTCATCGACCTCATCACCCAGATCCGCTCGGTGCGCGCCGAGATGAACATCGCGCCGGCAACGCTGACGGCGCTGGTGCTCGCGGGCGCGTCGGCCGAGACCAGGGAACGCGCGCCGCGCTGGACCGACGTCATCAAGCGCATGGCGCGGCTGTCCGACATCTCCTTCGCCGACCGCGCACCCGACGGCGCGGTCCAGCTCCTCGTGCGCGGCGAGGTCGCCGCACTGCCGCTCAAGGGCGTGGTGGATGTCGCCGCCGAACGCGCACGCCTCGACAAGGAGATCGCGAAAGCCGACGCCGACATCAAGCGCGCCGAATCCAAGCTTGCGAACGAGAAGTTCGTCGCCAACGCGGCCGAAGAGGTCGTCGAGGAGGAGCGCGAAAAGCGCGAGGCGGCGCTGGCGCGCAAGGCCAAGCTGCTCGAGGCGCTGGAGCGGCTGAAGCAGGCGTCCTAGGGCCTGTTGGGATTCATCGGGAATTTATCACGGCGGCGGCGAGATGGAGCATGGCAGCGAAGCTTTGATCGGTCTTGTCGGCGCGCATCGCGATGCGCTTGAATTCCTTGAGCTTGCAGAA
>JAEWFG010000407.1 GCA_023388935.1 Pseudomonadota bacterium | reverse complement strand
GTCCAGCTTCGGCGAGGTGCGACAGCGTCGCCTTCAGCGTATCCTGCGGCAGCCGCGTCTCGGACTTGATGCCCCATGGCGCGCTCGGCGGCAGGCCGTCCTTCAGGAATGCTGCAGCGCTCGCGGGATAGCGCCGAAGATCGGCCGCCGAGTTCGTGATCATCAGCGTGGTCCACCAATCGACCAGCAGGCCTTCGCCTGCGAGTGCGGCTGCCGGCGCGACTAGGTCTTTCCACGGCAGCCTGGCGTGGCGGCGATGCGCCTCCTCCATGCCGGCGACGACGCCGGGCACGGCGATCGAGCCGGGGCCGTGGATGTTGCGGTCGTCCTTCACCCGCGGCCAGGGAAAGAGATCGGAGGCCGCACCTTCGCCGCTGAGCGGATAGTCGGCGGTGCGCAGGCTCTGCGGAGCGCACATGCCATAGTCGATCACCTCGTAGCGATTCTCCTTGGCGCGGTAGAGCACCATCGCGCCGCCGCCGCCGATGCCGCTGTTCCAGGGCTCCAGCACGTTGAGCGCGAAGGTGGTCGCCACGATCGCATCCACGCAGTCGCCGCCCGCAGCCAGCACCTGCGCCCCCACTTCGGCCGCCCGCCGCGATTGCGAGGCGACGATGCCGCTCTTGGACTTGACGGCGGCTTTGCGGACGGTTTGGGCGAGGCTGAACTGATGAGGCATGATGTCGTCTTGTGTCTCGGCTGCGCTGACCTGGAAGCTCCGCAATTGGCGAAGCCCGCGGACAATGGCACATTGCCACCAACGAGAATATCAAAAGGGAGACGCGACATGGCAGGTGTGAAACAGGCGCGGGATGGCGGGGTCGGAATCCTGACGCTCGACGAGCCGGCGAGCCTGAACGCGATGACGCCAGACCTGCTCGGCGGGCTCGCCGCCGCAATCGCCGAGATGACGCGGGACGAGGACGTCCGCGCCTTGATTCTCACCGGGGCGGGGCGTGGCTTTTGCTCGGGGCAGAACCTGAAGGCCTCTGAAGCGCTCGGCGAGGACATCGCGGCCGGCGTCATGCGCCTCTACTGGCCGACGTTCAAGGCGCTGCGTGAATGCCGCGTGCCCGTGGTCGTCGCCGTCAACGGCGTCGCGGCTGGCGGCGGCTTCAGCCTGGCGATGGCTGGCGACATGATCGTCGCGGCGCGGTCGGCGAGCTTCATCCAGGTGTTCAGTCGCATCGCGCTGGTGCCGGATCTCGGCTCGACCTGGCTGTTGCCGCGACTGATCGGCCGGCAGCGCGCGCTCGAGCTGATGCTCCTGAACGAACCGCTGACGGCCGAACACGCCCAGGAGATCGGTCTGGTGCGGCAGGTCGTCGACGATGCGAAGCTGATGGAGGAGGCGTTGACCCTGGCGCGCCGTCTCGCCGACGGTCCGACGCGCGCTTTGGTCGCGACCCGCGCGCTCATCGAGGAGAGTGAGCACACGACTTACGAGGCGCAGTTCCGCCGCGAGATCGAGCTTCAGGCCACGATCCGCAAGAGCGCCGACGCCATCGAAGGCCGCAACGCCTTCGTCGAGAAGCGCAAGGCGAAGTTCACTGGCAAGTAAGAGAGGGGGCGCGCACGGCGCTCAGCGCGTGCGGTCCAGCCGGCTGGCCTGATACTTGGCATGCCATTTCGGGCCGGGCCCGCGCATGTAGTGAAGCTCGGGGCGGTAGGGGGTGCCTGCGATCCGCATCAGCTTCTGCCATTTGGTGGCAACGAAGTTCAGGGGCTTGCATAGCAGGCTCATTGAAGCGAACAACACGGCATCACCTCAATGCGGCTTACCAAGGACGGCGGTGAAGGGGAGATCGAAAATCTCCTCACCCTCAGAGCCGCTGAGATGGATCACCCAGTCGCGCCAGTCCTCAGTGCCGGGTGTCTGGATCATCGCGCGCATGATCTGGGCGGCGCGGTCGCGCGCCTCGGTCAAGTTGGCGACCGCAATGCCGCGGCTATCAATCAGCGTGCCTTCGGTATTGGAGCAGTGAAAATAGATCTGGACCATATGCGCTCCTGTAGAAAGCGACCGGGACGGCAAAACGATATCATCTGAAACAGTCGCAAAATATTCGGGCCGAACCCGGTGAGGGAATTTACGGAGAGTGGTCGGCCCGGAGGCCCCTGCGGGTTTCATCACAGGGGGGTGATGATCATCTGGACGGCGCTCGAGCGGCATGGAACAACTTTGGACGGAAAGTCCGGGAGGCCGCCGTGAACCACCTCACATTCTGGCGTGAACGCCGAAGCCTGCGCCTGTTGGCGGCGGTCGTCGTCGGAGCGTTGCTCGGCCTCTCCTCGGTGGGTTCGTCGGAACCGGTCCGCAAGAGCGGCTATGCAATCGGCACGGAAACCTGTGGCAGCGCCGATCTCGCCTTTCCCAGAATCCAGATCGACATGAAGGCGGGATTTTGCGCCGGCCTCGTCGCCAGCGAGGAGGACCATCTCAAATTTCCACGCTCGATCATCCAGGTGCCGGGCCGTGACCTGTTCTTGGTCACCGACATGGGCGGCTGGGGGCACGCCGATGGACGGTTATTGCTGCTCGATCCGTACGCTCCCCAGGGGCAGCGGTTCAAGGAGCTGTTGACTGCGATCGAATATCCGTTCGGCCTCGTGATCGGGCCGGACAAGAAGCTCTATGCCTCGACCACCGAGACGATCTTCCGGCTCGATCCGCTGGCCGAGAATCCACGGAGCACGGTTGAGACCATCATCCGTCATATGCCGGGCCGCCGGATCACCCTGCCTGACGGCACCAGGCTCGACGAGAGCGCGCATCCGCTCAAGCAGTTCGTGTTCGACAGGAACGGCCGGCTGTTCGTCAACATCGGCTCGCACAGCGACGACTGCATCACGCCGGCGCCGATCACAAGGCCTTGCGCGGCCGCCGAGGGTGCTTCCGCAATGGCATCGATCTGGCTGTTCACACCGCCCGCGGGCGGCATCTTCCCGGCGCTGGAGCCGAACGATCCCGATCCGCCGCACACCGTTTATGCGCGCGGCTTGCGCAATTCGATTGCGCTGGCGCTGCACCCGAATTTTCCCGATGCCGGCTACGCCTTCCTGCAAGGCGAGAACGGCCGTGACCTTCCAGATATCTTCAAGCCGAACGAGGAGATCAACGCGATCGAGCAGGGCAGGCACTACGGCTGGCCCTATTGCTACGACCTGTCGACGCCAAGTCCCGAATTCAAGCTCGTGCTGCAATCCGGGGTGTACAAGTCGCTCTGCACGGCCAATTCGCTGTACAAGGCGCCGTTCTCGCTGATGCCGCCGCACGGGGCACCGCTCGCGATGCTCTACTATCACGGCGCAAAATTTCCGGAACTGGCGGGTAAGCTGTTGGTCGGCCTGCACGGCTATCGCCCGACCGGCAGCCGCGTCCTCATCTATGATGTCGACGACCACGGCTTCCCCAGGCCGAGCCCGGCACCGGTGCGCTACCACGTCAGTTGCGCCGCCGATCCGACCCGCAGCTTTCAGACCGACGCCGGCGAGGTCGCCGCCGCGCCGTTCGAGGAGCTGATTGCCGGCTGGCACCGCGTCAACGGCGCACGGCCGCAAGGCGCCCCGGTCGGCATGACGGTCGCGGAGGACGGCGCGATCTGGCTGGTCGAGGACAAGAACCAGACGGTCATCCGCATCGACCGCGCCGCGGGTGATCCGCCGCAGCCGATGCCCTGCGATATGCGCAGCCAGGCGATGATCGACCAGCTCACGGCCTTCGTCGCCAGGGACGCGCAGAACAGCGCCCGGCTCACCGCGCTGCGCAAGGGCCTCGTCGAGAAGCACTGCCTCGGTTGCCATTCCGATTTCGGGCTGAAGCCGGGTCAATCGGACGCGGACAAGGACGCCACCGTGCTGCGTTTCATGCTGTCGCAGGACGGCTGGATCTATCCTGATGATCCCGAGTCCGGCAAGCTTCGCACGCGCCTGCGTGGCATCGGCGCGGAGAAGCTGATGCCGCCGGGCGGCGAAAGCCTGCCGAAGACTGAACCCGGCTATGCGCGTCTGCTCGACACGATGGACCTGCTCGTTGCAAGAATGGTCCCGGGCGCGCGAATGCGGATCAAGGCCGGTCCGCCGCAACGCAAGTTTTTCAGCAAAGCCAGCAAGGAATGCGGCGAAATGCCGGCCGCCAAGGTCGTCGTCGTGACACAAAGGAACGCTGTAGACAAACCCGGCTTCAGCCGGTTCTTCCGGCCGGCTGATCCTTATCTGAATGGCGAGTGCAGCGACGACGATGGCTATTACATCCGGCAGGAATTTCTGGTGCCTGTGCAGTAGCGTCTTCCTCATTATCGCGACGGCGTCGGCCAGGGCGGAAACGAAGCTGTTCGAGAGCGTGCAGGTGACGCCGCCGGGTGAATATACGTTCGGCATCGAGGGGCCCGCCGCCGATCTCGACGGCAATCTCTTCGTCGTCAACTTTGGCAAGCCCGGCACCATCGGCAAGCTGCCCGCGGGCCGCGCGGCTTCGGAGAAATTCACCGCACTGTCCGAGGGAAGCGTCGGCAACGCCATCCGCTTCGCGCGCGACGGCACCATGTTCATTGCCGACTACAAGAAGCACAACATCTTCGCGATCCCGAAGGGCGCGACCGAGCCGGTGGTCTGGTTTCACTCCGACCAGATGAACCAGCCCAACGACATCACGATCGCCCGTGACGGTACGATCTATGCGAGCGATCCGAACTGGAAAGGTCGCGAAGGCCACATCTGGCGTATCTCCAAAGCCGGCAATGGGTCGGTGCAGGGGCAAGTCATGTCGGCGCCGCGAGCGATGGGCACCACCAACGGCATCGACCTCAGCCCTGACGGCAAGACGCTCTATGTCGGGGAGTCCGGCAGCGGTCAGATCTGGTCCTACACGATCAATGGCAACGAGCTCACCGGCGCAAAACTCGTCAAGACGTTCCAGCCCGACACCATCGATGGCCTGCGCACCGACGTCACCGGCCGCCTCTATGTCGCGCGCATTCTCAAGGGCACGATCGCGCTGATGAAGCCCAATGGCGCGGTCGAGCGCGAGATCACGCTGAGGGGCAAGGAGCCGACCAACCTTGCCTTCGGCGGCAGCGACGGCAAGACCGTCTTCGTCACCCAGCGCCAGGGCGGCTTCATCGAGTCCTTCCGTACTGACCAGCAGGGCCGCGAGCACTGTCTTCAGCGCGGACGTTGCTGATCAGGCGATTCAAGGGCGGTCTGCTCCCGGCGCCGAACAGCGCGGCAGAGGCGGCAGCATTCTTCTTGCTTGCATCCGGCCGCGGCCGGGATCAAGACATCTGCGGCGGCGTTCGAGGAGCGCGCGACCACGGAGTGTTCGAGTGAAAGCCGTCCATACCGAACTGCATCGCAGCCACGATCCGCAATTCTTCCTGGTTCGCGGTGTCGTCAAGCGCACCACCGAGCAGCCGGAGCGTGCCGATCGCTTGCTCAAGGGGCTGAAGGACGGCAAGCATCGACTGGTCGAGCCGAACAGGTTCGGGCAGGGGCCGCGCGCACGCATCCATAGCCCGGAATATCTGTCGTTCCTGAGCGAGGCCTGGGATGCCTGGACCGCGCTCGGCGATTCCGGTCCGGAGATGATCGGCAATATCCATCCCGTGCGCCACGCTGCGACCTATCCGACCCACATCGTCGGCAAGCTCGGCTGGCACACCGCCGATACGGCGGCGCCAATCGGCCCCGGTACCTGGGCCGCGGTCTGCGCCGCGACGGACGTGGCGGTTACCGCGGCGCAGATGGTGATGGACGGCGAGGATGCGACTTACGCGCTCTGCCGTCCGCCCGGCCATCACGCCTATCGCGACATGGCCGGCGGGTTCTGCTTCCTCAACAACAGCGGGATTGCGGCGGCGCATCTGCGGCTCAAGCATGAGCGCGTCGCGATCCTCGATGTCGATGTCCATCACGGTAACGGCACCCAAGGCATTTTCTACGCACGGCCGGACGTCTATACGGTATCGATCCACGCCGACCCCATCGCATACTATCCTTACGTGTGGGGCTACGCGCATGAGCGCGGCGAAGGGCCTGGCCTCGGCACCAATCTCAACATCCCCTTGGCCATCGGCACCGGCGATGACGGCTATATCCAGGCGATGGACGTCGCGCGCAAGGCGATCGAGTCCTTTGCGCCAGGCGCCCTTGTCATCGCGCTCGGTCTCGACGCTTCCGAGCACGATCCGCTCCGCGGCCTTGCCGTTACCACGCCCGGCTTCCGCCGCATCGGACAGGCCATCGCCAGGATGGGCCTTCCGACCGTGTTCGTGCAGGAGGGCGGGTATCTGTCCGATATTTTGGGTGCGAACCTGACCTCGGTGCTGGCAGGATTTGAAGAGGCGCGTTGATCTTTCACCTCTCCCCGCGCTCGTCCCGCCAAAGCCTTGGCGCAGGCGGGGAGACAGTGAAAAACTCAAAACATCCCGCTCGCCGCCAGCGCCCTGCAGACGTGCTGCATCTCGGCCTCGTCCGCGACCATGTCGAGCATGATCGTGGTCAGGCCTTTCGCGGTAAAATCCTTCAGCTTTGCGCCGATCTCGGCGTAGCTGCCGACGAGATAGGGGCAGTCGGCCTGAAGGTCAGGAACGGCAGCAGCCAGTAGCCATTGTCCGCGAGCTCGCCACTCTGACCGTCATACAGCCGCCGCTTCCACACGGAGTCGCTGTTCTCCACGGTGAGCGCGAGGAGCTCGCGATCATCAGGGTTATCCCGGAATCGCGTCGTCGCCGCCTGTCGCGCCTCCTCACGGCTCTCGCGCGCGAAGATGCCGAAATTCATGCCGGGCGCGTCGAGCCCGCGATCGAGATCGGGCGGCAGCATCTGCATCTTGATGCAGCCGGCCTCTTTCGCCACGCGCTGCGCCGCTTCCGACTGGCCGGCGATCAGGAATTCCGGCATCAGCCCCGCCGGCAGGCGCGGCCGCAGTTGCAGATTGCTTGCGCGATAGAACCGGCCTTCGAAATTGACCGGCCTTGGGCTCGAGAGCAGCTGGCGCATCAGCGCGACGAATTCGCCAAGCCGGACGTAGCGGTCGGCGTGCGACTGCTCGTCGCCCAGCCCCTGCAAGTCACTGACCGCCGTCCCCGTGATCATGTTGAGATAGACCTTGCGGCCGTGGAGCTGCGCGAAGGACGAGACGAATTTCGCCGCCGTGAACGGGTGCATGTAGACCGGATTGACGGCGATCAGCGGCGAGCTTCGCGCCGTCTCTGCCAGGATGTGCTGGGCCATTGCCCAGGGCTCGACGAACACGTCGTTGCCTTCGAACAGCAGGATGCCTTCGAAGCCGTTACGGTCGGCGAACTGCGCCACCCGCATCAGCTCGCCGACGTATTTTTTGGGATCGCGGTTGCGCGAAATCGCGGGAAAGACGCGCAGCCGCGCGGTCGTCATTCAGCCGCTTCCTGGAGCGGCCAGGCATTGCGGGCGATGGGAAGGCCGCCGTCCGCACGGGAGCCGTCGGCGATCGCAAGGCGATGCGACGGGGACGGCGAGCACAACGAGAAGCGCCAACCTCGCGGATCGTCGGCGATGGCGGGCCTGAAGCTGATCTCGATGGCCTCTCGCGACACCTGCATCGCGAAAGCGTCGAGCGGCAGGTTGAGCCCAAAGCCCCTGGCCTTCAGATAGGCTTCCTTGAGCGTCCAATAGTCGAAAAAGCGCTCGATCGCTGTTGTTTCCGGCAGGCTGCGCAGCGTCTCGACCTCCTCCGGCGCAAAGAAGCGAAGCGCGGTGGACAGCGGCGCGACACGCCGTGACACGGTCTCGACGTCGACGCCGACCGCCTCGTGCCTGGACACGACGCAGGCGACGCAGCCGTCGGCATGCGACAGGCTGAAATGCAATGCGCTCGAGAGTGTCGGTGCTGCGACGAACGGCCGTCCGTAGGGGCCGGTGGCAAAGGACCAGTCGGAAGGCGCGACGTTCGGCGCGACCTTCGACAGCGCCAGACGCAGCATGGCGTGGGCGAAAATATATTGCCGTCGATGCCGCTCGAACACGAAGCGGTCGGCGCGGACCCGTTCGTCGACCGAGAGCAGGCGACGGCACGCATCGGCCGTGCCCGGCGCGTCAATGGTCTCGATCAGTCCGACAAACAGTTCAATCCTGTCGTCTGCCATCAATTGGGCCTTTGGCGTCAGGCGGAGGCAAATCCTCGGCCCTAACGGAAGAATCAACTGAGCAAGAATCAACTCGTGGACCCCTCTTAGCGGTCCACGCGGGCGAATCCTTGTCGATTTGCGGGCCGGTTTACGGGCGCAAGCTTGTGCGAAGCCCTACCTCGACACGCGAGCGGCCCTTGTCCGAAAAATGAAGCCCGAATACTCGTGCGGCGTCCCGGCCGACGAGCCTTACTTCTTCTTCTTGGCTTTCTTCGCGCCGCCCAGCACCGAAAGGCTGGCATCAACGTCCTTCAGCGCGGACTGGAGCTTCTTCTTCTCAAGGGTCAGCAACTTTTGCAGGGCCTTGCGGTCCTTATCGCTCAACGAGGTGCCCTTGGTAAATTTGATGAAACCCATAACGCTTCCCCAGTTGAAATTAATGGTCCAAATCAAAACGCGGGAATAATGTTGCGCGATACCGCCAAATAATCAAGATGCAACTTGGCCGTTCACAGCCTTGACGAGTGAACCCTTGTTGGCCCGTCCTGTACAGCCGGTCATGCCGCCCTGCGACCGAGCAACTGGTCGAGCGGCGTGTTGGGTTGTGCTACGGCCGCCCCCAGCAGCGCGACGAGATCCATCATCCACTCGCCGACCATACCGGCATCGAGCAGCTCGCCCTTGTAATTGCACGAGCCGGTGATTCCAGTCGGACGCTCCTTGAGCATCAGCGACAGCCAGGTCTGGTCGATCGGCAGCACGGGCTGGCCCTCGCGCGCGACATTTCCGATCGACTGCACCGCAATGTCAGGCAGATCGAGCGGCTGGCGCAGCGGATTTTGCAATGTGAAATAGACTTGGAGCAGCGAGGCCGGATCGATTCCCTCCCGCTCCAGATGGTCCGCCAGGATGTTGAACGGAAGCTCCTGCCGCGCATGCGCATCCAGCACGCTCTGGCGTACACGGGCCAGCGCCTGGACGAACGACAGATCCGGCGTGATTCGGGTGCGGACGATGACCGTGTTCTCGAACGGACCGACAATTCTGTCGGTGTCCGGCTGCGTCCGATTCGCCATGGCGGTGGCGATCAAGATGTCGTTGCGACCGGTCCGCACCACCAGCAGGGCCTTCAGGCCGGTGAGGAGGCACATGAACAGCGTGCCGTTGTGTTGGCCGGCGAACGCCGTGAGCCTGCTGATCAGCTCGCGATCGAGGCTGACCGGATGATACCCGGTGGACACGCCCGGGCTCGCCTCGCCGTCGAAGACGGGGGCCGCGTCGCGCAAGTTCTCCGCCCAGTCGGCGGCCTGGCGTCGCGCGGCGTCGGTGCTGCACCACCAGCGCTGCCAGCGTGCGACGTCTGAAAAGGCCAGCTTCAGTTTCGGCAGCGGCGTGGACGGATGACCGGCCAGCGCCGTGTAGCCGTTGGACAATTCCTCGAACAGGACGCCGATCGACCAGCCGTCGGCAATGGCATGATGCAGCGTCAGCAGCAGCACGTGGTCGTCGGCGTGGAGCCGCAGCAGCCGTGCCCGCAGCAGCGGTGCGCGCCTGGTGTCGATCGGGCTGTAGAACTCCTGTTCCGCCAGGAGCTTGATCTTTCTGAGTTCGAGGGCCTTGCGCCGCTTGTTGTTGTGGGGCTGCCCGTCGCCGATGGTCTCAACCGTCAGGACCGGCCCGAGCGCGCCGGGTGGGGCGACCTGGCTGATTGGTTCCTTGCCGCTCCAGCCGAACGCCGTTCGCAGCGATTCGTGGCGGCGCACCATGGCGTCGATCGCCTTCGCCAGGGCGACAGCATCGAGCCGACCCCGGAGGTGAAACGCAAAGGGCAGGTTGAACAGCGGCAGATCCGGCAGGTTCTGCTCGATCCGCAGCATCTGGTCCTGTGTGATCGACAGCGTGGGAGGCCCGCTTTCGGCCAGCCTTGTTTGAGCCAGTCCTGTCTCAGTCAGTCTTGTCTCGGTCAGTCTTGGCACGCTTGCGGCAGGCTCGTGCGGCTTCGCCGCCGCGGCCTTGTCGACCCGACGGGCAAGTTCTTCGATCGTCGGGGCCTCGAAGATGGTCTTGATCGGCAGCGACACGCCGAGCGCACGGGCGACGCGCGCCATTGCCTGGCCTGCCAGCAGCGAATGGCCGCCGAGATCGAAGAAATTGTCGGTGACGCCGAGGCTCTCGACCTTCAGCAGGTCGATCCAGATGTCCGAGAGCACTTTTTCAGTAAAGCGCCGCGCCGGTACGGCCGCATCCGGCCCGGACGTCTCCTGCTGTGCGGGCGCCAGAAGCGCGGACCGGTCGATCTTTCCATGGGCGTTGAGCGGCACCTGATCCAGGAACAGGAATGCGGACGGAATGGCGTGGTCCGGGAGGCGGCTCTTCAGGAACTCGCGCAGCTCGCTGGCGCTGATCCGGCAGGCTGGCCTTGCGACGATATGAGCGATCAGCCTGACATCGCCGCTGGCCTCGCGGCGCGGTTCGACGATGCCAGCGCGTACCGCGGGATGGTCGGCAAGCGCGTTCTCGATCTCCTTCAGCTCGATTCGGTAGCCGCGGACCTTGACCTGATGGTCGGCGCGGCCGAGGCATTCGATCGTTCCGTCGGCGCGGCGGCGGGCGAGATCGCCGGTGTGGTACAGCCGGCCGCCTGCCTGGCGCGAGAACGGATCGGGCAGGAAGCGCTGCCGGCTCTGCGCGGGATCGTTGACGTAGCCGCGGCCGACGCCGGCGCCGCCGATACAGAGCTCCCCGGTCACACCGACCGGCTGCGGCTGGAGGTTTGCATCGAGTACGTAGAGCTGGGTGTTCGGCAGCGGCGCGCCGACCGGAACGTTGCTCGGCGCGGTCGCCGGCGCCTTGGTCAGGCGATGCAGGGAGACGTCGTCGGAACATTCCGACGCGCCATAGGCGTTGATCAGCGGCACTTTCGGACAGCGGGCGAACCAGGCGCTGCAGAGATCGACGGGAAGCGGTTCGCCGGTCGAGATCAGGAGGCGCAGCTGTGCGAAGGCGCGCCGGATCGGCGCCTCGTCCATGCGTTCGAGGATGATGCGCAAGAGCGAGGGCACGATTTCGAGCACCGTGATGTCTTCATGCTCAATCTCCCGTGCGAGCAGGATCGGGTCCTGCACGATCGCGTTGCCGCAGACGTGCACGCGCGCGCCGACCATAGGCGCGGCGAGAAACTGCCAGACCGAGATGACAAAACTCTGCGGCGCGGTCTGCGCGATCACGTCCCCGGCCGAGAGGCCGAGTTCGGAAATGAGCGAAGCCAGATGGTTCGACAGGCCACGCTGCTCGATCATGACGCCCTTCGGCGCGCCGGAGGAGCCGGATGTATAGATGAGGTAGGCGAGGCTGGAGGCTGCGCGCCGCGCCGCGCGGGCCGGCTTGGTCGATCCGGGCGCGGTCGCGTCCTCGAGCTCGGTCACATGGATGCGCTCGACCAGCGGCTCGAGCAGTGCCTCGACCATGGGTGACTGTGCTCGACCGGTTAGCAGCACGCGGGCGCAGCTTGATCCGAGGATGGTTGCGAGCCGCGCCGGTGGCTGGTCGGGATCGAGGTTCAGGAACGCCGCGCCCACGCGCTGCACGGCGATCATCGCGGCGAGGAGGTCCGGCCCGCGATCCGCAAGCAAGGCGACCACCGTCTCGGCGCCGACGCCTTCGCGGGCCAGCCAGCGCGCGGCTGCCTGGCTGCGGCGGGCCAACTCGCGATAGCTCAGGGATACGCGTCCGTCTGACACCGCGATCGCGTTCGGCGTCTTCCTGGCCTGACGGTCGAAGCGTTCGCTCAAGTTGCCGCGCGCGGTGAAATTGGCCGGCACACCGTGGCCCTTCGCCAGCAGCTGCCGGCGTTCAGCCTCGGTCAGGAGCGGCAGGCGCGAGATTCGCTGCTCCGGATCCGCGATAACGGCCTTGAGCAGGGTCTTGAACTGAGCCGCCATGCCCTTGATCGTCGGCGCGTCGAACAGATCGGCGGCGTATTCGAAAAACCCGGTGAAGCGGCCGTCGGCCTCGACCAGTTCGAGCGTGATGTCGAAGCGCGCCACTTTGGGATCGACTTCCAGTCGTCGTGTCGACAGGCCGGGAAATCTTGCGGTCTCGATCGAGGCGTTCTGGAGGATGAACATGATCCGGAACGGCGGATTGCCGTCGCTCCGCCGCGCGATCTGGAGCGCGCGCAATACCTCCTCGATCGGAAGGTCCTGATTGCGATAGGCATCCAGCGTGACCTGCCGCACCCGTCGCAACAATTCCCCGAAGCCTGGGTCGCCGCCAAAATCGTTGCGCAGGATCAGCGTGTTGGCGAACAGCCCGATCAGGCGCTCGCTTTCGATCTGGTTGCGGTTGGCGATCAGCGAACCGGTCGCGACATCCTCGTGTCCGGTGTGGCGGAACAGCAGGCACTGGAACACCGCAAGTAGCGTCATGAAGGGCGTGACGCCCTGGTCCTGGCTCAGTGCTCTCAGGTCAGCCGACAGGCTCTTGGAGAATTCGAGATAGTGGCGGGCGCCATGACCGCGCCAGACCTCCGGCCTTGGCCGGTCGGTCCGCAGCGGCAGCGTGTTAACGCCGTCGAGCTGGGTCCGCCAATAGTCGAGCTGCTCCTTCGCCGCCGCTGTCTGCGACCAGCTCAGCTGCCAGAGCGCGAAGTCGCGATACTGGAAGGCGGGTGAAGGCAGGGCCGCCACGCTCTTCTTATGCGCGGCTGTATAGTGGGCGGCGAGTTCTTCCCAGAACAGCCGTTGCGACCAGCCATCGGTGACGAGATGATGCACGTTGACCACCAGCGCGTGACTGGCTTTGTCGAATGACAGCAGCGTGACCTTCAGCGGCGGCTCGCGCGCCAGATCGAATGGATATTGTGCGAGCTTGAGTGCCTCGCGCCGGATCACCGCGGCCTGCTTGTCCGCAGGGCAGGGCCTAAGCTTGATCCGATCGAGCCGCGGCGGCGATGGCAGCACCCGCTGAACCGGCTCGCCCTGGCGCTCGACGAAGACCGAGCGCAATGCCTCATGGCGCGCGCAGATCGCGGTGAGGGTCGCCTGAAGCGCGGCGACGTCGATCTGACCTCTCAACATTGCGACTTCGACGACATTATAGTTGTAGCGCGTCGGATCGAGCCGCGAGAGCACATACATCCGCTGCTGCTGGAACGACAGCGGAGCGTCTGCTGCCGCCGCTGCGGCCTGACGCCAGGCCGGTAGCGCCGCTTCGTGACGGGTTGCGGCGATCTCGAGCCGGGCTGCAAGGGCAGAGACCGTGGCGCAATCGAAAATGTCCTCGAACGAAAAGTCGACGTTGAAGCGTTCGCTCAGCCGCGAGCGCATCTGCGTCACCGCGAGCGAGTCCGCGCCGAGCGCGAAGACGTCCTGATCGATGCCGACCTGCGGCAATTCCAGCAGATTGGCCCAGATCGCGGCGAGCTGGGTCTCCAGCGCGTTGCGCGGCAGCCGCGCCTCGTCGCCGCCCTCCGCCGTCGCGATCAGCCCCGCCAGAGCATTGCGCTTGACCTTGCCGCTGGCGCCCTTCGGCAGCGCGGCCACGGTGCGGATCAGGCTCGGCACCTTGTAGGCCGCGAGACGTTTTCGCGCGAACTGGCGCAGCTGGTCGGAGGTCGCCTCGGAATTCTGCCGCAACACCACGACGGCGGCGACGTTCTCGCCGAGCTTCTGGTGTGGAACGGCGAAGACGCCGGCCTCCAGCACGGCCGGATGGCCCAGCAGAACCTCCTCTACCTCCAGGGGCGAAATCTTCTGTCCGCCGCGGTTGATGACATCCTTGATGCGACCGGCGATGAAGAGATAACCGTCGGCATCGAGATAGCCGAGGTCGCCGGTCCGAAACCAGCCGTTGAGGAATGCGGCCTGTGTCGCCGCATCGTCATTATAGTAGCCGCGCGTCAGGTTGGGGCCGCGCAGCATGATCTCTCCGTGCTCGCCGCTCGCAACCTCCCGGCCCGCGGTGTCCATGATTGCGATCTCGGGGCCCGCGGCGCGTCCGACCGATCCGACCTTGCGCAGCTCGAACGGATTGGCTGCGATCTGCGAGGCCGCTTCCGTCATGCCGTAGGTCTCAAGCACGGGAACGCCGAACGTCGCCTCCAGCCCCTCGAGGATCGCAGGCGCGAGCGAGGCCGAGGCCGAGCGGATCACGCGCAGCGACGAGGACCGGGCGAGGTCCGGGCTCGTTTCCGTCGCCGTCAGCAGCGCGCGATGAATGGTCGGCACTGCCGTGTACCAGGTCGGTTGCAGCTCCCGCATCCAGCCGAAGAAGGACGACGAGTCGAAACCGTCGGTGCAGATCACGCTGGAGCCCGCGGCCAGCGCCGTCAGAAGGCCGGAGATCAAACCATGGGCGTGAAACAGCGGCAGGACGTTGAGCAGGCGATCGTGGGATGCCAGCGACAGCACGCGGCCGGCATTGTAGGCGGACAGGCACACATTGCGGTGCGTCAACGGCACCATTTTCGGCCGCGCCGCCGTGCCTGACGTCAGGAGGATGAACGCGTCGTCGTCGCCGCGCGAGGCGCCGCCGGGGTTCGCCGGCCCGACCGCCGGGCCCACGAGTGCGCAGCCGCCGAGATCGTTCGCCGGCCCCGGCACGAAATCGATCACCGCGATGTCGAGCGCCTTGGCGACGTCGCGGCTCGCGGAATTCGTGCCGGCCCGGGTGACGAGCGCCGCCAGCCTCAATTCGCTGAAATAGCGTTGCAGCTCGTCCGCCGTCAGGTCGGGATTGACGGGGACGCAGGCGCCGGCAGATGCGACCGCGATCAGCGCCAGTGCGCTGTCGGCCCCGCGCGGCAACGCAACGGCGATACGGTCCGCAGGCGCAATACCGAGCCCGCGCAAGGTATGGACCAGTTGCCGGATCAGCTCGCCCAGTTCGCCGTAGGTGAGGGCGGGCCGGCCCGGGGCGAGGAGGGCGGGCGCCATGGGTGTCTTCCGCGCATGGAAGTCGAGAAGGCCGCCGATATGGGCAAAGATCTTCGTTTCGGCGCCCGTGCCGGCTGATCCCTTTCCCGCCCCGGATGCAATGTCCGACAACACCATTCCCTTTTGATCTGATTGGGCTATTCTTCCTAGAACTTAGGGAACGCGTCCAGTCTGAGGTGAAGTTTGGCCCCAAAATCTGTGGTTGAGGGGCCATAGGGCCCTTCGACGGAGTGATGGTGGGGCAGGAATCACCATGCTGGAGAATGAGCCGGGCACGGCGACGGAAGGCGGGCTGAAGCGCTGGCTCGAGGGCATTGGCCTCGGCCACTACACCGATCTCTTCGCGCAGCAGCGCCTCGATCTCGATGTCATGGGAGATTTGACCGAGTCCGATCTGATCGAGCTCGGATTGCCGCTCGGCGACCGCAAGCGGCTCCGGCGAGCCATGAGCGCTCTGTTCCGGGCTGAAACGGCGGAGGCGCCGGCCGCGGCGACGCGCCCGCGAACCCGGACGGAGGTCGGTGCCGAACGACGCCAGCTCACCACCATGTTCTGCGACATGGTGGATTCCACCTCGCTCTCGGTGCAATTCGATCCGGAAGACGTGCGCGATATGATCGCGAGCTTCCGCGAAACCTGCGTCCGCGTGGTCAAGCATTACGAGGGTTTTGCCGCCCGCTTCGTCGGCGACGGCATCTTGGTTTATTTCGGTTATCCGACCGCGCATGAGGACGATGCCGAGCGCGCGGTGCGTGCCGGGCTCGAGATCGTCCGGGTGCTGTCGACCGCGCGCGCAATCGAGCCGCGTGGCGCGCTCAGCCACGCACCCGCGGTCCGCATCGGGATCGCGACCGGCCTCGTCGTGGTCGGCGACCTCGTGGGACAGGGCACCGAAGAGCGCGACTCGGCGGTCGGAGAAACTGTCAATCTCGCCGCGCGCCTGCAAGCCTTGGCGCCGCCCAACGGGGTCGTGATCTCCGCGTCGACGCAGTCGCTGCTGAAGGGAAAGTTCGACTACCGCAATCTCGGCGTCCATGCGCTGAAGGGCATCTCGGAAAAGGTCCAGGCCTGGAACGTGGTGCGCGCGTCGCGGGTGGAGACCCGTTTCGCCGCCGCGATGGGCACGCGGCTAACGCCGCTCGTCAACCGCGAGGAGGAGATCGCGCTGTTGATGGGGCGCTGGCAGCAGGCCAAGAACGGTGACGGCCAGGTCGTGGTCAAGTTCGGTGAGCCCGGCATCGGCAAGTCGCGCATCATCCAGGAGATCTTCGAGCGGATTGCGGGCGACAGGCATCGACAGATCTCGTTCCAGTGCTCGCCTTATTACACCTCCACGGCGTTCTATCCGTTCGCCGAGCAGCTCAAATTCTCGCTCGGCCTCGACCGCGAGGATCCATCCGCGACGTCGCTGGCGAGCCTAGAGACGGCGATCGCCGCCGCTCATGGCGACGTCGAGCAAGTTACGCCGCTATTTGCCGCACTGTTGTCGATTCCGACCGGAGACCGCTATCCGCAGATCGAGCTGTCGCCGCAGCAGCAGAAGGATGCGACGGTCGCGGCGCTGGTCAATCACTTCCTCGGCCTCGCGCGCGAGATGCCGCTGGTGATCGTGTTCGAGGACCTGCACTGGATCGACCCGACCTCCCGTGAGGTGGTCGACCTCCTGGTCGACAGGGCGCAGAACCGGCCGCTCCTGGTCATCATCACTGCGCGCTCCGAATTCCAGCCGAGCTGGAACGCGCATTCGCATATCACCACGCTGGTGCTGAATCGCCTGAGCCGGCAGTTGCGCGCGACGCTGGTCGAGCGCGTTGCCGGCAGAGAGCTTCCCAAGGAGGTCGTCGAGGAGATCATCGTCAAGACCGACGGCGTGCCACTGTTCCTCGAGGAGCTGACCAAGACCGTGCTGGAATCCAACCTGCTGACAGAGCGGCACGGGCGCTACGTGCTGTCGGGTCCATGGCGGCAGCTCGCGATTCCGGCAACGCTCACGGACTCGCTGATGGCACGTCTCGACCGGATGGGGCCGTTCAAGCGGATCGCGCAGATCGGCGCCACCATCGGCCGGGAATTCTCCTACGAGACCCTTCATGCTGTCGCCAACATGCCGGCGGAGCAGATCGAGGCCGCGCTCAATCATCTGGAGGAGGCCGGACTGATCATGCGCCGCGGTCATCCGCCCGATGCGCTCTACTCCTTCAAGCACGTGATGATCCAGAACGCCGCCCATGAGAGCCTGTTGCACAGCGAGCGACGCAAGCTGCATGCGAGCATCGCGCACGTGCTTGCCGAGATGTATCCGGAGAAGACCGAGCGCGAGCCGGAGCTGCTCGCCCACCATCTGACCGAGTCCGGCCAGAGCGAGGGCGCCGCGAGCTTCTGGCTCAAGGCCGGCAAACAGGCGGCCAAGGGTGGCGCCAATCTGGAGGCGATCGGCCATCTGCGTCGCGGCTTGAGCGTGGTGCAGGCCAATGCGCGCATGCAGGGTGCCGACGAGATGGAGCTCGAGTTGCGCATCGCGCTCGGCAACGCGCTGATCGCCGCCAAGGGCTACGCGGTGCAGGAGGTCGAGGAGAATTACATCCGCGCGCTCGAACTTGGCCAGCAGCTCGATGACGACGAAAAGGCCTTTGCCGCCACCCGCGGGCTCTGGGTGTGCCATTTCATCCGCGCCGATCTCGCCCGCGCGCACGATCTCAGCGTCGAACTTTTGAAGTTCGCCAAGCGCGAGCGGCTGAACGAGCGGACGCAGCCGGCGCAACAGACCGGCTATCTGATCGAAGCACATCGCTCGATCGCGATGACGATGCTCTATCGCGGCCGCTTTGCCGCCGCCCAGCACCATTTGCATCGCTGCATCAATCTCTACAGCCCCGATCTGCACTCCGATTTGATGGAGCGGCACGGCACCGATCCCGGTGTCGTCTCCTTGTCCTACCTCGGATATCTGCTTTGGTTTCTCGGTCGCCCCGATGCTGCGCGTCAGCACAGCGAGCAGGCGATCGCGAACGCCGAGAAGATCCGCCATCCCTTCACACTGGCCTTCGCGCTGGTGTTCGGCGCATATCTCTGCCAGCACCTGCGCGACGTCGAGGGCACGCGCGACCACGCCAACCGTGCCATGATCATCGCGACCGAGCACAATTTCCTGCATTGGAAGCAGCAGGCCACGATCCTGCGTGGCTGGGCGCTGGCGCAACTCGGCGAGGCTGACGAAGGCCTGAGCCAGATGCGCTTCGGCCTCGATGAATATGAGGCGATGGATTCCTGGCTCGCCGGCTGCTGGTTTCGCTGCCTGCTCGCGGAGACTTACGCAAAGGTCGGGATGCGTGACGCCGCTTTGCGCGCGCTGGACGGCGCGCTCGCAACCGCAAGACGGACTGGCGATCACTCCTATCTCGCCGAGGTCTACCGCCTGCAGGGCGAGATCACCTTGTCCGACGGCAATCCGATGTCGGTTCAGGAGGCGGAAGATCTGTTTGGTCTGTCGCTGGAGACGGCGCGCAAGCAAGGGGCGCTGTCATGGGAGCTTCGGACCGCCGTCAGCCTCGCGCGGTTGTCGCAGGATGCCGGCAAGCGTGAGCATGCAAGCCTCCTGCTTTTGCCGATCGTCGGCAAGTTCAGCGAAGGTTTTCTCACGCCGGACCTGAAGCAGGCGATGCATTTGGTGAACGAACTCGGCGGGGATGCGCCCAGAAATCGCCAGCAGGCCGATCCGGTGAAATGAGCGATCTCGCCGCCGCGCGCGCACGTTACGTCGAGCTGATCGGCAGGCGCGAGCGGATTTCGTCGCCGCGCCTGCTCGAGGCGCTCGCCGCCGTCCCGCGCGAGGACTTTCTGTCGAGAGGCCCCTGGCGCATCAAGAGCGAAGCGGCGCGCAGCTACCGGCTGACGCCGGACTCCGATCCGGTTCATCTCTATGACAATGTGCTGGTGGCGATCGACGCGCGGCGCAGGCTCGACACCGGACTGCCCAGCCTGTGGGCGCATTTCATCGACGTGCTCGACGTCAGGATAAAGCAACGCGTGGTGCAGGTCGGTTGCGGGCTCGGCTATTTTTCGGCGGTGCTGTCGAAGATGGTGGGACCGAAAGGCCGGGTGCTTGCGATCGAATGCGACGAGCGCCTGGCGCTGCGTGCGACGAACTATCTTCGTTCCTATCGCAATGTCGATGTCGTCCACGGCGATGGATGCGCAGACATCGGCGGCCCGGCCGACGTGATCGTGGTCCACGCCGGCTTCTCGCATCCGCATGCGCTCTGGCTCCAGTCGCTTCGTCCGCGTGGCCGCCTCCTCGTGCCGCTGACCCAGCGGGATCGCGAAGGCGCCGTCATCAAGATCACGCGCAAGGGCGGGGGCTTCGAAGCCGAGGCGGTGCAGCAGATCCGGATCTTTCCTGGCCAAGGGCGCGGCACGACCGCGCTCGACGACCGCGTCACCGACTGGTGGCAGCGCGCCTCCGCACTGGCGCCGCTGCGCTTTCGGGGGCTTAGCCAGGGACTGCCGTCCGATGGATAATGCTCGTTCTCGTCAAACGTCCTTCGTGAACTTGGTAATGACGTCCATGAAGGACTTTGGCCTGAACTCGCTGTCGAGCGGCAAGGGGCGGTTTGGCTGCTTGTCCTTGCGGGCGAAGGTGCTGTTGATCCAGCTATGGCGATCCGAGATGCCCCAGGTCAGGATCGAGCGTGCCGGACCGCTGGTCGCGATCGCGGTCAGGAGATCATCGACGCGCTTGGCGACGATTGCGTCGCGCTGGACCAGATCGCCTGTCAGCTTCTGATCGTCGACGTCGAGCTCGGTGACGAGCACGTCCAGCCCCCAGGAGCGGAGTTCGGTGACGAATTCGGCCAGCCCGTGCGTGTCGATATCGAGTTCGGCATGCAGATGCGACTGGAGTCCCACGGCGTGGAGCGGAACGCCCTGGTCGAGCAGGTCCATGATGAGGTTGCGGAAGGCGGCGCGCTTGGCGATGAACGAGTCCTTGGCCTGCTCGATGTCGTATTCGTTGATTGCGAGCTTCACGAATGGATCGGCCGCAGCCGCCGTTCGGAAGGCCAGTGGAATCCAGCGGTCACCCAGATTTTGCGACCAGAACAAATCCCGTCTGTCGTTGATCCCCTTCGGATTGTCCGGGATCGGCTCGTTGACGACGTCCCACGACGTCAGCTTGTCCTTGTAATAGGAGACGACGGTCGCGATGTGATCGACGAACGCACGCTCGACGCCTTTCGCCTCCTTGATCTGTTTGGTCCAGTCCGGAATGTCATGATACCAGGCGAGCGCATGCCCACGCATCGCCAGATCGTTCTGCCGGGCAAAATCTAGGATCGCGTCGGCGCGTTCGAAGGCGAAGGTGTGCGCGTCCGGCCGAAGCATGGGCCATTTCAGCTCGACCTCCGGCACCACCTGCGTGCAATAGGTGCTGATGGCTTCGCCGAACCGTGGATCGGCTTGCAGGTTCCAGAGGTTGGTCGCAGCACCGAAGCCTGGGCGGCGCTGAGCAAGTCTTGACGCCGGCGCTGCGGACGCAGACACGCCTGCCGCAAGCGTCGCGGCACTGCCGAGGAGAAATTCGCGTCTGTCGAGCCTGGTCACGCGGCGGCATTCCTTCCAGTACCAACGCGTCATCGTACCAAGCGGCGCCTTGCGACGCCGGGCTTTCCTTCTGTTGGGTTAACCTTCGCCGGACTGCTTCGTCAGTGTAGGGCAAATTTAACGCTAACGCGTGAAAGCGGCTTCTCAGCGCCATTCGCCGTCCGATCTGCAGACTTATGTGACACTCTTCGGAGATGCTGCGGCGCAGTCCGATCGCCACGCCAAGGTTCAACTGATTAACGGCCTCCTCAATCGCAAGACCGCAGCCGGTCCCGTCGCATGCTGAACCGCCATTTCTCCATCTATCTCGTGGCCTACATCCTGCCTGCGGCGGTAGGCTTCTTTGCGGTCACCGCCTACACAAGGCTGCTGACGCCGGCGGAGTATGGCGTCTACGTCGTCGGTCTCAGCCTTGCGAGCATCTTGGGCGCGGTCTTCTTCGCATGGATCAAGCTGTCGGTGTCGCGTTATCAGGCGATGTCGGCGGAGGTGGACTTTCGCGGCACGGCGATGGTCGCCTTCGCGCTCACAGCCGCCGTGCTTTGTGCCACGACCCCGATGGTCGTCCTGTTCCGCAACGACGTCAGCGTCGAGCTGCTGCTTGCCAGCATGTTCGTCGCGATCATGGCGAATGCGGTCGATGTCGGCCAGGAGTTCGAACGCGCCAAGTTGCGACCCTACCGCTTCGCGGCTATCGCGATCGTGCGTAGTGTGTCGAGCGTTGGCTTCGGTCTGCTCGGCATATGGCTCGGCTGGGGCGGCATGGGTCTGCTCGTGGCGTTCGCTCTGGGCTCGCTGACGGGTATCATCCTCAATCTGGTCGGTGACCGCACCAGGATCGCGCGCTTTCAGCGCAGCCAGTTCGTTCAGCTGGCGCGCTATGGCCTGCCACTGACGCTGGCTGGACTTTCCGTTGCGCTCTACTCGACCTGCGACCGGCTTATCGTCGCCTGGTTGCTCGGCAAGGACGCGGCCGGCATCTTTGGCGTCGTCGCCGATCTGCCGCGTCAGTTCATGGTCATGATCGCCGCGAGCGTTGCCTCGGCGACTGTGCCCCTCGTGTTCCGGACGTTGCCGGAGAAGAACTCCGGGGCGACGCGGGAGCGGCTGACCGAGAGTCTCGAACTGCTGCTCGTCACCGTTGCGCCCATTGGTGTCTGGCTTGCGCTTGCAGCGGACCAGGTCGCGGGCACACTCGTGGGCGTCGACTTCCGCGCCGGCGTCTCGGCACTGTTGCCGACCCTGGTGCTGGCCCGCTTCTTCGGCATCGTCAACCAGTTCTACGTACAGCTCAGCTTTCAGCTCGCCGAGCGGCCCTTCATGCTCGCGGCGCAGTCGTTCCTCACGCTCGTCCTGAGCGTGGCGCTGATGTTCGCGCTGGTCGCGAGCTATGGCCTCTACGGAGCGGCGCTGGCGACGTTCGCGACCGAGGCGATTGGCTTCCTCGTCGCGGTCGTCGTGATGCGACGCGCCCATCCCGTGCCGTTCGACTTCAATCGCCTCGCCGGTGTTGCTGCTTCCGCCGCGGCGATGGCGGCCGCGATTCTCGTTGCACGATCGCAAGTTAACGGCACCGGCCTCGTCGCGCTCATCATCGTCAGCTTTGCCGGCGGGCTCGCTTATGCCGCTGCGGCGTGGGTCCTCAACGTCGCGAATGTGCGGACCCTGTCGCTGCGGTTCCTGCGCACGTTGAACCGGAAGGCGCTGGGCGTATAAGGCCAGGCCGCCCAAGCACCGCCGTGCCCCCCCTAGCATCTTAGTCCAGAGCAACGCGCAAGGCGTACGAGTTCGCGCTTGCGTTCCATTTCTCGCTGAATTCCGCTGTGCGGAACGGACGGGCGGGCGGCTTGCATTTCATAGCGGCGGTCTGAGCCATGTCCTGCTGAGCTTGTAAATCAAAGCTCGTTCTGCTCATAAGGGGCCTGAAATTGCGCTGCAGCATGCGCAAAAGGAACTTATCGGCCAAAGTCGATAGTCAGCGAGGAACGAAAAATAATGCGCAAGTTAACTTTGGCCATTGCCGTGATCGCCCCGATGCTCGGTCATGCAGCATCTGCTCAGGACACGGTCAAGATCGGTTATATCGATCCGCTCTCCGGTGGCGGAGCCAGCGTCGGCGAGGGTGGTCTGAAGACGTTCCAGTATCTGGCCGACGAGATCAACGCCAAGGGCGGCATCCTCGGCCACAAGGTCGAGATCGTTCCGCTCGACAACAAGACCAATCCGCAAGAGAGCCTGGTGCAGGCCCAGAAGGCGATCGACGCCGGGATCCACTATATCACGCAAGGCAACGGCTCGTCCGTTGGCGCGGCGCTCTCGGATTTCGTCACCAAGAACACCACGCGCAATCCCGGCAAGGAAGTCCTGTACTTCAACTACGCAGCCGTCGATCCGAGCATGACCAACGAGAAGTGCAGCTACTGGCATTTCCGCTGGGACGCCAGCTCCGACATCAAGATGGAAGCCCTCACCAACTACATGAAGGACACCCCGTCGATCAAAAAGGTGTACCTGATCAACCAGGACTATTCGTTCGGCCAGTCGGTGCGCACCGATGCGCGCAAGATGCTGGGTGCGAAGCGTCCTGACATCCAGATCGTCGGCGACGAACTGCATCCGCTGCTGAAGGTCACGGACTTCTCGCCCTACATCGCCAAGATCAAGGCGTCGGGAGCGGACAGCGTCGTCACCGGCAATTGGGGCCAGGACATCGCGCTACTGCTCAAGGCCGCTGCTGACGCCGGTCTGAAGGTCAACTGGTACACCTATTATGCCGGTGGCGCCGGTGGCCCGACCGCGATCAAGCAGACCGGTCTCGACCACCAGGTCTTCCAGATCACCGAAGGCTTCGCCAATTCGGGCAACCCGGCCGCGATGGACTTCGAGAAGGCCTTCCGCGCCAAGGCCAACATGTCGCTTTGGTATCCACGCGCGGTCAACGAGATGCGCATGTTCAAGGCGGCGGCCGAGAAGGCCAACTCGATCGATCCGGTGAAGGTCGCGGCAGCGCTTGAGGGCCTGAAGTTCGAGGTTCTCGACGGCGGCGAGGGCTTCATGCGCAAGGACGACCACCAGTTCTTCCAGCCGATCTACATCTCCTCCTTCGGCAAGCTCGCCGCCAACGAGCCGTTCGACGAGGAGAACACCGGTTGGGGCTGGCATCTGGTCTCCAAGATTGACACGCCGCAGGCCATGGTCCCGACGACCTGCAAGATGGTGCGGCCGTAATCACGAAGTCTGTCGCCTTCCCGCGGCCGCCATTGGTTGCGGGGAGACGGCGGGCGGAATGCGTTTGATTGATCGGACGATGTTCACCGGGGCCATCAGGCCCCGGATAGCTATGAGTGCGCTGTGCTTGAACTCATTGTCATTTCGACCCTGAACGGTGTGCTGTTCGGCATGCTGCTCTTTCTGCTGTCGAGCGGGCTGACCGTCATCTTCAGCATGATGGGCGTGCTCAATTTCGCCCATGCCAGTTTCTACATGCTCGGCGCCTTCTTCGGCTTCCAGCTCACGAAGTGGATCGGCTTCTGGCCGGCGCTCGTGCTCGCGCCGTTGCTGGTGGGCGCGATCGGCATGGCGGTTGAGCGCTATGGCCTGCGCAATACCCACAAGCACGGTCATGTCGCTGAATTGCTGCTGACCTTCGGCCTCGCGTTCGCGATCGAAGAGATCGTGTCGATGATCTGGGGCAGGAGCCCGCTCGACTATCGCGTGCCGGCGCTGCTCGACTTCCCAGCCTTCACGATCTTCTCGACCAACTATCCGGCCTACAAGATCTTCATGCTGGCCGTGTCGGTCGCGATCTTCGTGGCGCTGGTGATCGTGCTCAAGCGCACCCGCGTCGGCCTCATCGTGCAGGCAGCGCTGACGCATCCCCACATGGTCGGACATCTCGGCCACAATGTCGGACGGGTCTTCATGGTGGTGTTCGGCGTCGGCTGCGCGCTGGCCGGCCTCGCCGGCGTCATTGCCGGCCCCGCGCTGGTGACGCAGTCCGACATGGCTGCTGCGCTCGGGCCGATCCTGTTC
>JAEWFG010000075.1 GCA_023388935.1 Pseudomonadota bacterium | reverse complement strand
TCCGGTCATCTGGTGGATCGGCATCATGTTGCTGTTGAGGTGGTTCATGACCCACACCGAGCCGGACATTGCGATCACAACCATCATGATGGTGAAGATCAGTGCCATCATGCTCCAGCCGTTCTCGGATTTGGGGGACATATGCAGGAAGTAGATCATGTGCACGACGATCTGCACTATTGCGAACACTGTGATCACCAGTGCCGTGACCTGCTTGTTGCCGAGCGCTCCGCTCATCACGAGCCAGAACGGCACGGCGGTGAGCGCGACCGACAGCACGAAACCGAGAAGATAGGTCGAGAGTGAGCCGTGCGCGTGGTCGTCGTGATGATGATCAGCAGTGGCGGCGTGAGTTTCGGTGTTCATCGCAGCATTCCCATCAGATAGACAAAGGTGAAGACGCCGATCCAGACCACGTCGAGGAAGTGCCAGAACATCGACAGGCACATCAGACGGCGGCGGTTGGCCTCGATCAGGCCGAAGCGGGCGACCTGCGTCATCAGCGTCACCAGCCAGACGAGACCGAAGGTCACGTGCAGCCCGTGGGTGGCGACGAGGGTGAAGAACGACGACAGGAAGGCGCTGCGCTGCGGCGTGGCGCCCTCATGGATCATGTGAGCGAACTCGGTGAGCTCGATGCCGATGAAGGCGAGGCCGAACAGGCCGGTGATCGCCAGCCACAGCTGCGTCTGGCCGATCTTGTTCTGCTGCATCGTCAGCATGGCGAAGCCATAGGTGATCGACGACAGCAGCAGCATCGTGGTGTTCACGGCCACCAGCGACAGGTCGAACAGGTCCTTCGGCGCGGGGCCGGCGGCGTAGTTGCCGCTGAGCACGCCGTAGGTCGCAAACAGGATCGCAAAGATGAGGCAGTCGCTCATCAGATAGATCCAGAATCCGAGCGAGGTGCTCCAGCCTTCCGGATGCGGGTGTTCGTCGGCGAGGTAGAAGAGCGGCTCGCCGGATTGGGTGGGCTTGATAGCGATCGTCATTTACTTGGCTCCGGCGAGCAGCTTGGTGCGCGCGTCTTCGGTCCGGATGACATCTTCAGCCGGAATGTCGAAGTCGCGGTGATAGTTGAAGGTGTGACCGATACCGACGACGAGCATCGCGATGAAGCTCGCAGCCGCAAGCCACCACATGTACCAGATCAGGCCGAAGCCCATCGCAGTCGCAAGGCCGGCGAGGATGATACCCGTGCCGGTGCCGCTGGGCATGTGGATCGGCTTGAACCCGGTGAGCGGACGCTGGTAGCCGCGCTTCTTCATGTCCCACCACGCGTCATTGTCGTGAACGACGGGGGTGAAAGCGAAGTTGTAGTCCGGCGGAGGCGAGGACGTTGCCCATTCCAGCGTGCGTGCATCCCAGGGGTCGCCGGTGACGTCCTTGAGCTGCTCGCGCTTGAGGAAGCTGACCGCGAACTGCACCAGCATACACATGATGCCGAGGAGGACGAGGACGGCGCCGATCGCGGCGATGATGAACCAGATTTGCAGGCTCGGATCGTCGAACACACGCAGACGCCGGGTCACGCCCATCAGGCCGAGCACGTAGAGCGGCATGAAGGCGAGGTAGAAGCCAGAGACCCAGAACCAGAACGACAGCTTGCCCCAGAACGGATCGAGCCTGTAGCCGAACGCCTTCGGGAACCAGTAGTTGATGCCGGCGAACGCGCCGAACACCACGCCGCCGATGATCACGTTGTGGAAGTGCGCGATCAGGAACAGGCTGTTGTGCAGGACGAAGTCGGCCGGCGGCACCGCGAGCAGCACGCCGGTCATGCCGCCGATCACGAAGGTCAGCATGAACGCGATCGTCCACATCATCGGCAACTCGTAGCGGATACGCCCCCGATACATCGTGAACAGCCAGTTGAACATCTTCGCGCCCGTCGGGATCGAGATGATCATGCTGGTGATGCCGAAGAAGGAGTTGACGCTGGCGCCCGAACCCATCGTGAAGAAGTGATGCAGCCAGACCAGGTACGACAGGATGGTGATGACCACCGTGGCGTAGACCATCGAGGTGTAGCCGAACAGCCGCTTGCCCGAGAAGGTCGATGTCACCTCGGAGAAGATGCCGAAGGCCGGCAGGACCAGGATGTAGACCTCGGGATGGCCCCAGATCCAGATCAGGTTCACGTACAACATCGGGCTGCCGCCGAAATCGTTGGTGAAGAAGTTGGTGCCGACGTAGCGGTCGAGCGAAAGCAGCGCCAGCACGACAGTCAGAACGGGAAAGGAGGCGACGATCAGGACGTTGGTGCAGAGCGAGGTCCAGGTGAAGACGGGCATCTTCATCATGGTCATGCCGGGACACCGCAGCTTGACGATGGTGCAGATCAGGTTGATGCCGGATAACGTCGTTCCGACGCCGGCGACCTGCAACGCCCATATGTAATAGTCGACGCCGACATCGGGACTGTAGCCGATGTTCGACAGCGGCGGATAAGCGAGCCAGCCGGTGCGGGCGAATTCGCCGATGAACAGCGAGGCCATCACCAGCACAGCGCCGCCGACAGTCATCCAGAAGCTGAAATTGTTCAGGAACGGGAACGACACGTCGCGCGCGCCGATCTGGAGCGGCACGACGTAGTTCATCAGGCCGGTGACCAGCGGCATCGCCACGAAGAAGATCATGATCACGCCGTGGGCGGTGAAGACCTGGTCGTAGTGATGGGCGTTGAGATAGCCTTCGGAGCCGCCAAACGCGAGCGCCTGCTGGCCGCGCATCATCAGCGCGTCGGCGAAGCCGCGCAGCAGCATCACGATGCCGAGGATCATGTACATGATGCCGATGCGCTTGTGGTCGACCGTGGTGAACCATTCGCGCCAGAGGTAGCCCCAGAGGCGGAAATAGGTGAGGCCGGCGAGCAGCGTGATGCCGCCTAGCGCGACCACCGCGAAGGTGCCGACGACGATCGGCTCGTGCAGTGGCAGCGACTCGATGCCGAGCCGCCCGAAGATGAGCTTGAGAAGATCAGGAGACATGCGAGCTCTCTATTAGGAGTCTGACTTCGGACGTTGTCCGAGGAAGAAGGACGAGGACTTGAGCGGCGTGAAGGTCGGCCGCTTCAGGCCGGCGCCGAGCAGCGGCGCGGTGTCGGTGGGAGCCTTGATCGACGCGGTGGTCTGGCCCTGCGGCGCATCCGGCGTGCAGGTGCCGGCCACGAAGGTCGGCTCGCCGCCGAGCGCGGTGCCGCGGCGGGCGTACTTGTCGTAGGCCAGTGGCAGGGTGTTGTTCAGGCCTTCAAGGCCGAGGCCGCCCTTGGCGTCGATCGCCATCATCTCGCCCGTGCACATCTTGCCGGTCTCGACGCACATGTTGAGGATCAGGCGGTAGAGATCGGAATCGACGGTGCCGTAGCGTCGCACCGACTCATTCTGGCTAGGCTTTTCCAGCTGAAGGTATTCGGCGCGGCCGAGCGAGCCACCGGCGGACTTGACGCTGGCGATCCAGGCGTCAAAGCCCTTGTCGTCGAGGCCCTGGAATTTGAAGTGCATGCCGGAGAAGCCGGCGCCGCTGTAATTGGCGGAAATGCCCTTGTAGGTGCCTGCATGGTTGACCACGGCGTGAAGCTTGGTCTCCATGCCCGGCATGGCATAGACTTGGCCGGCGAGCGCGGGAATGTAGAACGAGTTCATCACCGTCGAGGACGTGATGCGGAAAGCGATCGGACGATCGACGGGCGCTGCGAGCTCGTTGACGGTGGCGATCCCGTAGTCGGGATAGATGAACAGCCACTTCCAGTCGAGCGCGACGACGTCGACCTCGAGCGGCGCCATTGCCTGATCGACCGGACGGTCCGAGGCGATGCGGCCGAGCGAGCGGTAGGGATCGAGCAGATGCGTCGCCATCCAGGTTAGCGCGCCGAGACACACGATGATCAGCAGTGGCACCGACCAGATCACGAGCTCGAGCTTGGTCGAGTGATCCCATTCCGGCTCGTAGCGGGCCGCGGTATTGGACTGGCGGTAGCGCCAGGCGAACAGCACCGTCAGCGCCATCACGGGGACGACGATCAGGAGCATCAGGACGGTGGAGATAATGACGAGGTCGCGCTGCTGAGCAGCGATATCGCCGGCTGGCGCCAGCACGACGTAGTTGCAGCCGCTGAGTGCGACTGCCAGTGGTAGTAGCGCCAGGATCTTGAGACGAGACACGGGCCGAGCCTTATGAGAATGAGTTTCCTTTGCGGGGGCAACGGGTAGCTGCGGCGCAACAATCCGGACATTGGACAATTTGTCCAATGTTGCGGTGCGGAATGTTGGGTCAGACAGCGCCGGATTGCCTGGCCTCCCGCCGGGCGGTCGGCTTTGGTTTTCAGGACGTTAAGGGCGCACGAATGGCGACGGCACAGACCCCTGCAATGGCAGACCTCCACACGGGCGAACACGGCCACGACCAGGCCAGTCCCGGCGAGATCGCCATCAGCGTCATCATTGGCCGCACCTCGGAATTCTTCGACTTCTTCGTCTTCGCGATCGCCTCGGTGATCGTGTTTCCGCGCCTGGTGTTCCCGTTCACGAGCGAACTGACCGGCACCCTCTATTCCTTCATGATCTTCGCGCTGGCCTTCATGGCCCGTCCGATCGGAACCGTCATTTTCATGACGGTCGACCGGCACTACGGCAAGACGGCCAAGCTGATCTCTGCGCTGTTCCTGCTCGGCACCGCCACCGTCGCGATCGCGTTCCTGCCCGGCTATCACAGCATCGGTGCCGCGGCGATCTGGCTGCTGGCGCTGGCGCGCATCGCGCAGGGTCTGGCCTGGGGGGGCACCTGGGACGGTATGGCTTCGCTCCTGGCGCTGAACGCGCCGCCTTCGCAGCGCGGCTGGTACGCGATGGTGCCGCAGCTGGGGGCCCCGCTCGGTCTGATCGTGGCGAGCGCGCTGTTTGCCTATTTCGCCGGAAATCTCTCGGCCGAAGACTTCTTCGACTGGGGCTGGCGCTATCCGTTCTTCGTCGCGTTCGCGATCAACGTCGTGGCGCTGTTCGCGCGCCTGCGCATGGTGTCGACCGAGGAATATGCATCGCAGTTCGAAAACCGCGAATTGCAGCCCTCGCGTATCTCCGAGACTGTTGCGCGCGAAGGCCACAACATCATGCTCGGTGCGTTCGCGCCGCTGGCGAGCTTCGCGCTGTTCCACATGGTCACGGTGTTTCCGCTGTCCTGGGTGTTTCTGTTCACCCGCGAAAGCCCGGTGCGCTTCTTGATCATCGAGACGGTCGCCGCCGTGTTCGGCGTCGCCGCGATCGTTGTCTCCGGCATCATCGCCGACCGCGTCGGCCGCAAGTCGCTGCTCATGGGATCGGCGATCGCGATCGCGATCTACAGCGGCTTCGCCCCGCAGCTGCTCGATGCCGGCGCGTTCGGCGAGACCATCTACATGGTGATCGGCTTCATCCTGCTCGGCCTGTCCTTCGGCCAGTCCTCGGGCGCGATCGCCTCGAACTTCAGGCAGGCGTACCGCTACACGGCCTCGGCATTGACTTCTGACCTGGCCTGGCTGTTCGGCGCTGGCTTCGCTCCTCTGGTGGCGCTGCTGCTCGCCATCAATCTCGGCGTCATCGCTTCGGGAGCGTATCTGCTCTCGGGCGCGTTCTGGACGTTGCTCGCGCTCTGGCTCAGCGGCCAGCGCGAAGCGGGCGACATGGACCCGGGCCGTTAGCCTGTTGTTTCCGAGCGGCCGATTGGCGCTCGGGCGGCTTCTCTTGCTCAACTGTCGTCCCGGCGAACGCCGGGACTGTGCGCAATTGCGCATCGGGGGTTCGCGTTCAGCGCGCCCCCGATAACGCGCGCTCAGCGCAGCCTCAATCCGCGACGATCTTCACGCGGTCGCGCACCTTCACCTGAGCGGTGCGATCGAGGCCGTTGAGCACGCGGAAACGTTCGGCGGGATGATCGACGCCGGCCATGCGGTGGGAGAGCGACTCGACAGTATCGCCGGGCTGCACAGTGATGACCTTGACACGCAGCGGACGTGCGGCCTGGATCTCGTCGAGTGTCAGGCGGCGGAATGAATTGACGGTCTCGCGCGTATTGCGCTCGCTCTCGGTCGATTTCTGCTTTGTCGCGAAGATGAAGCGGTAGACGTCGCTGCCGAAGCGCAGCGCATAGACCTTGAACTGCCACTGATCGCCCTTGGCGGTGGCAGAGGCGGCCGGAAAGCCGTTGATCGTGATGTCCTCGGTGGAGGCCTTCTCGACGCCTTCCATCCAGCCCGAATTGAGATAATCGCCGAGCGACTGTTCGGCCGGCACCCGCACGACGTCGAAGCGCATCGCCTGTGAGCCGCCGTCGCGCACGCCGATCACCGCCTGCGCAGTATTGTCGAGCGTGAAATTGTCCGGTGCCTGGAAGGTGAAGCCGAGCTTCGGATGCAGGAATCTGCGGCCGCGCACAAAACCTTCGCTGGGGTCTTCGCCATAGACGAGGTTGTCGATCGCGGCGAGATAGCTTTCGCGGTCGCGCTCGGCGCCTTCTGGCGCCGCATATTGTCGCGCGATGGACTGCGCATTCTGCACGCGCTCCGGCGTTGCCGGATGCGACGAAGTGAAGTCCTGCGCGCGCGGATCGAGCGAACTCTTGCCTGCCTTCAGCTCCGCATTGCGCTCCATCGCGGAGAGGAAGCGCGCTGCGCCATAGGGGTCGAAATGCGCGCGGGCTGAAATGCCGATGCCAATGCCGTCGGCCTCGAACTCCTGGTTACGCGAGAAGCTCGCCATGGTGAGCTTGGTCTTGGCAAGCGCGAGCGCGGTGAGATCGGGGTCGGCGCTCATGTCGGTGACGACACGGGTGACGATCGCGGCCTGGCGCGCCTGATCCTCGCGCATCGCCGCGTGCTTGGATAGGACATGCGCCATCTCGTGGCTGAGCACGGAGGACAATTCCGAGGTGTCGCTGGCGAGCGCAAGCAGGCCGCGCGTGACATAGAGCTGGCCGTTCGGCAGCGCGAAGGCGTTCACGGCGCCGGAATTGAGGATGGTGACCCGGTAGCCCTGGTCGGGGCGGTCGGAGGCGGCGACGAGCCGCTCGACGGTTTTGGTGACCAGCGATTCGAGCCGCGGGTCGTCATAGGCGCCGCCATAGCTCGCCAGGATGCGCTCGTGCTCCTTCTCGGTGGCGGGGGTCTGCGCGACTGCCGGCTTCGGCCTCGGCATCGCGACCGTCGGCGGGGGTGCCGCGGTCTGGAACCGGCCCATGTCGCCGCAACCGGCGAGCGCCGCGCCCAGCACAAGGCATAGCGTCGCCGGCGCAGCCCGCAGGCGGCGGCATTCACCTCGTCCGTGCCGTTCTAGCACCCCATCCACGTCGCTTAACCCGTGCCTGGCCCTCTCTAGGGCCTTACCCCTGTCGGATCGTTTGCGCCCAGCAACTCGACCTGTCCCACCCGGAGCACGTCGATCCGCGGCCCCGTATTCCCCTCGACCCAGCCTCGGACTCGAATACGTCTATTTTCCAATGGCTTAAGGGCGATCCCGGCGCTTTCGAACGCCGGCAGCATGCGTTTTGAAATAGTCACGGCAAAGCCGCGTGTCCAGTTCCGTCCGAAGTTGAGGTAGGTCGTTGCCCCAGCTTGCCGGACCGACAGGACTTTGCCCTCGACCACCGTAAAGCGCCCGATCCCGGCCAAAATATCGTCCGAACTTTCCGTGTTTTTTATGGCCGACGGGTCAGCCCAGTTCCCCTTTTTTTGGCGCCGCGCCACGGTCTCCGATGCCATCAGGGCCGCTGCGCAGTCCTTGTCCGTGATTTCGGCTGAGACGAGGGCATCGCCCTGGGCGAGCAACACTGCCTGCACCGAGGTGTCGCTCTCGCCGATGAACATGAGTGCGCCTTGCCGGCCGTAACGGTCGGGCGTGTCATCGGTGCCGCGCAGTGTCACGTCGCGGCCGACGAGCAGCGAAGCCAGCGCCTGCTTCGTCGTCGCCGTCGGTTCGATCCCGGAGAGGCGGATCTCGCGGTTGTCGTCGAGATGCACACTGCGTGGATCGACGATCGCGGCGACGCGGCCTTCGCCTTGGGACTCGAATTGGCACGGCGTCGCGAACGCAGTGTGACCCGCGACGAGAAGAAATGCGACGATGAGGTGAGGCAGTTGCGTCACATGACCCGGAGAGGTTGTGTTACGCTTCAGTCTTAGCGCAAACGTGGCGAACAACGAAGGGGTACTTGTTGCGTGACGCCGCGCGATTGCCTCACACTCCGTCATTGCTTTGCTGCGCTCGCAATGACGACGTGGAAACATCTTGCCGCCACCATTCCGCTTTGCGGAAATCGCGCGCTGAACGGGCGTCCTCTTCGCACCCGCGCTTGCTGCGCTCTTGCGCCTGCGGCATGATTGCGGCAACAGCAATAATCAAGCGCCGACAGAGCGCGGCGCGATAAGGGAGGTCTTTTTCGATGAAGAATATTTTGTCGGGCATTTTTGCCGCCGCGTTTGCCCTGAGTGCGAGCGCCGCGCAGGCCCAGGATAAGCCGCCGCTGAAGATCGGCGGCATCCTCGACATGTCGAGCCTTTATGCCGACATCACCGGTCCCGGCAGCGAGACCGCGGCCAAGATGGCCGTGGAGGACTTCGGCGGCGAGGTGCTGGGACGCAAGATCCAGGTGCTGGCGGCCGACCATCTCAACAAGGCCGACCTGTCCGCCAACATCGCCCGCGACATGATCGACAACCAGGGCGTCGAGATGATCTACGACGTCGCGGCGTCCGCGACCGCGCTTGCCGCCGGCGAGATCGCGAAAGCGCGCAACAAGATCATCATGTTCAACGGCCCGGGCTCGATCCGCCTCACCAACGAGGCCTGCGGCCCCTACACCATCCACTACGTGTTCGACACCTACGGCCAGGCCAACGTGACCGGTCTTGCGGCCGTCAAGTCGGGCCTCGACACCTGGTTCTTCCTGACTGCCGACTATGCCTTCGGCCAGGATCTGGAAAAGGATACGAGCGCCGTCGTCACCAAGACCGGCGGCAAGGTTCTCGGCAGCGTGCGCCATCCGCTCAACACGTCGGATTTTTCGTCGTTCCTGCTTCAGGCCCAGGCCTCCAAGGCGAAGGTGATCGGACTGGCGAACGCCGGCGGCGATACTGTCAACGCCATCAAGCAGGCGGCCGAGTTCGGCATCACCAAGGGCGGCCAGAAGGTCTCGCCGCTGCTCGCCTTCGTCTCCGACATCGACTCGATCGGGCTGGAGACCGCGCAGGGCCTGCTGCTGGCGGAAGCGTTCTACTGGGACCTCAACGACGACACGCGCGCGTTCTCGAAGCGCTTCATGGAGCGCACCAAGCGAGTGCCGACCTCGGCGCAGGCCGGCGTCTATTCCTCCGTCATGCACTATCTGAAGGCCGTGAAGGCGGCTGGTACGACGGACTCCGTCGCGGTCATCAAGGTGATGAAGGAGACGCCGATCAACGACTTCTTCGCCAAGAACGGCAAGATCCGCGAGGACGGCCGCATGATCCACGACATGTACCTGTTCGAGGTGAAGAAGCCGTCGGAGTCGAAGGGCCGCTGGGACGATTACAAGCTGCTCGCCACTGTGCCGGGCAGCGAGGCGTTCCAGTCGCTGGAGCAGTCGCGCTGTCCGCTGGTGAAGAAGTGACGGTGTGACGAAGTCACGCCGTCATCCCGGGGCTCGCGAAGCGAGAACCCCAATGCGCAATTGCGCATTGTGGGATCCATCGGGCGGCAGTGACTGTTGAGAGATGGATTCCGGGCTCGCGCTACGCGCGCCCCGGAATGACGAAATGAGAGAGTGGCACCACAGAAAAGAGGCAAACACCCATGAGCAATGACATGGTCCTGCAGAAGCTCGAAGGCGGGCTGCTCACCATCACGATGAATCGTCCGGAGCGGAAGAACGCGCTCAACCCCGAAATGGTAGCCGGGCTGGTCGAGGCGGCGCGACGCGCGGCTGACGATCCGGAAGTGCGCGCGGTGCTGTTCAAGGGCGCGGGTGGCTCGTTCTGCGTCGGCGGCGACGTCAAGTCGATGGCCGCGGGCCGCGCGCCGCTGCCGTTCGAAGTGAAAATGGCGAACCTGCGCCGCGGCATGGAGGTCTCGCGCATTCTGCACCAGATGCCGAAACCCGTGGTGGCGCAGCTCGATGGCGCCGCGGCCGGCGCCGGCCTCTCGATGGCCCTGTCCTGCGATCTGCGCATCGCCTCCGAATCCTGCAAGATCACGACGGCCTTCGCCAAGGTCGGCTTCTCCGGCGATTACGGCGGCACCTATTTTCTGACCCAACTGCTCGGCAGCGCACGGGCGCGCGAGCTCTATCTGATGTCGCCGGTGCTCACCGCGAAGGAAGCGCATGCGATCGGCATGGTGACCAAGGTCGTTCCCGACGCCGAGATCGACGCCGCCGCGCACGAGCTTGCGCTCTCGCTGGCACGGGGCCCCTCGATCGCGCTCGGCTTCATCAAGCGCAACATCAACAATGCCGAGCATCTGGCGCTGGAGGATTGCTTCGACGGCGAGGCGATCCACCACACCCGCTGCGGCGACACCGAGGACCACAAGGAGGCCGCCAAGGCCTTCGTCGAGAAGCGCAAGCCCACCTTCAAGGGGGCATGACGATGGCGCCCTATATGCGGCTGCGACAGATCTGCCTGGTCGCGCCGCAGCTCGCGCCCGTGATCTCGGACATCGCAGAGATCATGGGCCTTGCGGTGTGCTATCGCGACGGCAATGTCGCGAAATACGGCCTGGAGAACGCGCTGCTTCCGGTCGATACGATTTTGCTGGAGGTGGTGGCGCCGTTCAAGGACGGCACCACGGCCGGCCGCTTCATCGAGAAGACCGGCGGCCGCGGCGGCTACATGGCAATCTTCTGTTGCAACGATCCGGATGAGCGCGGCCGCAACGCCAATGCGATGGGCGTGCGTACCGCCAACGTGATCGACCACGCGCCCTATCACGGCGTGCAGCTCCACCCCCGCGACTGCCGCGCCGCCTTCATCGAGTTCAACCATACCGAGGGCAGTGACGACATTCTGGGCCCGTATCCTCCGGCGGGGCCGGACTGGCAGAAATTCATCCGCAAGGACGTGACGCAGGCGCTGACGGCCGTGGAGATGCTGAGCCAGGATCCGCAGGGGCTGGCGGAACATTGGGGGAAGATCATTGGCATTGCGCCTGGCAAGGCTGGCGACGGTGCGGAGCTGAAGTTGCCTAATGCCAGCTTCCGCTTCGTCAATGGCACGAGCGAGATCATGAGCGCGCTGGAGTTCCGGGTTGCCGATACGGCGCGTGTGCTGCATGCCGCCAAAGCGAAGGGGCTGGCGGTTGCGGGCAATGAGTTTCTGCTGGGCGGAGTGACGTTCCGCGTCAGTTGATTGCTTGGCGGTGATGCGTCACCCTGAGGTGTTCGCCTCTTCGGCGAGCCTCGAAGGGCGACGGCCATCGGCGGGGCCGTTCATCCTTCGAGGCCTCCGCTACGCTCCGGCGCCTCCAGCGACAGCGGCTTCGCCGCTGCGCGGGGATGACGGGGAAATAGGGCGCGGTGCGGTCAACAGCAATAAGGAACGTCACATGCCGCATCCGCTCGACAGTTTCTTCGCGCCCGCGAGCATCGCACTGATCGGCGCCTCGCGCGATCATGAGAAGATACCGGGGCGGCTGCTCGCGATGCTGCGCAAGAACGAGTATCCCGGAGCAATCTATCCGGTGAACCCGAATTATGCCGAGATCGACGGGCTCGCCTGCTACAAGTCGATCGCCGAGATCGGTGCGCCGATCGATCTTGCCGTCGTCATCATTCCCGCGCGTGCGGTGCTTGCTGCGCTCGAACAATGCGCGGCCGCTGGTGTGAAGAATGCCGTCATCATCTCCTCCGGCTTCGCGGAAGAGGGCGGCGACAGCGCGGCGATGCAGGACGCGATCGCGGCGCTGTCCAAGCGCACGGGCATGCGAATCTCCGGCCCGAATGCCGAGGGCTTTTTCAGCCAGGCGCAGCGGGTGGCGGCGACGTTCAGCCCTGCGGTCGACGTCAAGCCAGGTGTGGTGCCGCTCGTTGCGACGACGAAGCGGATCGGCATCGTCGCCCAGAGCGGCGGCATCGGCTTCGCCTATTATCACCGCGCCAAGGCGCTCGGAATTGCCGTGAGCTATGTCGTCAGCGCCGGCAATGAATCCGATCTCGGTGCCGGGGAATTCCTCGAATATCTGGTGCAGGACGCCTCGACCGACGTGATCCTGCTCTTCATCGAAGGCATCCGCGACGTCGACAAATTCCTGGCCGCCGCCCGGCGCGCGGCGGAGATGAAGAAGCCGGTCATCGTCACCAAGGTCGGCCGCTCCGGTGCAGGTGAGCGTGCAGCAGCTTCGCACACCGCGAGCATGGCCGGATGGTCTACGGCTTACGATGCGGTGTTCGCAAAATACGGCTTCATCGTCTCCAGCGATCTCGACGAGGCGCTGACGATCGCTGCGGTGTTCGCGAGTAACCCCCTGCCGAAAGGCGATCGTGTCGCAGTGGTGACGGTGTCGGGCGGCGCCGGCATCTGGGGCGCCGATGCTGTGGCGCTACATGGCTTGCGGGTGCCGGAGCTCTCCGAGCCGGTCCAGGCGGAAATCAAGAGGCTGATGCCGTCCTACGGCAGCGCGCGCAATCCAATCGACGTCACAGCGCAAGGCGTGACGTCGGGCGGTTTGCAAAAGAGCGTCGATCTGCTGACTGCTTCCGACGAGGTCGATGCAATTCTGGTCTTGCTGTCGCTGTCGAGCGAGGTGCGCAGGCCCTTCAATGAGGCTGAACTGAAGCCGGTGCTGTCGGCGCAGAGGAAGCCGGTGGTGTTCTATTCCTACACGCTACCGTCGGACTTCGCCCGGCACGATCTTGCGAAATCCGGAGTCGTGGTGCTCTCGGGCCTCACCCACGCCGGCGTCGCGATACGGCAGCTCGTCGACTACGCGAAGTTCAGCCTGCCGAAGCTCGCCGACGACGCGCGGCTTTCGACGCGCGATCTCTCGGCGCATCTGACGTCGCCCGTCCTGTCCGAGGCCGACAGCAAGGCGCTGCTCCGCGCGGCCGGAATCGCGCTGCCGGATGAAGTCCTGGTGAAAGAAAAGAGCGAGCTCGATGCAGCGGTCGCCCGCATCGGTCTCCCGTTGGTGATGAAGATCCAGTCGCCTGATATCGCGCACAAGAGCGAGGTCGGCGGCGTGCGCGTCAACATCACCACCAAGGGCGAGGTGTTTCTGGCGTTCGAGGCGCTGCTCGACAATGCACGCAAGCATCGCCCGGAGGCAGCGATCCAGGGCGTGCTGGTCGGTCCGATGGCGAAGCGCGGCGTCGAGATCATCATCGGCACGATGACCGACAAGACCTTCGGTCCCATGGTCATGGTCGGCCTCGGCGGCATCACCACCGAGCTGTTCCGCGACGTCGTTTATCGCCCCGCGCCGGTCGGCGCGCAGGAGGCGGACGCGATGCTGGCGGGTCTGAAGGCCGCGCCGCTGCTGAACGGTTTTCGCGGCGCGGGGAAAGCGGATGTTGCAGCGCTGGCGCAACTGATCGCCGACATCTCCGTGCTCGCCGCACGGCATGCGGGTGAGATCGCGGAGATCGAGCTCAACCCGGTGCTGGTGCACGCCGAAGGGCAGGGCGTGACGATCGTCGACGCGTTGGTGGTGGGAAAGAATCCCGGACCTCCGCGCGAGCGCTTGCGCTCGTCGCGATAACCACAGGGGCAAGTTTGACAAGGGCTCGTGGCGACCAACCTCGCGCCACGACTTTTCCCTGTGGTTATGGGTCCCCGCCCCCCGCCCGCAATTGCGCGCTAGGCGGGGACGACAGCGGAGAATGCAGCAACAGTAGAACGCCGGTTACGTCATTCCGGGGCGCGCAAAGCGCGAGCCCGGAATCCATAACCACAGGCCAGAGTTGGCGCGATGAGGCGGTAGCTACCGCCCCTTGAAGTTCGCCGCGCGGCGTTCTTCCGTGGCCTTCACGCCTTCCTTGAAATCTTCCGTCCCGCGCAGCCGCGTCTGCTCGGCGAGCTCGTGATTGGTCGCAGCCATGACGCGGTCGGCGAGGCTTGCGCGCATCGTGGCGCGGGTGGAGAGGAGGCCGAGCGGGGAGCATTCGGCGATCTCGGCGGCGAGCTTCATCGCTCCCGCCTTCACCTGGTCCTGGGGCACCAGCACGTTGGCAAGGCCCCATTTGACGGCTTCTTCGCCTGTGACGCGGCGGCTGGTGTAGAACATCAGCTCGGCGTTGTTCTTGCCGATCAGCTCAGGCAGCGTCACCGTCAGGCCAAAGCCCGGGTGGAAGCCGAGCTTGGTGAAGTTCGCGGAGAAGCGCGCTTCGGGGCAGGTGACGCGGAAGTCCGCCGACACCGCGAGACCGAGCCCACCGCCGATGGCGGCGCCCTGCACGGCGGCGACGATCGGCTTCTTGGCGCGGAAGATGCGCACGGCCTGGATGTAGAGATGGTTGATCGGGCCGAGATTATCGGCCGGGTCGCCCTTTGCATTTTTCTCGGCCTCCTGCGCTTCCTGCGCCTGTCGGGCCGGATCGCCAAAATTGGCGCCGGCGCAGAACGCCTTGCCCTGCGCCGAGAGAACGGAGGCGCGGATCTCGATGTCGCGGTCGAACTCGTCGAGCGCATCAGCGATCTGGTTGATCAGCGAAATGTCGAAGAAGTTGAGCGGCGGGCGGCGGATCTCGATGGTGCCGACATGCCCGACCTTCTCGACGCCGATATCTTTATAGATGCTCATTTTTGGCTCCAGTATTTCAGTAGCGAAGAACCACCTCTCCCATACGGAGAGGTCGATTTGCGCCAGCAAATCGGGTGAGGGGCTGTGATCCTTCGAGGGACCGTATCCCCTCACCCGGCGCTACGCGCCGACCTCTCCCCTTGGGAGAGGTGAACGGAGCGCACGGCCGGGGTTTCGATCTCATCTACCGCAGGCCCAAGCCGCGGGCGATGATGCCGCGCAGCACCTCGGTGGTGCCGCCCTGGATGGTGAGTTTCGGCGCGGTCTTGATGGCAAAGTCGAGCTGCCGCTCCAGCGTTTCGCGGTTGGTCGCGGTTTCCTCGACGAAAGCGGCGAGATCGCGCACGCGGTGCGGAAGCTGCTGCTCCCAGACCGTGCCGATGTCCTTGACGATGGACGCTTCCACCACCGGCTCCTTGCCGGCCTGCAGCATGCCGGCAACCGAGACCGACATGCGTCGCATGGTGTGAAGTTGTGCAACCAGCCTTCCGATGCCTTCGGCACTGCGCGTATCCGGATTCCTGCCGACCGCGCGGACCAGTTCGGTCAGCACGTAGTAGGTTTCGAGGAAGCGCTCGGGGCCCGAGCGCTCATAGGCGAGCTCGGATGTCGCCTGCTTCCAGGCGCCGTCGACCTCGCCGAGCACGTGATCCTCAGGCACGAAGAAGTCGGTGAAGACGACCTCGTTGAACTCGTATTGGCCGGTGATCTGGCCGATCGGGTTCACCTGAATCCCCGGCTGCTTCATCTTGACCAGGAACTGGGTCAGGCCGTGGCGGCGGTTTTCCTTAGTCGGCGGTGACGTGCGGAAGATCGCGATCATGTAATCGGCGATATGCGCCGACGACGTCCAGATCTTGGTGC
>JAEWFG010000057.1 GCA_023388935.1 Pseudomonadota bacterium | reverse complement strand
ACGTCGGATCGTTGCGCGGCACCAATGGCGAGGACGACACGATCTCGTGGCCGTTCTCGGCAAAGAAGTTCAGAAAGGTCGACCTGATCTCGTTGACGCCGCTCATGTTCATCCAATCGGGTGTGCTTGGACCCGCCAAAGGCCATCAAAACCTGTGATTTAGGCTGATATCTGCGGGCCAAAGCGCTTTTAGACAAGGCCAGCTTCGCTGTCCAGAAACTGTGCAGGGAGATCAGTGGGTTGCCGCGGGCGCGCAATCCCGTTGAAAGGCACGGAACGCGCGTTGACAGGCTTGGCCGGGCTGTGGTCTCTACCCATCTGTATCGTACGGCCACGTCGGGAGAGACCGGCTTTTGGTAGCCGGCGCCGAAGGAGCAACCGCCCCGGAAACTCTCAGGCAAAAGGACCGTGTGGCTTTGACAGCATCTGGAAAGAGGCGCCGACGGGCTTAGGCCCGGATTGCGTCCGCCGACGGGATAATACTCTCAGGCACAGCGACAGATGGGGCTTCGACTGGCGTCCATCGGGGAATCCTCCCCGCGGAACCGCCGAGGGCCCCTGTGATGCTTGCGCGCGACGACCGAGATTCCCTCCGACGTACCCCCCTCTACGACCTTCATGTGTCGCTCGGCGGCAAGATGGTGCCGTTCGCGGGCTATGACATGCCCGTGCAATATCCGGCAGGGGTCCTGAAGGAGCACCTCCATACCCGCAGCAAAGCCGGCCTGTTCGACGTCTCCCACATGGGCCAGATCGCGCTCCGGCCGAAATCGGGCAAGGTTGAGGACGCCGCGCGCGCGCTGGAGCGGCTGGTGCCGCAGGACATCGTTTCGGTTGCGCCGGGCCGGCAGCGCTACGCCCAGTTCACCAATGCGGATGGCGGCATCCTGGACGATCTGATGGTCGCCAATTTCGGCGATCGCCTGTTCCTGGTCGTCAACGCCGCCTGCAAGGCCGAGGACGAGGCGCATCTGCGCGCACATCTCTCCGACGACTGCATCATCGATTCGCTCGCAAACCGCGCCCTGATCGCGCTCCAGGGTCCGAAGGCGGAATCGGTGCTGGCGAAACTTTGTGCAGAGGCCCCGTCTCTGAAATTCATGGACGCCGGCCCGCACAAGGTTGCCGGCATCGACTGTTTCGTCTCGCGCTCAGGCTATACCGGCGAGGACGGGTTCGAGATTTCGGTTCCTGCAGGCGACGCCGAACGCCTCGCCAAGACGCTCCTGGAAAATCCCGACGTGATGCCGATCGGCCTCGGCGCCCGCGACAGCCTGCGGCTGGAGGCCGGGCTCTGCCTCTACGGCCACGACATCGACACCGCGACCACGCCGGTCGAGGCCGGGCTGGAATGGTCGGTGCAGAAGAGCCGCCGCAGCGGCGGCGCCCGCGCCGGCGGCTTCCCCGGCACCGAGAAGATCCTCGCTCATTTCGATCAAGGCGCAGGCCGCCGCCGCGTCGGGCTGCGCACCGATGGCCGCGCGCCGGTGCGCGAGGGCGCGCTGCTGTTTGCGGACGCGACCGCAGGCGAGCCCATCGGAAAGGTCACATCTGGCGGTTTTGGCCCGAGCCTGAATGCGCCGGTTGCGATGGGCTATGTGCCCACGAGTCAGAGCGCGCTCGGCACACAACTCTACGCCGAGGTGCGCGGGCAGCGATTGCCGCTGCAAGTCGCCGCCATGCCCTTCGTGAAAAACACCTACAAACGCTGAGGACCTGTGAATGACCACGACGCTGTACACCTCCGACCATGAATGGCTGGCGATCGACGGCGACGTCGCCACCGTCGGCATCACCGACTACGCGCAGTCCCAGCTCGGCGACGTCGTATTCGTCGAACTGCCCAAGGTCGGCCGCACGCTGAAGAAGACGGAAGCGGCAGCCGTCGTGGAATCGGTGAAGGCCGCCTCGGACGTCTACGCGCCGATATCAGGCGAAGTGCTCGAGGCGAACGACGCGCTCGCCGGCGAGCCGGCGCTGGTGAACTCGGATGCGCAAGGCGCAGCGTGGTTCTTCAAGATCAGGATTGCCGACAAGAGCGAGCTCGGCGGCCTCATGGATGAAGCCGCCTACAAGGCCCACACCGCTTAAGGACGATGGAGCAAGCGATGACCGCGCACCGCAAGTCCAACGGCGACATCGCCGCCAGTTTCGTTCGCCGCCACATCGGCCCATCGGCGCGCGACGTCGGCGCAATGCTGGAGGCCGTCGGCGCCAAGAGCGTTGATGCGCTGATGGGGGAAACGCTGCCGGCCTCCATCCGGCAGGCATCCCCGCTCGATCTCGGCAAGCCGCTCAGCGAGACCGAGGCGATCGCACACATGAGCGAGCTCGCGAGCCAGAACCAGGTTTTCACCTCGCTGATCGGCCAAGGTTATTCCGGCACGATCCTGCCCGCGGTGATCCAGCGCAACATCCTGGAGAACCCGGCCTGGTACACGGCCTACACCCCCTACCAGCCCGAGATCAGCCAGGGCCGGCTGGAGGCGCTGTTCAACTTCCAGACCATGATCTGCGATCTCACCGGGCTCGACGTCGCCAACGCCTCGCTGCTCGATGAGGCGACCGCGGCGGCCGAGGCGATGGCGCTCGCGGAGCGGCACTCGCAGGTGAAAGCGAAAGCCTTCTTCGTCGACAAGGACGTGCATCCGCAGACGCTCGCCGTGATGCGCACCCGCGCCGAGCCGCTGGGCTGGAACCTGATCGTCGGCGATCCCCTCGTTGATCTCGACAAGACGGACGTGCTTGGTGCGCTGCTGCAATATCCCGGCAGTTCGGGCGCCGTGCGTGACCTCAGGCCCGCGATCGCGACATTGCGCGCCAAGGGCGCACTCGCGATCGTTGCCGCCGATCTCCTGGCACTGACACTGCTCGCCTCGCCCGGCGAGCTTGGCGCGGACATCGCCATCGGCTCCGCCCAGCGCTTCGGCGTGCCGATGGGCTATGGCGGACCGCATGCGGCCTACATGGCGG
>JAEWFG010000406.1 GCA_023388935.1 Pseudomonadota bacterium | reverse complement strand
TGCCGCCTCCAGCGCTTCGTTGCGTTCGCGCAGCGCGCGTTCGACGTTCTCGGTGTCGGTGATGTCCTGGAACGTCAGCATGGTGGCGCCGTCGGGCAGCGGCCGAATCATGCCGTCGAGCACGCTGCCGTCCTTGCGCTCCAGCTTGAGCGGCACGTCGGCGCGGTTCTCGATCGAGGTGATGGCTTCGCGGATCTGCCGCCAGACCACGGGGTCGTCGAAAAGCTGATGGCACCAGCCTTCGACCGTCTGGATATGAGGCGCGTCGCGCAGCGCATCGCTCGACAGCTTCCACATCCGCGCAAAGGCCGGGTTGAACAGCTGCGCCTTGCCGTTGCTGCCGAACACCGCGACGCCCTCGGCGAGGCTGTCCAGCGTCTCGCGCTGGACGCGGATCAGGCCGTCGAAGCGGCGGGCGAGGTCAAGGCTCTCGGTGACGTCGTTGAACAGATAGGTGACGCCACCTTCCGGATTTGGCGTCGTGACGACGGACAGCGCGCGCCCGTCGGGCAAATACCAGGTCTCTTTCGCGGTCTCGACCGCGCGATAGGCCTCGTGCAGCTTGGCCTTCCAGGCGCGGAAGTCCGGCTGCTCGGGCAGCTTGCGCGCGGCGCGAAGCTGGTCGAGCACGCTGGAATCGTCAGGATTGGCGTCGAGGAAGGTGCGGTCGAGGTCCCACAGTCGCCGGTAGGAATCGTTGTAGAAGGCGAGCCGGCGCTGGCCGTCGAACACAGCGACGCCGGAGGAGAGCTGGTCGAGCGTGCGGCGATGCGCCTCTGCCATCCGCACCAGCGCCGAGCTCAGCGCATCGGCCTCGCTGGCGTCGATGGCGATGCCGACGCTGCTGCTGCCGACATTGACGGCGCGCACGTCGTAGATGCGCCGCTCGCCGCCGATCACGATCGGCAGTCGTGAGGTGAAGCTGGCGGCATCCTTCAGTCCCCGCTCCATCGCGGTGCGGTCGGCGCTGTCGAGCAGCTCAAGCTTGCGCTCCTGGGCGTCGGTGACGCTGTTCGCCTCGGTCGCGCGCACATAGGCCGGATTGGCATAGGTCAGCGCGCCGTTATCGGCCTTGGCCCAGATCGGCCACGGCGAGGCAGCGGCGAAACCGCGCAGCATCTCGGTCTCGTCGGAGAGGGCCCTGTAGCGCAGATTGGTTTCGGCCAGATCGCGCCGGAGCCCGGAGAGTTCACGAATCCTGACAATGGCCTGGCCGCCGATCGCACGTCCGATCGCCTCGAGCGTGTGACCGTGCGCCGTGGTCAGCGTGAGCTGGAACCCATCGCCGCGGTCGCGGAGCGCGTCGATCGCGTGGTCCATCTGGAGCGCGGGTTCCGGCGGCAGCCAGGTTCCGAACGCGAGCACGCGCTGCGGAGAGGAGCCGCGCGGCAGTACCATCGAGATGTCGCCGGAAATCTGCGCGCGATCGTCGCCGGCCGGCCAGGAGATCAGGATCTGCGGCTCGGCGAACAGCAGCGCGCCGAAGCGGTCGGCCTGCAGTTGCAATTCCCCGATTCGCGCGCGCAACCGCGCCTCGTTCTTCGCCGAGCGCACGCGCGTGCGCATCAACAGGATCGCGGCCACGACCGTGAAGCCGAGCAAGGCCAGCGCGGTGGCCAGCACCGCGAGTTCCTGCCGGTTGAAGTCCAGTATGATGGAGAGTGCGTCGATGAGATCGGCGGCCTCAGCCGGCGCAGCCGGCAGTAGCGCTGCTAGAGCGCCTCCCAACAAGCCGTTGCGCGCCAACGATGTGCACGACAACAGCGTCCGACGCATCGACTCGATCACGCCTGACATAGTTGCCCCAAGACCGCACGAATCTACGCACACCGACCCCCGTCGTGCGCGAATCAAAACACAATACCCTCACCGCGACTCCACCGGTAAGAGTCCAGATCGTGAACGCAGAAGGCGGCGCGACAAAAATGCCGGCCGTGGCCTTTCGACCCACGTCATTCTGTGGACGATTCCTCTGTATTTGCCGTGTCTTAGCGGCCGGTCGAGCCGAAGCCGCCGGCGCCTCGATCCGTCGCGGACAGTGTCGCCACGGGAACCAGTGCAGCCTGCACCACCGGCGCGACCACCATCTGCGCGATTCGCTCGCCGCGCTTGATCACGAAGGGCGCCTGGCCGTGATTGATCAGGATCACCTTGATCTCGCCGCGATAGTCCGCGTCGATCGTTCCCGGCGAGTTCAGCACGGTGACGCCGTGCTTGGCGGCAAGCCCCGAGCGGGGCCGTACCTGCGCCTCGTGCCCAGGCGGCAAAGCGATCGCAAGCCCCGTCGGCACCAGCGCATATTGGCCGGGCGCAAGCGTCATCGGCTCGCTCTCCGGAACCGCGGCCATCAGGTCGAGGCCGGCGGCTTCGGTGGTCTGATAGGCCGGTAGTGGCAGGCCCTCGGCATGGCCTAAGCGTTGCAGTTCGACCGAGACTTTCGTGCTCAAGATGCGGGCTCCAGGGATTTGCCGGCCACGCTCTTGGCGACGCGCGCGACCAGTTCGGTGGCGACCTGTTCCTTGGTCATCACCGGCCAGGAATCAACTGCGATCTCACCATTCTTCCCGCCATTCTTGCGGCTGATGAGATGCACGGTGTTGCGGTCGCCGCCCATCACACCCGTGGCGGGCGAGACGTCGTTGGCGACGATCCAGTCGCAGCCCTTGCGGGCAAGCTTGGATTTGGCGTTGTCGATGAGGTGCTCGGTCTCGGCGGCAAAGCCGATCACCAGCGGCGGGCGCTTGTCGGTCAGCTTGGAAATCGTGGCGAGGATATCGGGGTTCTCGACCAGCTGCAGCGGCGGCATGCCAGCCGTGGTCTTCTTCAGCTTCTGCTCGCCCTCACTTGCGACGCGCCAGTCGGCCACGGCCGCGGCGAAGATCGCGATGTCTACGGGGAGCGCCACCTGCACCTGCTCCAGCATCTGCCGGGCCGATTCGACATGCTTGACCGTCACGCCCTGGGGATCGCTAAGACCGACCGGGCCGCTGACCAAAATCACCTCGGCACCTGCGGCCTGCGCAGCGGCGGCAATGGCAAAGCCTTGCTTGCCGGAGGATCGGTTGGCGATGTAGCGCACCGGATCGATCGGCTCATGCGTCGGACCTGCGGTGATCAATACGCGCTTGCCGGCAAGCGGCCGCGGCACCGGCGGCCGCAGCAGGCGCTCTGCGGCAGTGGCGATCTCGATCGCCTCCGACATGCGGCCGATGCCGGCCTCACCCGCTTCGGCCATCTCGCCGGAATTGGGCCCGATCAGCACCACGCCGTCACGCTGAAGCTGCGAGACGTTGCGGCGGGTCGCCGCGTTGTTCCACATCAGCGGGTTCATCGCCGGCGCGAGCAGGATCTTCCGGTTGGTTGCGAGCAGGATGGCGCTGGCGAGATCGTCGGCATGGCCATTCGCCATCTTCGCCATCAGGTCGGCGGTGGCCGGCGCCACCACGATCAGGTCGCAATCGCGCGCGAGGCGAATATGGCCGGCGTCGAACTCGCTCTGAGGGTCGAACAGGTCAGTATAGACGCGTTCATGCGACAGTGCGCTCACGGCCAGCGGCGTGACGAATTGCTGCGCCGCCTTGGTCAGCACGCAGCGGACCTCGACGCGGCGCTCCTTCAGCCTTCGGATCAGGTCGAGCGATTTATAGGCCGCGATCCCGCCGCCAATAATCAGGGTGACGCTGGCCTCGGGGAGGGCGCCGGTGCGCTGAGGCGTCGGGCTGGAGGATGCGGCGGGCTTCAGGGGCTCCTCGCGGCCCTCGATCAGCTCCCGCAGGATGACCCGAACCTCTTCCTCGACTGATCTGCGGTTCTTGGCCGAGCGCAGGCGCAAATAGGTTTTGACGGCGTCGTCGAGCTTGCGGATGGTCAGGCTTGCCATGACGCCCTCCAGCACAGAATGATAGCGATGCTATCGCTACCATGATTGCAGTGCAATCATAAATTCCGAATGGCGATCAGGATACCGATGAAGGTGGCGGCGATGATCCAGAGCGCCACGGTGCGCCAGCGGTTCTTGCGACCCTCGCTCCGGCCCATCGCCGCGATGCTCTCCGGCGAGAGCCGAATGCCGTCCAGGGTCATGGTCTCGAGCTGCTCGAGGACCTTGACCGAACGCGCGGCGATGTCGGGCAGGTTCGTCAGCACGCGGGCAAGATCGCCTGTCCCCGAGAGCGCGCCCTGCACCCGGCCGATCGGGCCGAGATTGCGCTCGATCCATTCACGCACCACGGGGTCGGCGATCTTCCAGATGTCGAGCTTGGGATCGAAGCCGCGCGCGACGCCCTCGACCACCACCATGGTCTTCTGCAGCAGGATCAGCTCGGGCCGCGTGGTCATGTCGAACAGGCCGGTGACTTCGAGCAGCAGCGTCAGCAGCCGCGCCATCGAGATCTCCTCGGCGGTGCGGTTGTGGATCGGCTCGCCGATGGCCCGGATTGCCTGCGCAAAGTTTTCGACCGAGTGGTGTGCGGGGACATAGCCCGCCTCGAAATGCACTTCGGCGACGCGGCGATAGTTGCGGGTGATGAAGCCGAGCAGGATCTCCGCGAGGAAGCGCCGTTCCTTCATGCCGAGCCGGCCCATGATGCCGAAATCGACCGCGACGAGACGGCCGGCATCATCCAGGAACAGATTGCCCGGATGCATGTCGGCGTGGAAGAAACCGTCGCGCAGCGCGTGCCGCAGAAAGCTCTGGATCACCTTGCGGCCGAGATCGGGCAGGTCGACCTGCGCCTCTGCCAGGCGTTTGTGATCGTTCAGTGCGATACCGTCGATCCACTCCATCGTCAGCACGTTGTGCGTGGTGCGGTCCCAATCGACGGTCGGCACGCGGAAATCGGGATCGTCGTGCGTGTTCTCCGCCATCTCGGACAGCGCGGCGGCTTCCAGCCGCAGATCCATCTCCATCGCGACCGAGCGCGACATGGTGTTGATGACTTCGACGAGGCGCAGGCGCCGCGCTTCGGCCGAATGGGTCTCGGCCTTGTGCGCGACGAAGAAGAAGTCGGAGAGGTCGCGGCGGAAGCGCGCGGCAACGTTGGGCCGCAGCACCTTGATCGCGACCGGCTTTCGAATGCCGTCGCGCAAGATTTCGCCGCGATGCACCTGGGCGATCGAGGCGGCAGCGACCGGCGGGCCGAAGCTCGCGAACACGTCCGCCAGCGGCCGCTCCAGCGAACTCGTGATCGCAGCTTCCGCTTCGGCTTGCGAGAACGGCGGCAGGCGGTCCTGGAGGCTTTCGAGGTCGCGCGCCATGCCGACGCCGACCACGTCGGGCCGCGTCGCCAGGAATTGGCCGAGCTTGAGATAGGCCGGTCCCATCCGCGTCAGCGCGCGGGATATTCGCGGACCTTGCTTGACGCCGCGCCGCTCGACGAGTCGCGCGAGTTTCAGCGCGACCTGTCCGGGCGGCGGCACCAGGCTCGGATCGACCGAACCGAACACGCCCTCGCGGGCGAACACGAACGCGGCGCGGATCAGGCGCACAATGTGGGTGAAGGCGGAAATCACAAACGCCAGCCCGAATGCAGCGCGACGATGCCGCCGGACAATATCTGCCAGCTCACGCGGGCAAAGCCGGCGTCGCGGATCATGTCGGCGAAGGCGTTTGGCTTCGGAAACTTGCGGATCGATTCGACGAGATACTGGTAGGACTCGGAATCGCCCGTAACCATGCGGCCGAGCGGCGGGATCACCTTGAACGAAAACAGGTCATAGAGCTGGTCAAGCCCGGGCATCTCGACGGTCGAGAATTCCAGGCACAGGAAACGACTGCCCGGCTTGAGCACGCGATAGGCCTCGCGCAGCGCGAGATCGATCCGCGGCACGTTGCGAATGCCGAAAGCGATCGTATATGCATCGAAGCTGCGTTCGGCGAAGGCGAGCGCTTCGGCATTGCCTTCGACGAAATCGACCTGGGTCTCGAGATGCCGCTTTGCGGCGCGCTCGCGCCCCACGGCCAGCATCTCGGTGTTGATGTCGCAGACGGTGGCATGGAAGCCGGAGCCCGCCGCCTTGACGGCGCGGAACGAAATGTCGCCGGTGCCGCCGGCAACGTCGAGCAGCCTGAACGGCCGGTCGCTCCGCGGCGGGTTGAGCGCATTGATCATGATGTCCTTCCAGACCCGGTGCAGGCCACCGGACATCAGGTCGTTCATCAGGTCATAGCGCGTCGCCACGCTGTGAAACACATCGTTCACCAGCGTCTGCTTGTCCCCCAGGGGAACGTCCCTGAAGCCAAAATGCGTGGTTTCGCCCGGCCGATCCATTACTCTGCTCCACGAGGCGGACCATAGCGCGGCCGCCGCAATGGCGCTATCACACCGCCCTCATAAGGTGAATGCCTGACCATGCCTGAATTGCCCGAAGTCGAGACCGTCCGCCGTGGCCTTCAGCCGGTCATGGAGGGTGCAAAAATCGTCGTCGCGGAGGCCCGCAGGCCCGATCTGCGCTTTCCCTTCCAGCCGGATTTCGTGGCCCGGCTCCAGGGGCAAGTCGTCACGGGGCTCGGACGCCGCGCAAAATATCTCATGGCCGATCTTGCCTCCGGCGATGTGCTTCTGATGCATCTGGGCATGTCGGGCTCGTTCCGCGTCATCAAGCCGGACAACGACGCTATGCCGGGCGAGTTTCACTATCCGCGGGCTAAGGACTCAACGCACGACCACGTGCTGTTCCGGATGTCCTCGGGCGCCGACATCGTGTTCAACGACCCGCGCCGCTTCGGCTACATGAAAGTGATCGCGCGCAATGCGCTCGAGGACGAGCCGCTGCTGCGCGGGCTCGGCCCCGAGCCGCTCGGCAACGAGTTCGACGCCGCGATGCTGGCGCGGTCATGCGATGGCAAGACCACGAGCCTGAAGGCCGCGCTGCTCGATCAGCGCGTGGTCGCCGGGCTCGGTAACATCTATGTCTGCGAAGCCCTGCATCGCTCGCATCTGTCGCCGCGCCGGATCGCCGCGACGCTCGCGACCAAGGGGCGCAAGGGCGTTGGTGGAGGCGAACCGACCGATCATGCGAAGCGACTGGTCGGTGCGATCCACACCGTGCTGAACGACGCCATCAAGGCCGGCGGCTCGAGCTTGCGCGACCATCGCCAGACCTCGGGCGAGCTTGGCTATTTCCAGCACTCGTTCAAGGTCTATGACCGCGAAGGCGAGACCTGCAAGACGCCCGGTTGCGGCGGCACGATCAAGCGCTTCACCCAAAACGGCCGGTCGACCTTCTGGTGTCCGAAGTGTCAGAAATAGCCGGCCATGCAGACGCCGCAGCTTGAGACCGAACGGCTGATCTTGCGTCCGCTCGCGTTGTCTGACGCGCCGGCGATCCAGCGCCATTTCGACAACTGGAACATCATCCAGCATCTCTCCACCGTCGTGCCTTGGCCGTACCCGGCAGATGGTGCGGAAACCTTCGTCCGGCTGCAGCTCGACAAGATCTCGGCCGGTGAGGAAATCCATCTCTGGGTGCTGGTGCTGAAGGGCGGCGATGGCGAGGCGATTGGAAACATACATCTGCGCCCCCGTGCCGAAGGCCTTAAAGGCAATCGCGGCTTCTGGCTGGCCGAGTCCTACTGGCGGCGCGGATTGATGACGGAGGCGATCGCCGCGGTGAACGATTTTGCGTTCCTCACGCTCGGCCTCGACCATTTCTATGTCTGCAACGCCGCGACCAACGAAGCTTCGCGCCGGGTCAAGCAGAAGACTGGTGCGGAATTCGTCGGCTTCATCGAGCTCGCCCATCATGGCGGACAGTCGAAGTCTGAGAAATGGATTGTGCGGCGTGAAACCTGGCTGCGCGAGAGGGAGTGATCGCGACTGATGTCTCTTCAGCGTCATGGCCGGGCTCGTCCCGGCTATCCACGTTCTTCACTGCAGCCAAGACGTGGATGCCCGGGACAAGCTCGGGCATGACGACGTCATTGAAAGCGCGGAGCGAAGTAATTCGGCCGGGCTTGTGGCAGAATCGGGAATGCCAGCTAATCCGTACCAATACTGGACCCGTGGTCCTGCGTATGATGTGCTCGCCGCCCTGAATGAGAAGGACGAAGCGGCATGGGCGGAAACTGGCGCGACCGGACGGCAACGACCTTTGAATGCCAGAAAATGCCTGCGGTATCGAGCCGCGGCATGGTGGTCAGCAACCATCCCCTGGCTTCCAGCGCCGGCGCCGAGATGCTGGCGGCCGGCGGCAATGCCATCGATGCTGCGATCGCGACCCTGTTCACGCTGACCGTGGTCGAGCCGATGATGGTCGGCATCATCGGCGGCGGTATGGCGCATATCCGGCTCGCCGACGGCAGCCATCGCTTCATCGACGGCCAGAGCACCGTGCCATCGGCGGTGCGCGATACCACCTACACTTCCAAGCCCGGCGCGGCGCATGACGTGTTCGACACCGTCGGCAACGAGAATCTCAACGGCCCGAAGGCGGTCGCGGTGCCGGGCTCACTGAAAGCCTGGTGCGAAACGTTGCGCCGGTTCGGGACCATGAGCCTCGCCGATGTCATGCAGCCCGCGATCAAGCACGCTGCGCGCGGCTATGCGGCGACGCCTTACTTGCACGAATGCATCAGCGAGAGCGCCGCCGAGATGCGCAAGGACAAGCCGATCGCGGCGATCTATCTGCCTGATGGCGAGCCACTCAAGGTCGGCGAGCGCGTGGTGCAGGCCGAATATGCCGAGACCTTGCGCACTATCGCTGACCACGGTGAGACCGCGCTCTACGAAGGATCGCTCGGCGACATCCTCGTCGACTACATGGAAAGGACCGGCGGCTTCATTCGCCGCAACGATCTCACGAACTACAAGACCGTCGAGCGGCAGCCGATCCGCGCCGACTATCGCGGCTGGACCATCCTTGGCCCGCCGCCGCCGGCTGCTTCCGGCGTGCATATCGCGCAGATGCTGAACATCCTGGAGGGCTACGACATCGGCGGCCTCGGCTTCGGCACGCCCGAAACTATCCACTACCTCGCCGAAGTCCTGAAGATCGCCTTTGCCGATCGCGCCGCGGCCAGCGGCGATCCCGACTATGTCGGCGTGCCCGTGGAGCAGCTGACGTCGAAGGCCTACGCCGAGGAGCGCCGCCGCGCCATCGATCCGTCGCGGGCGCAGACCTGGGGCGCCGGCGTGTCGCAGCTCGAAGGCGCACACACCACGCATATGACGGCAGCCGATGCCTTCGGCAACGTGGTCGCGACCACGCAGACCATCAACAATCTGTTCGGCGCCAAGATCATGATCCCGGGTCTCGGCGCCATCGCCAACAATTACATGAACCTGTTTGATCCGCGCCCCGGCCACGCGCTGTCGCTGGCGCCGGGCAAGCGCGTCACCACTTCGATGTCGCCGATGATGGCGCTGAACGGCGGCAAGTTGCGTTATGCGCTCGGCCTGCCCGGAGGAAAACGCATCTTCCCGAGCGCGATGCAGGCGCTGATCAATCTGATCGACCACGGCATGACCCTGCAGGAAGCCGTCGAGGCGCCGCGCGTCTGGACCGAGGGCAACGCGCTCGAGGTCGAGCAGACGGTGTCGGAGAGCGTGCGCGCGAAACTCGCGGGGCTCGGCCACAAGGTCCAGCCCGTTGCGACTGTCGCCGGCGGCATGAACGGCATCGCCTTCCACGACGATGGCACCATGACTGGCGCCGCTTGCTGGCGTGCAGATGGCACGCCGGTTGGAATTTCGGGAGGGCTCGCAAAGAGCGGAATCAGGTTCAGGCTGGATTAGGTTTTCGTGCCCCGGACGCAGCGCAGCGCGAAGCGGTGCGCTGCAGAGCCGGGGCCCAGAAAATTTTCGTGCACCGAATTTGAGGTGGCATGGGTCCCGGCTCAGCGGTGCAGCATTTCATGCTGCGCCGCGTCCGGGACACGAGACCTGATGGTGTCGCCTGCCCTACTTCCGCACGCAGATCACGCGCACGACCGCCGCCTTCGCATCCGTCGATGCGCCGTTCGCTGTGACGGCGTTTGCTTTCAGGAAATCACGGACCGCTTCAGCGGAGACCATCACCGCCTGCGAGGCCGGCACCGATGTCGCAGGTCCCGCCACCATTGCCGGCTTCAACAGCGCGATGCCGGCGAATTTGCCGTCGCTGTCGATGGCCGGGCTGCCGGAGAAGCCGACCGCCGGCGGAGGAGAGAGCGCGGAATCGCTCGCCGTGACCGGCGCCAGCGCGCCCTTGAGACTCGATACGCGGGCGGCGCCACCCTGGCTCTGGGGATCTGCGATGCCGATGACATCGACATTCGTCTTCGTCGGGCCGCCGGCGAGACTGAGCGGCTTCAGGCCGCGCGCACCATAGATGTGCAAGAGCGCGAGATCGTGGTCCTTGTCCTCGGCGAGGCGGTCGGCACTGCCGTAGCTGGCGATCGTGATCGCGAGGCAGTTATCGGTGACGAGGCGGTCGGTGAGGATTGCGCCGCCGTCGCTGACGACGATGCCGGTGCCGTATTCGACGGTCTTGCGCGGCGGCAGCCCGGCTTGAGGTCCGGTTGGAAACGCGTTGAACGCGCTCGACATCGCGATCACAACCGGCTCGACCGTGTTCTCGGTCGCCTGGTCGTAGAGGATCGTCATGATGCGGACCTCGTCGCCTTTGAGTGTACCGCGCACGTAGAATTTCTTCATGCCCTGGAGTCCCGACAACACGAAGAAGTCTGGCTTCACCACGGTGTAATCGACCTGACGCCCGGCCGGCTCTTTCTTCTCTCGGTCAGCGAGTTTGGCGGTGGTCGGGTTCGCCTCCTTGCGGCGGCTGAGCAGCACCTGCACCGTGCCGGTCGGCGAAGTCCATTTCGAGCCGTTGGCGTCGGTGATCTGCTGCGGCACCAGCTTGCCGGGGATGCCGAGCCGCGCGCCACTAGTCGGCTCCATCACGATCCTCCAGCCGACGCTCTCCTGCTTCCGCCGCGCGGTCTCGGCGAGCGCAGCGCGCTCCTGCGGATTGAGCACGCCGGTCGGCTTGCCGCCCTTGTTCTTCTGGTACTCCTTGATCGCATTGACCATGCGCGCGCTGACGTCGCCGGTGATCGCGCCGTTATATTCGCCGACCCAGGCGAGGTCGGACTGCAGCGACAGCCGTTCGGCCTGCGTCATCCCATCCGCCGTTTCCGACGCCGTCTGCAAGGCGGGCGGGCGTATCGGAGCGGTCTGGACGGTCTTCGGCCGGGTGCCGGGGGGTTGTGGCGTCGTGATCTGGGCGTTCGCGCCTGCGGCAGTTGCGAACATCAGTGTTGCCGCAAGCATCGATCTCATGACAAATCCAGCCAGCCCATTGAACGTGCTGCCATTGAAGCACATCTCGTTGGTCGCGAACAATCTCGGGGCGGTTCAGGTGGCAGTAGAGGCCGCGAACTCAGGCCCTCATCCTGAGGAGCGGCCTGAAGGCCGCGTCTCGAAGGATGGCCCTAGGCGATATCGGGGCCTTAATGGTTCGAGACGCGCGTTCTCGCGCTCCTCACCATGAGGGTTGAAAGACAAAGGGCTTGATAGGAGGACGTGCGACGATGCTGAGCCCGGACGAACTCGAACGCTATGCCCGCCATATCGTGCTGCGCGATGTCGGCGGGCCGGGCCAGGCTGCGCTGAAGCAGGCCTCCGTGCTGGTGATCGGCGCCGGCGGGCTTGGCGCGCCCGCTTTGATGTATCTTGCTGCCGCCGGCGTCGGGACGCTCGCCGTGGTCGATGACGACGTGGTGTCGCTGTCCAATCTTCAGCGCCAGGTCATCCACACGACGCCCGATATCGGCCGGCACAAGGTCGAGAGCGCTGGCGAACGGATCTCGGCGCTCAATCCGCATGTGCGCTTCGTCGGCCACGCCACCTGGCTCAATGCCGACAACGCGCTCAGCCTGATCGGCGAGTACGATCTCGTGCTCGACGGCTCCGACAATTTCTCGACGCGCTATCTTGTCTCGGATGCCTGCTTCTTCGCGCAGAGGCCGCTGATCACGGCGGCACTCGGCACTTTCGATGGCTCGCTCACCACCATCCGGGCGCATGAGAAGAACGAGCAGGGCGACTTCAATCCAACCTATCGCTGTCTGTTTCCGGAAGCGCCGCCGCCCGGCACGGTGCCGGCCTGTGCCGAGGCCGGCGTCATGGGTGCGCTTGCAGGCGTGCTCGGCTCGATGATGGCGCTGGAGGCGATCCGCGAGATCGTCGGCTTTGGCGACGGCCTCGTCGGCCGCCTCCTGATGATCGATGCGCGCGCGATGCGCTTCGAGACGCTGCGCTACGGGCGCGATCCGGCGAATCCGCTCAATGGCGATGGGCCTGTCATCACGGACCTCAGCGCCCATCGCACCTGATCGCGGCCGGAGTCGACCGACTCTTGCCCGCGGCCATCCTTCGAGACGACCGCTCCGCGGTCTCCTCAGGATGAGGAGGGAGAGCTTGTCATGCAGTCGGGGTTGGGAACTCAGAGCATGCTTGGCAGCACACGATCCGGCGGCTTGTGCGCGTCGAGGAAGGTGCGGATGTTGATAATCACCTTCTCGCCCATCTCTACGCGGCCTTCGATCGTGGCCGAGCCCATATGTGGCAGCAGCGTCACCTTGCCGGCCCTGGCGAGCCGCACCAGCTTCGGATTGACCGCGGGTTCGTGCTCATAGACGTCGAGGCCGGCGCCGCCGATCTCGCCGCCCTCGATCAGCTTGATCAGCGTGTCCTCGTCGGTGACCGAGCCGCGCGCGGTGTTGACGATGTAGGCGTCTTTCCGGATCAGCTTCAGCCGCCGCGCCGATAGCAGGTGATAAGTCGCCGGCGTGTGCGGACAATTCACCGAGATGATGTCCATTCGCGCCAGCATCTGGTCGAGGCTTTCCCAATAGGTGGCGCCGAGCTCTTCGGCGATCTTCGGCGCCACGGGGCGGCGGTTGTGATAGTGGATCTGCAGGCCGAAGGCGCGGGCGCGGCGGGCGACGGCCTGGCCAATGCGACCCATGCCGATGATGCCGAGGCGCTTGCCGCCGATGCGGTGGCCGAGCATCCAGGTCGGCGACCAGCCCGCCCAGTGTTTTCCTTCCGTCAGGATCGAGGCGCCTTCGATCATCCGGCGCGGTACGGCCAGGATCAGCGCCATGGTCATGTCGGCGGTATCCTCGGTCAGAACTTTCGGCGTGTTGGTGACCGTGATACCGCGGGCATGCGCGGCCTCAACGTCGATATTGTCGACGCCGTTGCCGAAATTCGCGATCAGGCGGAGCTTGCAGTCGGGCTGGTTGACGATGTCGGCGGTAATGTGGTCGGTGACGGTCGGAACCAGCACGTCGGCGGTGCGCGCGGCTTCCGCGATCTGCTCGGCCGACATCGGCGTGTCGTCGAGATTGATCCGCGCGTCGAACAATTCGCGCATCCGCGTCTCGATCGAATCCGGCAGCTTGCGCGTCACGACGACGAGGGGCTTTTTCTTCACCGACATGTCCTGCCCTCATGAGGTGCCGCAAGCCGTCTCTGTCGCCAGAGGTCGGCCGTTGAGGCCTCATTAACCCGGTTGTTCGACACTGCCCTTGCCGTGTCGTCCCCGGCGTTTCCTTCAGCTCTCCCGACGTTTCCGGCCGGAAAATCGGGGTAAACCGGTTGTTCAAGTGTCCGTCCTCTCTAGCAGAAGGCCGGGCCAAGACAAGAACCACGGGTAAAGGGCTTGGGAACACCCGCGTGGGGTGGGCGAGGGGCTTCCGCGGCAAGGTTTTGGAATTGGGGTGAGGACCCGGCTCGGCCGGGTCTTCGACAGGAGACGGGTTGATGGCGTTGGGGCGTTTTTGTTCGGTGATGGCGCTCGTTTGCACCTGGTTGGGTGCTTCGGTCAGCCCCGGGCACTCGGCGAAGGACAACACACCCCAGACCGCCAGCGGCCTGCCGGTGCCTCGCTATGTCAGCCTCAAGTCGGATCACGTGAATGTCCGCGCCGGTCCGACCAAGGACAATGACGTGGCCTGGGTCTACACCCGTTCGGGCCTGCCGGTCGAAATCACCGCCGAGTTCGAGAACTGGCGCCGGGTGCGCGATTCCGAAGGCGCCGAGGGCTGGGTCTATCACTCGCTGCTGTCGGGCCGCCGCACTGCGGTCGTCACCATGAAGCACAAGGACGACCTCGCGCCGATCTACGATCGCGCCGACGTCGAGAGCGCGGTGGCGGCCAGGCTCCAGGCCGGCGTCGTCACGCAGGTTAAGAAGTGCACCGCAAACTGGTGCCGGGTCACCGGCAACGGGTTTGATGGCTGGATTCAGCAGGAGCGCCTCTGGGGCGTGTACGCGGACGAGCAGGTCAACTGACGACGTAAACGACAATGGCCGGGTGAAGGCCCGGCCACGACGATCAAATCAGCAGTTTTGGGTCGATCTCAACGCTTCTTGCGCAGGCGCACGACCATGTCGATGCGGGCGATCTCGTAACCCTCAGGGACTTCCGGCATCTTGGACAGCGAAAGCTGCGGATCCTCGATGTCAACCAGCTCGTGGCTGTTCTCGAGATAGTAATGGTGGTGGGTGGTGACGTTGGTGTCGAAATAGGTCTTGGTGCCGTCGACGCTGACTTGGCGGAGCAGGCCGGCATCGGTGAGCTGGTTCAGCGTGTTGTAGACGGTCGCCAGCGAGACCGGAACCTTGGCCAGCGTCGCTTCCTCGTACAGCATTTCAGCCGTGAGGTGGCGTGCGCCCTTGCCGAACAGCAGCCAGCCGAGCGCCATGCGCTGGCGCGTCGGGCGGAGGCCCGCAGACTGGAGCATTTCGTTGACGTCGTGCCAGGGGCAGCCGGTCAGGGCGGGCTGGCGGCCGGACAGGAGGCCCACGGAACGGACGTCGTCGTCGTGATGGGGCGCAGTATTCTCGCTCATTTCCAGGTTTCGGGCACGCGTGGACACTAACGACACGCAATATAAGAACAGATAGATGCAGATGCAAGTTTCTCGCAACTAGAGGGGTTCTAATCAGCGCTGGAACCTAGCAAGGGCACCGTCATTTTACCTTCATGTCAGCGCTTTGCCACCGAAATGGCCTGTGTTAGAGAGCCCGCGGTCCGCCTAGCCGATTTTGGCGCAGTCAGGCCTGGAGGCCCAGTCCGCGGCCCATCCGGGGCTCGCGGGAGTTGGGCCTGACGATGGCAATTGGCGCTGCTCTCCGACCGGGACGGGGCCGGTTTTCGCGAAAGAAAACGCCGCTCAATCGGGATTTGAACAGAGGCTCGTGCATGCTGAACAGGCGCAACGGTTACGAATATGAAGATCTGCTGGCATGCGCCCGCGGCGAGATGTTCGGGCCGGGCAACGCCCAGCTGCCCCTGCCGCCGATGCTCATGTTCGACCGCATCGCGGAAATCACCGACACCGGTGGCGAGTTCGGCAAGGGGCTGGTGCGCGCGGAGCTCGACGTGAAGCCCGATCTCTGGTTTTTCGGCTGCCACTTCAAGAACGATCCGGTGATGCCCGGCTGCCTCGGCCTCGACGCCCTGTGGCAAATGGTCGGCTTTTATCTGGGCTGGACCGGGGGCGAAGGTCGTGGCCGCGCGCTTGGCCTGAACGAGCTGAAGTTCAGCGGCCAGGTGCTGCCTGAGGCCCGCAAGGTTGTGTACAACGTCGATATCAAGCGCGTGATGCGTTCAAAGCTGGTGCTCGGTATCGCCGACGGATGGCTTTCGGTCGATGACCAGATTATCTATCGCGCCAAGGACTTGAAGGTCGGCTTGTTTAAGCAGGGCACAAGCCTAGGTTAGGCACATTGCCATCAAGGCGCATCATCAAGAAGACAACGATTTAGGCGAGGCTGTCATGAGGCGGGTTGTGGTCACCGGGATGGGCATCGTCTCGTCCATCGGAAACAACACCCAGGAAGTGCTTGCGAGCCTTTACGAGGCGAAGTCGGGCATTTCGCGGGCTGAGAAATATGCCGAGCTCGGCTTCCGGTCGCAGGTACAGGGTGCGCCGACGATTGATCCTGCGACGGTTGTCGACCGGCGCGCGATGCGCTTCCTCGGCCAGGGCGCGGCATGGAATCACATCGCGATGGAGCAGGCGATCCAGGATTCCGGCCTGTCGCCCGAAGAAGTCTCCAACATCCGCACCGGGATCATCATGGGCTCCGGCGGCCCGTCGGCCCGCACCATCGTCGAGTCCGCCGACATCACCCGCACCAAGGGACCGAAGCGCGTCGGACCGTTTGCAGTGCCGAAGGCGATGTCGTCCACGGCCTCCGCAACGCTCGCGACCTGGTTCAAGATCAAGGGCGTGAACTATTCGATCTCGTCGGCCTGCGCGACGTCGAACCACTGCGTCGGCAACGCCTATGAGACGATCCAGATCGGCAAGCAGGACGTCATCTTCGCCGGCGGTTGCGAAGAGCTGGACTGGTCGCTGTCGGTGCTGTTCGACGCGATGGGCGCGATGTCCTCGAAATACAACGATACGCCCGCTACGGCCTCGCGCCCCTACGACGTCAACCGCGACGGTTTCGTCATTGCCGGCGGTGCCGGCGTGCTGGTGCTGGAAGAGCTCGAGCATGCCAAGGCGCGCGGCGCGCGCATCTACGCCGAGATCGTCGGCTACGGTGCGACGTCGGACGGCTACGACATGGTCGCGCCGTCAGGTGAAGGCGCCGAACGCTGCATGCGCATGGCGATGTCGACGGTGAAGACCAGGGTCGACTACGTCAATCCGCACGCGACCTCGACGCCCGCCGGCGATCCGCCGGAGATCGATGCGCTGCGACGGGTGTTCGGCGTCGGCGAGAAGTGCCCGCCGATCTCGGCGACCAAGGCGCTGACCGGCCACTCGCTGGGCGCGACCGGCGTGCAGGAGGCGATCTACTCGCTTTTGATGATGAACAACGGCTTCATCTGTGAGAGCGCGCACATCCAGGAGCTCGATCCCGTGTTCGCCGACATGCCGATCGTGCGCAAGCGCATCGACAACGCCAAGATCGGTACCGTGCTATCGAACTCCTTCGGCTTCGGCGGCACCAACGCCACGCTGGTGTTCAGCCGGTTGGATGTGTGACTTCCTTGCGGAAGCCCTGGTAATTTTCTCGTCATGGCCGGGCTTGTCCCGGCCATCCACGTCTTGGCCTCTGACTGCGAAGGGCGTGGATGCCCGGGACAAGCCCGGGCATGACGAAAACGGAAGGCGATCGAAACGATGCAGGAATTGATGAAGGGCAAGCGCGGTCTGATCATGGGCATCGCCAATGATCATTCGATCGCCTGGGGCATGGCGAAGACGCTGCATGCTCACGGTGCCGAGCTCGCCTTCACCTTCCAGGGCGAGGCCCAAGGCAAGCGCGTCAAGCCGCTGGCGGACTCGCTCGGCGTGGAAGTGGTGCTGCCTTGCGACGTCGAGGACATCACCAGCGTCGATGCCACATTCGCCGCGCTCCGCGAGAAATGGGGCCAGCTCGATTTCGTGATCCACGCGATCGGCTTTGCTGACAAGAACGAGCTGAAGGGCCGTTACGCCGACACCAGCCGCGAGAATTTCTCGCGCACAATGGTGATCTCCTGCTTCTCCTTCACGGAAATCGCCAAGCGCGCCGCCGAGTTGATGACGCAAGGCGGCAGCATGATCACACTGACCTTCGGCGCCTCGATGCGCGCGATGCCGAACTACAATGTGATGGGCGTGGCCAAGGCGGCGCTCGAAGCTTCCGTGCGCTATCTCGCCGCGGATTTCGGACCGCGCGGCATCCGCGTCAACGCGATCTCCGCAGGTCCGGTGCGCACGCTCGCCGGCTCCGGCATCGGCGAGGCGCGCGCAATGTTTGGCTTTATGCAAAAACATTCCCCGCTCGGCCGCGGCGTCACGCTCGACGAGCTCGGCGGCTCGGCGCTGTATCTGCTGTCGGATCTCTCCGGCGGCGTGACCGGCGAAATCCACTACGTCGATTCCGGTTACAACATCGTCCTGATGCCGAGGCCTGACGACCTGAAGACGCCGGACTAGAGCCATTTCCGTTCCGATGGAATCGGAACGGGGCTCTAGTTTCTTGTTTCGACGCGTTTTCTTTACGCGAACCGGTATCCACTTCGCTCGAAAACGCTCTAACCCGCCGCGATTTTCTCCGCACGCTGGAACGCCGGCCGCGCCATGCAGCGCGCGATATAGGCATCGAAGGCCGGTCGCGACGGCACCATCTTGAACAGGCGCACCGCGAAATTCAGGCCCGAGCCGATCGTGATATCGGCAGCGGAAAACTCGTCACCGAGTATCCACGGCCCCTTCGCGAGCGCAGCTTCCAGCACATCGAAGACCTGGGTGGCGCTGCCCCAGGCCGCGGTCGACGTCGGCACCTCGATCTTGGTGAAGATCTGGATGATGGCAGGCTCGATGCAGCTCGGCGAGAAGAACAGCCATTGCAGATAGCGCGCGCGGCGCGGATCGGTCATCGCGGGCGCAAGCTTCGTCTCGGGATAGCGATCGGCGATGTAGGCGCAGATCGCGGCGGCTTCGCCGAGCGCGGCATCGTCGTCGCTGAGCGCCGGCACCTTGCCCATCGGATTGACCTTGAGGAAATCCGGCGCCTTCTGCGCGCCGGTCGAAATGTCGGTCAGCACGCGCTCATAGGGAAGGCCGCTCTCTTCCATCAGCCAGAGCGTCGAAAACGAACGTGAGCGCGGCGACCAAAAGAGCTTGATCATGGGACATTTCCTTTGTTCTGCCACCGGTAATACTTCATCACGAACCCGTTCGACGGCTCGATCTTCTCCTTCTCGAACACAAAGCCTTCGCGCTCGTACCAGCGCCAGGCTTTCTCGTTCTCGCGGACGCAGCGCAGGTACATCTCATCTGGCATTTGCGTGCGCGTGAAGGTGAGCAATTGCCGGCCGAGTGAGCGTCCCTGATAGGAGGGCGCGACAAAGAGCTGGTCGAGATAGAGCTTCGGCAGATGCAGCGCCAGCATCGCGGCGATCGAGCCGTTGTCATCGGCGACGAACAGGCTCCAGCCGTCCTCGATCTCGCGCCTGATGCGTGCGCGCATGTTTGCCAGCAGGAAGTTGCTCGCCTCCGCAAGCCTGGTCGAGACCCAGCTCTCCATCCAGACGCGGCCAATCTCGTCATATTCGTCGGCGTGGGCGGCGCGGATGATCGGATGCGACATCGGGGCCTCAGGCCCGTTGGCTGCGCAGCGATTGTTTCGCGCGCACCTTGCCGGCCGACAGGCACACCACTTCGGAAATTTGCAGGAGCTGGCGCGCCAGCGGGCTGGTCTTGCGCCAGACCATGCCAATGGTGCGCGAGGGCTGCGGGTCGCGGAAGCGCGCGAGCGAGACCGAGGCGGACCGCGTCTCCACCGGCACGGCCATTTCGGGAATCAAGGTCACGCCGATGCCGGCGCTGACCATCTGGACCAGCGTCGACAATGAGTTCGCATCCAGCATCTCGCGCGGCGGCGCCGATTGCATGTTGCAGAAGGAAAGCGCCTGATCGCGGAAGCAGTGCCCCTCTTCGAGCAGCAGCAGCCGCATCTCCCGCATCATCTCGCGTGAAGGCACCGGCGTTCCCTCGTCCGAGCCCGGCCGCACCAGCAGGAATTTCTCGTCGAACAATGCGACCTCGGTGAGCGAGGGCTCGGACACCGGCAGGGCGACGATGGCGGTGTCGAGCCGACCTTCGACGAGCTCCTGGATCAGCCGCGGCGTCATGGTCTCGCGCACGCGGATGTCGAGCTCCGGATGCATACGCGTGAGATTCTTGGTGATCTTGGGCAGCAGGTAGGGCGCGATGGTGGGGATCATGCCGATGCGCAGACGGCCCGCAAACCGGTCCTGTGAGGCGCGCGCGAAATCGCCGAGCTCATCGACCGAACGCAAAATGTCGCGGACGCGCTGCGCGAGTTCCTCGCCGAACCGGGTCAGCGCGACCTGGCGCGCGCTGCGCTCCAGCAGCAGGCCGCCAAGCGCCTCCTCCAACTCCTTGATCTGCATCGACAAGGCGGGCTGCGAGATGGAACAAGCCTCCGCCGCGCGGCCGAAATGTCCGTGACGCGCCAGCGCATCGAAATACCGGAGCTGGCGCAGCGTCACGTTGATCATAAGAAAAGCCTATCGCAGCGATCATTAAAGTCAACTTCCCCTGATGGGACGAGAAGCTTAGAGTGTTTCTACCTGGTCAAAGGCGCAAGTTCGACGCCGCCAGAGGAGGTAATCATGGATGACACTTCGAAGTGCCCGTTTTCGGGCGGAAAACCCACGCGCGTGAACCGCGACTGGTGGCCAACCCAGCTCAGCATCGAGGTGCTGCACAAGAATTCCGGCTTGTCGGATCCCATGGGCAAGGACTTCGACTACGCCAAGGAATTCAAGACGCTCGACCTCAACGCAGTCATCAAGGACCTGACCGCTCTGATGACGGATTCGCAGGAGTGGTGGCCGGCCGACTTCGGTCACTACGGCGGCCTGATGATCCGCATGGCCTGGCACAGCGCGGGCACCTACCGCATCACCGACGGCCGCGGTGGCGCCGGCGCCGGTCAGCAGCGTTTTGCTCCGCTCAACAGCTGGCCCGATAACGCCAACCTCGACAAGGCGCGCCGGCTGCTCTGGCCGATCAAGCAGAAGTACGGCCGCAAGATTTCCTGGGCCGACCTGATGGTGCTGGCCGGCAACGTCGCAATGGAGTCGATGGGCTTCAAGACCTTCGGTTTCGCTGGTGGCCGCGCCGACGTGTGGGAGCCGGAAGAGCTCTATTGGGGGCCCGAGGGCACCTGGCTGGGCGATGAGCGCTACAGCGGCGAACGCCAGCTCGCCGAGCCGCTCGGTGCCGTGCAGATGGGCCTTATCTACGTCAACCCTGAAGGCCCGAACGGCAAGCCGGATCCGATTGCCGCGGCAAAGGATATCCGCGAGACCTCCTTCCGCATGGCGATGAACGACGAGGAAACCGTCGCGCTGATCGCCGGCGGTCATACCTTCGGCAAGACCCATGGCGCGGGCGATGCGTCGCTGGTCGGTCCTGAGCCGGAAGCGGGCGCGCTTGAGGATCAGGGCCTTGGCTGGAAGAGCAAGTACGGCACCGGCGTCGGCGCCGACGCGATCACCGGCGGTCCCGAAGTTACCTGGACGCAGACCCCGACCAAGTGGAGCAACCACTTCTTCGAGAACCTGTTCAACTACGAGTGGGAGCTGACGAAGAGCCCGGCGGGTGCCCAGCAGTGGAA
>JAEWFG010000033.1 GCA_023388935.1 Pseudomonadota bacterium | reverse complement strand
TTGCCGGGCTGCCCGAAGCGAAGGCGCGCGGCTACGAGCCCGGCCGCTTCTCCTTCAACGTCAAGGGCGGCCGCTGCGAGGCCTGCCAGGGCGACGGCGTCATCAAGATCGAGATGCACTTCCTGCCCGACGTCTACGTCACCTGCGACGTCTGCAAGGGCAAGCGCTACAACCGCGAGACGCTGGAGGTCCTGTTCAAGGGCAAGAGCATCGCCGATGTGCTCGACATGACCGTCGAGGAAGCCGCCGAGTTTTTCAAGGCGGTACCGCGCGTGCGCGAAACCTTCCAGACGCTCCACCGCGTCGGGCTCGATTACATCCATGTCGGCCAGCAGGCCACGACGCTCTCCGGCGGCGAAGCCCAGCGCGTCAAGCTGGCGAAGGAGTTGTCCAAGCGCGCCACCGGCCGCACGCTCTACATCCTGGACGAGCCGACCACCGGGCTGCATTTCCACGACGTCAAGAAGCTCTTGGAGGTGCTGCACGAGCTGGTCGCACAGGGAAACACGGTCGTCGTCATCGAGCACAATCTCGAAGTCATCAAGACCGCCGACTGGGTCATCGACCTCGGCCCCGAAGGCGGTGACGGCGGCGGCGAGATCGTCGCCTGGGGTCCGCCGGAAGACATCGCCAAGGCGCCGCGGAGCTACACGGGCAAGTTTTTGGAGCCGGTGCTGAAGAAGGCTCGGAAGCCGAAGCGGAGGAGCACGAGCGAGGCAGCGGAGTGACCGGTTTTCTGAGGCGACAACGAACACACTGGCTTTACGCTCAGAGGCGCGAGTTTGCCAAAACTCTGACCTGGCGATCGAAAATCGTTGGGACGTGGGTCGATAGCGTTTTGATCTAGCGCAATACCCCCAGCGATCTTTTGCGTCATACTTGTCATGGCTCACTCTGTGGATCACGGCAATGATCATCGAGCTGCTAAACCGGGAGCACCGCAATATTGAACGGCTGCTCGCGGTCCTCGAACACGAGCTTGATATTTTCGATCGCGCAGACCAACCGGACTACGAGGTCATCCGCGCCGTTATTGCGTACTTCGAAGTCTACACTGAATTGTACCACCATCCCCAGGAAGATCGGGTCTTTTTGAAGCTGAAGCTTCGCGATCCCCTTGCAGCTGCCAAGATCGGCGAGCTTGCACGCGAACATCAGAAAGGGGCTGAGCGACTGCGCCGGGTTGCAACCGCGATCGACGCTGTTCTCGCGGGACGTGAGATTCCGCGCCAGAACGTCCACACCATCGTTCGCGATTTCCTGGATCACGAGCGGCGTCACATCATGATGGAAGATCGAGATTTTTTCCCTGCGGCTCTGAAGGCATTGCAACCCGCCGATTGGACCGAAATCGCTGCGGCCTTGTCTCCTCATCGAGATCCACTGTTCAGCGATGCCACGGAAACGAGGTTCGATGTACTGCGCGCCCACATCTTGCAGCTGGAGCAAGAGGCCGAAGGCGATCGCCACTGAACAGCCACTAGTTGAATGATTCTGCGACGCTCGTGTCGTGAATTGACCTGCCCACTTCAGGTTTCATGATTTTCGCGTTCCGCCGTCTGCCCATGCATGCTATGCGGCGGCTCCATGCCCTATTCCCTCGCCATCTTCGACCTCGACGGCACGCTGGCCGACAGCTTTCCGTGGTTGCTGCGCAACATCAACGATGTCGCCGATCGTTTCGGCTTTCGCCGTGTCGCGGATGAGGATGTCGAGGGGCTACGACATGCGTCGACGCGCGAGATCCTCACCCGACTTGAGGTGCCGTTGTGGAAGCTGCCGGCGATCGCGCGACATGCGCGGAGGCTGAAGGCGGAGGCGGCTGCGGAGATTTCGCTGTTTCCGGGCGTCGAGCCGATGCTGCAAACATTGGCCCGGAACGGCGTGCAGCTCGCGCTGGTGACGTCGGACAGCGAAGCCAATGCGCGCGAGAAGCTTGGCGATGCCGCCGCCCTGTTCTCGCATTTCGACTGCGCTGCATCGTTGTTCGGCAAGCCCGCAAAATTCCGCAGCGTTATCCGGCGCGCCGGCTCGGACCCAAGCGGCGTGATCGCGATCGGCGACGAGGTCCGCGACATCGAGGCGGCGCGGACCGTCGGCATTGCCTGCGGTGCGGTGTGCTGGGGCTACGCGGCGCCGACGGCGTTGCGGGCGCTCAAGCCGGACTACACGTTCGAGCGGATGGATGAGATCGCGCGCGCATTGCACCCGGCGCCGTAGCCCGGGTTTCGCCTCCGCGCAATCCAGGTCACGAACTACTCCAGATACGCCGTGAGCTGCGCGCCCTCGTCCGCCACGAACACCGCGATCAATTCCGCCGGCTCGGTGGTGCTGGCGTTGGCCGAGACCAGATGCGTCGCGCCCGGCGGCTCGAAGAAGGACTGGCCGACGCCGAACGTCTCGACCGGGCCGCCGCCGAGCTGGGAGCGTATCTGCCCCTTGGTGATGTAGGCGGTGACCGAGCCAGCGTGGCGGTGCGGCCGCGAGAACCCGCCCGGACCGTAAAACACCCGCACGATGGTCACGCGCTTGCCCGGCACGTTGGGCAGTGCGTAGGAGCCGATCGGCTCGACCTTGTCGAAAGGCGAGCTCTCGGCCGCAGTGGCGCAGAGCGGCGCCAGCGCACCGGACACGCTATCCATCATCACCGGCAGCATTTTGCCGATCGCGAGCGCGCAGGCAAACCCGCCGACGACAGCCAGCGCCGTTGAACGCGACGGCACGGGCCGCTGCGTGGTGGCCAGACTCATTGCTGTCATGACAACCTCCCCTCGTTGCAATCAGGATGCCGCGGCATTCGCTGCGACCGGCCGCTTCGTCGGCGTCCAGCGATATGCCGCGCCAAAACGGTTCCAGACGTTGATCGAGGCAACCGCCGAGGTGAGGTACATCAGCTCCGTCTCGGAGAATTCGCGGCTTGCTTTGGCGTAAACCTCTTCGCTGACGCCATCGGGCAGGAGGGTCAACGCCTCAGTCCAGGCCAGCGCCGCCCTCTCGCGTGCGGAAAAGATCGGCGCCTCGCGCCAGACAGCGACCAGGTTGAGCTTGTCCAAGGGCACGCCGATACGCTCCGAGAACAGGATGTGATGCTGCACGCAGAAGGCGCAACCATTGATCTGCGAAGCGCGCAGCTTGACCAGTTCGAGAAGCTGCTTGTCGAGGCCGGCCTTGGCCGCAACCTGTCCCAGCGCGAGCACCAGATCATACGCATCGGGCGCGATCCTCTTGAAATCCTCGTATTCGCTGCGGGCGTGTGACATTGCCGTTCACCTCGTATTATTGTAATAGTGCTTACAATGTATAAGAGCTCTTATATGGTACACAAGACCGCTGGCTTCGCAAGATCGAAATCCGCCCGCAAGGCGCCCGCGCCTGCCGACGACGGCACCGTTCGCGTGCCAGCTGCCGGCGAAGGCAAGCGTGGCGAGCAAGGCTATCTCGGCTACCTCCTGCGCCAGGCCCACGCTGCGGTCCGTCTGACGATGGAGCGGGCGCTCGCCGATCTTGGCGTGACGTCACCGCAATTCGCGGTGCTGACCATGCTCAATGCGTATCCGGGCCTGTCGGGGGCCGACGTCGCCCGCCTCACCTTCCTCACACCCCAGACCGTTGGCGTAATCATTCGCAATCTCGAACGCGATGGCGCAATTGAGATGACGCCTCATCCCGTCCATGGCCGCATCCAGCAATGGACGCTGACGCCGCGCGGCACGACGCTGCTGAAAGCGTGCCGGGAACGTGTGATCGCACTGGAGAAGCGCCTTGCGAGAGGCCTGGACACGCAGGCGGAAACCACGATCCGGCGCTGGCTGGCCGGAATCGCAGCCGAGCTGCAAGAGGACTAACTAAGAGGACGAACCGAACCGGCCCGATCAAGGGGCGGCTTACCCGCCCTTCAAGGCGTCCTTAACCTCGCCGTCGGGCCAACTCTGGCCCGCCGCGATCACGCGCACGCGGCTTTGATCGGCGGCGTTCACCAGCACATGCGAGCTCACGGGATCACCGCTCCGATCGAGGCGCAAGTCGGTCTCCGGCTTCCAGCTCAGCGTCGTCGCGAGATCGCCGGGAAATATCTGCCATCGCGATCCGTCGTCGAGCTCGACGATATGGCTTTCCGCGTGCGCGCGTATCTTCATTCCACATTCCACCCCGAATTCTTGATGAACAGGCTTCGTGCGGAAGGCGGCCCCGGCGATGAGCCGGGGCCTGCTCCGTCAGTCGTTGTCGTGATGAATCACGGTCTTGCTGCGATTGCCGAATTCATCTTGCTTCTTGATCACCGTGGTGCGGTCGGCGGGCGCCCGCTCCTTGATGACGGTGGTGCGGTCGCGATCGCGGTCACGGTACTCGTGGGACTGACCGACCGTCACGCCGGCGCCGACCGGGCCGACGTGAACGCCCACGTCATCGGCGAACGCAGGGGCCGCAATGGCAGTGACCATGGCAGCGGCAAACAGATATTTCCTCATCTTCTCCTCCTCCAATGCCGTGCGAAGGGAATGCAGGAGTGCGACACTTTGTTCCGGGGAACGCGGGCTCGAACGCCTGTTCCTCGCGTTCCAGGAACCGGCTCACAGCAGCCGTATTTCCCGCTAGAATAGGGGTCATGAAACAAGCTGATTCCACGGCCCGTCACAGGCGCCGCGCCCTGCTGCAATCTGCATTCGGTGCAGCCGCCCTCCTCGCTTTCCCGGCGCACGTCCTCGCGTCGCCCGCTGGCTTCGACGAATGGCGCGAGGGTTTTCGCGCACGCGCAATGGCCAAGGGCATTTCGGCTGCAACCTGGCAGCGCGCGATGGCGCGGATCGAGCCGGACATGAGCGTGTTCAAGCAGATGCGCAACCAGCCGGAATTCCACGAACAGGTCTGGCAGTACGTCAACCGCCGCGTCTCGGACTGGCGCATCATCAACGGCAAGATCGCGCTGAGGAACAACGAGGCGCTGTTCGCGCGCATCGAGCGCGATTTCGGCGTCGAGCGCGGCACGCTGCTGGCGCTGTGGGGCGTGGAGTCCGCCTACGGCGATCCGCTGGTGCAGCAGAACCACATGACGCCGGTGTTTCCCTCGCTGGCGGCGCTCGCCTGGAACGAGCCGCGCCGCAAGGCCTATTGGGAGACCGAGCTGATCAACGCGCTGCGCATCGTCGACAAGGGCTGGAGCACGCCGGAAGAGATGCGGGGATCCTGGGCCGGCGCGATGGGGCATTCGCAATGGATGCCGGAGGTCTGGCTCAATGTCGGCATCGACTATGACGGCGACGGAAAAGTTTCGCCGTTCGGCAAGCCTGACGACGCGCTTGGGTCGACGGCCAAGTATCTCGTCAACCGCGGCAAGTGGCGCCGCGGCGAGCATTGGGGCTACGAGGTGCGCGCCCCCGGCGACATGAGTGGCAACCGGACATATGCGACATGGCAGGCGGCCGGCGTCACCCGCGCCGACGGCCAGCCGTTTCCGCAGCCGAACGCGTCGGCGCAGATGTGGACACCGGTCGCGGGCGGACCGACGTTCCTGCTGGGGCCGAATTTCTACTCGGTGAAGAGCTACAATCCCTCGATGAACTATGCGCTCGCGATCTGCCATCTCGGCGACCGCTGCCTCGGCGCACCTCCCTTCATCCAGCCATTCCCGGGCTCCGAGCGTGTGCTCACGCTCGCCGAGGTACAGGAGATGCAGACGCGGTTGACAAAAGCCGGCTTCGACACCGGCGGCACCGACGGCCGCGTCGGCAACGACACCATGAAGGCGATCAAGGATTTTCAGCAGCGCGCAGGAATCACGCCCGCGGATGGCTATGGCGGGCTGAAGGTGCTGGCGAAGCTGCGGCAGGGGTCGTAGGGCACGCGCTCGCACATCGTCATTCCGGGGCGCGCCACTTGGCGCGAGCCCGGAATCCATTTCTCCTCATCACACGCTGCACGATGGATTCCGGGCGCTTCGCGCGCCCCGGAATGACGACGAGGCGCTCAGTGCCGGTACTGCGGCTCCTCCGCGTCGAGCTGACGGCGGATGGCGGCAAGATGCAGGCGCGCGGATTCGGAATCGCCATCGCGCATTTGCCTGTAGGTCTCGGCAGCAATCGCGGCATCGACGGGCAGCACTTTCCGTCCCGTCGACATCGCCAGCACCTGCACCTCGGCGGCACGTTCGAGGTAGTAGAGATCGTCCCAGGCCTCCGCGATGGTCGGGGCCAGCACCATCACGCCGTGATGCTTCATGAAGACGATGTCGGCATCGCCCACAGCCGAGGCGATGCGCGCGCCTTCGCGATTGTCGAGCGCGAGGCCGTTGTAATCATGGTCCACCGCCGTGCGGCCGTAGAATTTCAGAGCGGTCTGGCCGGCCCAGATCAGGGGATCGCCCTCGGTCATCGACAGCGCCGTCGCACAGGGCATGTGGGTGTGGAAGGCGACCTTCGCGCGCGGCAGGCGCTTGTGCATCTCGGCGTGAATGTAGAACGCGGTCGCTTCGGGCACGCCTTCGCCGTCGAGCACATTGCCGTGGAAGTCGCAGATCAGGAGTTTTGACGCGGTCAGCTCGCGGAAGGCATAGCCATAGGGGTTGACGAGGAAGAGATCGTCATGGCCCGGCACCACGGCCGAGAAGTGATTGCAGATGCCCTCCTCGAAACCGTTGCGCGCCGCCATGCGGAAGCAGGCGGCGAGGTCCTCGCGCGCCATGCGGATCGCATCGGTGGCAAGATCCGGCCGGTTCGAGCGGACGGATTCAGGCACGGAAGACGATGAATGAAGGCTGTGCGCCATGGCGAAGGAAACCTCTTTCGGTCGGGAGCTGCCCGCGTTGTACAGGGGCTGCGCCTGCGCGTCAGCCCCTGCAGGCGCCACGCTGCCCTTCGCAGCCCGCGCGGCGGCCTATTGCCGCCGCGGCACGCCGCCGGCATTCATGCCACCGTCGATGACGAGCTCGCTGCCGGTGACGTATCGCGAGGCGTCTGATGCCAGGTACAACACGCCAGAGGCGATCTCCGCGGCCTGTCCGGCGCGGCCGAGCGGCGTTGCAATCCTGGCGCGCTCCTCCGGATCGATCGGCGCGTTGCCCTGGTTGCCGGTCGCACCGGTCGGGATCTTGCCCCAGATCGGTGTGTCGATGATGCCGGGATGCACCGAGTTGACGCGGATGCCGTCGCCGGCAGCGGCGCACTCCATCGCGATCGATTTCGCGAACAGCCGCACGCCGCCCTTGGTCGCCGAATAGGCCGACAGCCCCGGCGCGCCGCGCAGCCCCGCGAGCGAAGACATCATGACGATCGAGCCGCCACCGGTTTTGCGCATCAACGGCAGGCAATGCTTGACGGATAGAAACACGCCGTCGAGGTTGATCGCGTTCTGCTTGCGCCAGTCACCAAGCGTCATGTCGACGATCGAGGGCACGGAAATGCCGATGCCGGCGTTGGAGACCATGATGTCGAGCCGACCATAGCGCTTGGCGATTTCGGCAACGATCTCGATCCAGCGTTCCTCGCTGGTGACATCCTGCTCCAAAAAGATCGCCTTGCCGCCGGCCTTGGTGACTCGCTTGGTGAGCTCGGGGCCTCGCAGTTCATCGATGTCAGTTGCAATGACGGTGGCGCCCTCGCGCGCGAACAGTTCGACGATCGCCTCGCCGATGCCCGAAGCACCGCCAGTCACCAGCGCGACCTTGCCTTCAACCTGTCCTGCCATGTTCACTCCCATTTTTGTTGTTTGAGCGATCTATTTCTTACGCATGATCCCCGCGCAAACGCGTTCCGCGTTTGTCGCGAAGGAAGACTGCTTCGCACTTTGCGCTAGCGCGGTCCTTCGGGTCCAGATCATGTGCTATCTAATCACGGATGGCCCTTGGTCAGGTAGCGCAACGTCGATGACGCGGAATTGCACCCGCTCGGCGCCCTGGTAGCGATCGACCGACAATGATCCCGCGACATGCAATTGCTGGCCACGGTTGGCAACAAGCGCATTGCCGAGCTTCTGGCCGACCGAACGAAATGCGATGCCATTGACGATCGTGCCGTCACCGGACTTGAAGCGGAGCCGCAGATGCGCCTGTCCGACCTCGTCGGCATAGACGAGCTGATGCGCCGGCAGCGCGAGCACGGCTTCTGGATTGCCGCTGCCGAAGGGACCGGCGCGATTCAGCGTGGTCGCAAGCTCCGTCGTCACCGCACGCGCGGAAACTGCGCCGTCGATGTAGAGCTCGTTGACGTGGCGTGCCTCGGCGACGTCGCGCGCCAGCGCATTTTCCAGATAGGCGCGGAATTCGGCGAGTTTCTCTTTTCGCAACGTGACGCCTGCGGCCATCGCGTGGCCACCGCCCTTCAGCAAAATGCCCTCGGCGACAGCCTGCCGCACCGCCTTGCCGAGATCAACGCCGGCGATCGAACGGCCCGAGCCGGTGCCGATGCCGCCGGGCTCGAGCGCGATCGCAAAGGCAGGGCGTGAAAACTTCTCCTTCAGGCGAGAGGCGACGAGGCCGACCACGCCGGGATGCCAGCCTTCGGACGCCGTGACGATCACGCCCAGTTTGTCCTCGAGCCCGATCGAGGCCAGCGCTTCGGCTTCGGCCTGGGCTTCCGCCGCCTGCTCGATGACGCGGCGCTCGCTGTTGAGCCGGTCGAGTTCGGCGGCGATCCGCGCGGCCTCGACGCTGTCGCCTTCCAGAAGCAGCCGCACGCCGAGATCGGCGCGGCCGATTCGGCCGCCGGCATTGACACGCGGCCCCAGCATGAAACCGAGATGCCACGCCTCCGGCGGGCCGTTGAGGCGCGCCACGTCCATCAGTGCGGTGTGGCCGACATGGTCGCGCCGCCGCATCGCGATCAGTCCCTTGGCGACGAAGGCGCGGTTGAGACCGATCAGCGGCGCGACATCCGCAACCGTGCCGAGCGCGACGTGATGGAGCATGCCCAGGAGATCGGGCTCGGGCATCTCCGCGCTCCAGAAACCGCGCTGGCGCAGCTCGCGATTGACGGCAACCAACGTCACCAACACTAGCCCAACGGCGGCGAGATGGCCAAGGCCGGAGAGATCGTCGAGCCGGTTCGGATTGACCAGTGCGTCAACCTCCGGCAGCTCCGTACCGGCCTGATGATGGTCGATCACGACCACGGACATGCCGAGCCGTTTCGCCTCGGCAAGCGGCTCGATGCTGGTGGTGCCGCAATCCACGGTGACAAGCAGCGTGGCGCCCTTTGCCGCCAGCCCACGCACGGCTTCCGTGTTGGGGCCGTAGCCCTCGAATATGCGGTCGGGGATATGGATCAGCGGATCGAGCCCGCAATGGCGCAGGTGCCACGCGAGCAGCGCCGCCGAGGTCGCGCCGTCGACGTCGTAGTCGCCGAAGATCGCGACCTTCTCGCCCTTTGCTGCTGCGTCCGCGATCCGCTTGGCGGCGGCCTCCATCTCCGTCACCGTGAACGGATCCGGCAAGAGCTTGCGAATGGTCGGGTCGAGGAAGTCGGCGACCGCATCGATGTCGACGCCGCGGCCAGCCAGCACCCGCGCCAGCAGCTCCGGCAATTGGTGCCGCTGCACGATGGCGAGCGCCTGTGCCGCCCCGCGCGCGTCCAACCGGTCGCGCCAGAGCTTGTCGGTGAGCGAGCGCGCCACACCCAGGAACGCCTGGGGCGTTTCGACGGGCAAGGCGGTGGTGGGCGGCGTCATGAGGCGAGACTGGTTTGAGGAACCCGGGAGGCCGACACAGCACGTTGCGGTGATCGGCACGACAATGACGATTGACCCGGAATCCCCCGGAGTTTGCAACGTCCGCGCTGCACAAAGCAGTGGATTGCCGCTCTACTAACTGACTACCATTTAGGCATTCCGCAAAGCAGCAAATCAAACGGGCGTTGGGCGGAACCTTCGCCACCGCACGCGCGCCGTTAGTCGCCTCATGTGACCCCGGCCACGAGACCTTTCGGGGCCTGGGCCAGGGAATAATCCCTGGCCGATGTTGCCGCATCGCGACGAAATGTCTTGAGCATGTTCCTGCAACGCAAACCTGTTTCAGGCAAGAGCCTGCCTCACTCCTCCTGTAAAATGCGGCTCGCATCAGGAGAGCGTGGGCACCGGCTGATATCTTACGCTCGTAAAATGCCGAGGAGACATACCATGAAGATCGTCGTGATCGGCGGGACCGGATTGATCGGATCCAAGCTTGTGGCGAAGCTCAGGCAACACGGCCACGAGGCCGTGGCGGCCTCGCCCAAATCAGGCGTGAACGCTGTGACCGGGGAAGGCCTCGCCGCGGCGCTGGCGGGCGCCGATGTCGTCGTCGACGTCGCCAACGCGCCATCCTGGGAGCCCGCCGCAGTGCTCGACTTCTTCCAGCGTTCGAGCACAAATCTAGTCGCGGCAGAGGCTACAGCGGCCGTGAAGCATCACGTGGCGCTGTCGATCGTGGGGACCGAACGGTCGCCCGACAATGCCTATTTTCGGGCCAAACTCGCGCAGGAAACCATCATCAAATCTTCCTCGGTCTCCTACTCGATCGTGCGCGCCACACAGTTTTTCGAATTCCTCGGCGCCATTGCGGAAATGGGCGCAGTCGGAGGGAAGATCGTCGTTCCAACGGCACTGTTTCAGCCGATCGCGGCCGAAGACGTGGCTGATCGCCTCGCGGAGGTCGCGACGGGCCAGCCGCTCAACGGCACGATCGATATTGCGGGACCTGAGAAGGTCCCATTCAATGAATTCATCGCACGCCGCCTGAAGGCGTCCGGCGACACCCGTCCGGTAGTGGGAGACCCAAAGGCTCCCTATTACGGCGCCCCGATTGACGACCAATCGCTCAATCCGCTCAGCGAGGCGCGGCTCGGGAAAACGCCACTCGCGACATGGCTCTCGAAACTCTGAGCACTCGTCGGCCTGCAATCGGTACAGTCACGGCAATGAAGGGAAATCCCATGCGTAGATTGCTGATCGCAGCGGCGGTTTATGCCGCATCTTTCCTGACGGCCCATGCAGCCGAGACGGCAGCACCATTGGCCAAAGTGACGGTCGTGTTTGACCAGGCGCTTCCGAATGTCCCAGGCAAGAGCATGAAGGGCGTGCTGGTCGAGTACGGTCCCGGAGGCTCCTCACCGGCCCACATCCACGCGCCCTCCGCCTTCATCTATGCCACGGTCCTGGAGGGAGCGATCCGCAGTCAGGTCAATGACGGCCCGGCCAAGGTCTTTCACAAGGGAGAGAATTTTTCCGAAAAGCCCGGCGACCGCCATGCCGTCAGCGCCAACGCCAGCGATACCGAGCCGGCGAAGCTGCTTGCCGTCTTCGTGGTGGATACAGCCGACAAGGAGCTAACCACGCCCATCGTGAAGTAGCGCCGGATTGGCCCTTGGAGCTGCTGCATCGAGACATCCGCATCATCCTCGCGATGCGTGGCGGATGCAGCCGTCAGGCATACGTCTGCCGTTTCCACTAGTGGAAGCTCACGTTCCGCGTCGCGCCGCCATCTCCGCCGCCAGCAGCACTGCGGCGCGGCTTGCACCAGTGGAGGCGATCCCCTGGCCTGCGATGTCGTAGGCGGTGCCGTGCGCGGGCGTGCAGATCGGAAACGGGAATCCGCCGAGCAAGGTCACGCCGCGATCGAAGCCCATCAGTTTCATCGCGATCTGGCCCTGATCGTGATACATGGTCAGCACTGCATCGAATGCGCCGCCCTTGGCGCGCAGAAACACGGTGTCGGCGGGAAACGGTCCCTCCACGGCGATGCCGTCGCGCTGGCCGGCTGCGACCACCGGCGCAATGATTTCGATCTCCTCGCGGCCGAAATTGCCGCCATCGCCTGCGTGCGGATTAAGCCCAGCGACCGCAATGCGCGGCCGCTCAAAACCGGCGTTGCGCATGCAGGAATCGGTCAGCGTGAGCGCGCGATGGATCCGTTCGCCGGACAGTCGCGCGGCGACGTCCTTGAGCGGAATGTGCGAGGTGACGCGCGCATTCCAGAGCTCACCGAGCACGTTGAATTCGCTCGCGGGAGTCTTGAGCCCGACCACCTCCGCCGAGAACGCGATCTCGTCGTCATACTCGGCGCGCGCAAGTCGCATTGCCTGCTTGTTGAAGGGCGTGAAGCAGACAGCATCGACGCGGCCATCACGACCGAGTTCGAGCGCATATTTGTAGTTTGCCAGCGCGAACTTTCCGCCGGCAAGGTTCGCGACTCCACGTTCCACCTGCGCGGGATCGAGATGGCCGAGATCTACGAACAACGCCTCTCCCTTCGCCGCGCGAAGGTCGGCGCCCTGCTCCACCATGGTCAGCATTGGCTTGACGCCGGCGACGCTCGCGCCTTCGTCGAAGACGCGCCGATCGCCAATCACGACGATACGGCCACGGGCACGGACCTCGTCCAGCGCCACGAGCTTCGCCGTCAGCTCCGGGCTGATGCCAGCGGGATCTCCCGTCGCCAGCGCAATGAGGGGCCTTGCGGTCATATGGTCACCTTGTCCTGACTTGTGGTCTCGGCGGTGGGCTTGCGCGTGACACGCGCAAGCTGGAGCACGAGCGGAAGCAGCAGCAGCACGATCCCGGCCACCACCAGGCACGTCACCAGCTTGTTCGCAAAGAAGATCCCGAGCGATCCCTTCGACATCAGCATCGACTGCCGGAACGCATCCTCGGCCTTGTCGCCGATGACGATCGCGAGCACGAGCGGCGCCAGTGGATAGAACAGCTTCTTGAAGAGATAGCCGACCACCCCGAAGCCGAGCATCATGACCACGTCGAGATAGGAGTTCGACACCGAATAGGCACCGACGACGCAGATGATCACGATCAGCGGCGCGATGATCACGAAGGGAATCCGCATCAAGGCGGCAAACACCGGCACCGTCAGCAGCACCAGCGCGACCGCGACAATGTTGCCCACATACATCGAGGCGATCAGGCCCCAGACGAAGTCCTTCTGATCGACGAACAGCATCGGCCCGGGATTGAGACCCCAGATCATCAGCCCGCCCATCATGACGGCCGCCGTCGCCGAGCCAGGAATGCCGAGCGAGAGCATCGGCAGCAGTGCGCTGGTGCCGGCGGCATGATCGGCGGTCTCCGGCGAGATGATGCCTTCGACCTCGCCGGTACCGAAATATCGGCCACGGCGCGAAAAGCGCCGGGCGATACCGTAGCTCATGAACGACGCAGCCGTCGGGCCACCCGGCGTGATCCCCATCCAGCAACCGATCGCTGCGCTCCGCAGCAGCGCAACACTGTGCCGAGGCAAGCGGCCAACCGCGCGAAATACCTCACCCCAATCGATCCGGGAGGAAACCGCGCGGGCGTGAAACTCCTCTTCGACGGCGACCAGGAGCTCGCCGATACCGAACAGGCCCATCACCGCGACGACGAAGTTCACGCCCTTGACCAGCTCGTCGATGCCCATGGTGAGGCGGACGCTACCGGACACCGTGTCGATGCCGATGGCCGCGATCGCAAAGCCGATGGCCAGGGCCACGACCGTCTTGATCGGCGCCGCACCGCCCATGCCGACGAAGCTGGCAAAGGCCAGGAAATAGACCGCGAAATATTCCGGCGGTCCGAAGGCCAGCGCGACCTGCGCCACCCAGGAGGCGAGGAAGGTGATCAAGATGACGCCGATCAGCGCGCCGAACGCCGCCGAACCGAAGGCGGTGGCAAGCGCCGTCGTCGGCCGGCCATCGCGCGCCATCGGATAGCCGTCGAATGTGGTTGCGACAGACGACGGCTCGCCCGGAATATTGAACAGGATCGAGGTGACCGAGCCGCCGAACAGAGCGCCCCAATACATGCTGGAGAGCAGGATGATCGCCGACACCGGCTGCATGCCGAAGGTCAGCGGCAGCAAGAGCGACACTCCGTTCGGCGCGCCCAGCCCCGGTAGCACGCCGACGAGAATGCCGAGCAGCACGCCGACCGCCATCAGGAGCAGATGCGGCATGGTGACCGCGATGGTGAAACCGTGCAGAAGCTCCCCAAGATTGTCCATCGGGCTCTCCGTCAGAAGCCGAGCGCGGCGGCGAGCGCGCCGTGCGGCAGGCTGACCTGGAACATGCGCTCGAACACGACGTAGAGCGCCAGCGCCGTTGCTGCCGCCATGGCCAGCGCGCGTGGCACGGATTGGTGTCTCGGGATCGCCAGCACCGCGAAGACATAAAGGGCCGAGGCGAGGTACATCCCGGCCAGCGGGATCGCGGCAACGAAGATCGCAGCCGGCACGAACAGGCCGGCAAGCCGGCGCAGCTCGATCGGCGTGATCGCGATGGGAACGTTTGCAAGTGTTGCAACCGGCAGCACGCCCCGCACCAGATTGTACAGGCTTCCGACCACAATGACGATTCCGGTCAGGAATGGGAACGTGCCGGCGTCCACGCCCGCGCTCGACCAGCCGATGCCGTTGTCGAGGCTGGAAACGACGACGGCCACACCGAAGCTGCCGGTGAGGACAGCGGTCGCAAGTTCAAGCGCGCGGCGCGATATCATCAAGGGCTCCTGGTAGCGAGAGACGACAGGACGTCATGACGCGGTGCCCGCCCGCCTCACTTGACCAGCCAGCCCTGCTCGCCCGCAACCTGCTTGACGTGCTCAAGGTCCTCCTTGATGAACTTGTCGAACTCGGCACCGGTCAGGAACGTGTCGACCTGGGAGGTCTTATCGATGTAGTCCTTCCAGTCGGACGTCGCCTGCACCTTCTTCATGAGGTCTACGTAGTACGCGGCCTGGTCCGGCGTGACCTTGCCGGGCAACCACACCGTCCGCGGCTGCTCATATTGCTTGATGTCGAGCCCCTGCTCGACGCAGGTCGGAACGTCGCTCCAGCCTTCGGTCGCCGTGACCTTGGCGCCCTGCGGCAGCCGCTTCGGGCTGAAAACGCAAAGCGGCCGCTGCGTTCCACCGCGCCATTGCCCGAGGCTTTCGCTGGGATTGTTGACGTGGGAGTCGAGGTGCCCGCCGGCGAGCTGCACGGCGGTCTCGGCGCCGCTCTTGAAGGGGATGTAGGTCAGTTTGACGTGACCGGCCTTCTCGATCATACGGGTGAGCACCTCGTCGGTGTCCTTCGACTGCGCGCCGCCCATCTTGAATTCACCCGATGTGGCCGCCTTCAGATAGTCGCCCGCCGTCTTGTAGGGCGCGTCCTGCTTGACCCAGAGCAGGAACTCGTCCTGGGCCATCGCCGCAATCGGGGTGAGATCGGTGTAGTTGAAGGCGACCTTGGAGACGAGCGGCTGCTGCCAGGCGTTCGACGTTCCAAAAATCACCTTGTAGGGATCACCTGCGGACGCCTTGCCGTAGACATAGCCTTCCGCGCCGCTGCCGCCGCCCTTGTTGACGACAACGATCGGCTGCTCCGTCAGCTTGTACTTGGTGACGATGTTCTGCACCGCGCGGGCGAGATTGTCGGTCCCGCCACCCGGCCCGGCGGTGGCCACGAACTCGATCGGTTTTTGCGGTTGCCAGGCTGCAAGCGCCGGCATCGCGCCGGCGATCACAGCCGCGGCTGCGGAAAGCAGAAGTGTTGACGTGCGACCCATGACTTCCTCCCAGCTCTTTTCTGCGTTGTTTTATTTGTCGTATCGACGTCCGGTCAGGCGACGCGCTCCTCGCGTCTGTCTGAGGCCAAAACGATTGCGCCTTCTTTTTCCAGCGCTTCGATCTGCTTCTGGTCAAACCCGTGTTCGGCCAGCACCTCGCTGGTGTGCTCCCCGTAGACCGGCGCGCCGGAGCGCACCTTGCCGGGCGTCTCCGAGAATTTCACGGGAAGACCGATCGTCTTCACGGGGCCGAGCGTGGAGTGCTCGACCTCGACGACCATCTCGCGCGCTAGCGTCTGCGGATCGCTCAGGGCTTCCAGCATGTCGTGCACGGGTCCGCACGGCACCCCCTTCTCGTCCAGCGCTGCGAGCCAATGCGCCCGCGACTGGGTGCGGAAGCGCTCGCTCAGCACGGCCTCGAGCTCCTTCAGGTTCGCCATACGGTCGGCGCCGGTGACGAAGCGCGGATCGGAGGCGAGCTCGGTTGCACCAAGCGCTTCCAGCATCAGCAGCCAGTGCTTCTTGTTGGCGCCACCAACCACCAGCCAGCCGTCCGAGGCCTCAAAAGCCTGATACGGCGCGTTGAGCGGATGGGCCGAGCCCATCGCGCGCGGAGCGGTGCCCGCAGCCAGCGCGATCGTCGACTGCCAATAGGTCTGCACAAGCGCCGCCTCATAGAGCGAGGTCTCGACCCACTGTCCTTCACCGGTCTTGAGACGATGGGTATAGGCCGCGAGAATGCCCATGCTCGCAAGCAGGCCGGCGGTGATGTCGGACAGCGGCGGGCCGCACTTTACCGGCGGGCCGTCCGGGCGCTCACCAGTAAAACTCATGATTCCGCTCATCGCCTGCGCGACCAGATCGAAACCCCGGCGGTGCTTGTAGGGGCCGGTGCGGCCAAAGCCCGACAGCGAGCAATAAATCAGCGCCGGAAACTGTTTGTGGAGTTCTTCGTAGCCAAAGCCCAGGCGCTCCATCGCGCCCGGCGCAAAATTCTCGACCAGCACGTCGGCGTCCGCGATCAGCCGCCGCAGCACCTGCTTGCCGCCGTCGGTTTTCAGATCCAGCACGATGCCGCGCTTGTTGCGGTTCATCATCAGGAAGGAGGCGGCCTCGTCGCCGATCCGTGGCGGTACCGAGTGGCGGGTGTCGTCGCCGTTCGGCCATTTCTCGATCTTGATGACGTCGGCGCCCATGTCGGCGAGCATCAAGGTGCAGGTCGGCCCTGCCATGACATGGGTGAGATCGATGACCTTGAGGCCGGCGAGCGGTCCCGAACGACGGGAGGTGGATTGCGATCGATCGCTTTGCATCGGCCTGTCCTATTCGCCGCGCCATTGCGGCGCGCGCTTGTTGAGGAACGCATCGAGCCCTTCGCGAAAATCCTGGCTCGTGTAGCACATCAGGATGAGGTCTTCCCCCTCGTCCCGCGTGAGACGCCTTTGCAGGCGGGCGACCGCGTACTTGGTCGCGGTCAGCGTCAGCGGCGCGTGGCTGGCGAGCAGCCGGGCGACCTCATCGGCGCGCCGATCGAGCGCCAAGAGATCCTCGACGACCTCGCCGAGCAACCCCACGCTCGCGGCCTCCGTGGCATCGACGAGACGCGCGGTGAAGATCAGGTCCTTGACACGCGCGGCGCCAATGAGCGCTGTGAGGCGGCTGACATTGGACATCGACAGGCAATTGCCGAGCGTCCGGGCGATCGGGAATCCTATTTTCGCGCTTCTCGTGCCGATGCGCAGGTCGCAGGCCGCGGCAATGCCCGCCCCGCCTCCGGTGCAGAACCCGTTGATCGCCGCAATCGTCGGCACCCGGCAATGCTCGAGCGTGGTGAGCACCCGGTCGATCCGGTTCTCGTAATCGATCGCGTCCTGGGGCGTCTTGAATTCGCGGAACTGGTTGATGTCGGTGCCCGAGGCGAAGGCCTTGTCGCCAGCACCGCGCAGCACCAGACCTTGAGCGAATGATCGCGATTGGCCTCTTCGCAGATCGCGGCAAGCCGCTCGTACATGGCGAAGGTGAAGGCATTGCGGGCTTGCGGGCGGTTGAAAGTGATCCGCCCGATACCGTCCTTACACTCGAAAACGAGATCTTCCGCCTCCGCAACCTGCCGGTCCATTTCCCCGTCCCTTTTGTTTTTTACATTTTTGAATGCAAAAATTTGGATTTTCAAGCCGGAAGTTGTGATACTCCGCCATTAAATTCGTTTTTGCATGCAAAATGGAGCGAGCTCCCATGCTTCATGAAGAGGTCGTCGGCCGTATCCGCGATATCCTGCTCGACGGCGAAATCCCGCCGGGCGCACGAATTCCCGAGCGCGAGCTGTGCGAGCGGCTCCAGATTTCGCGGACGCCGTTGCGTGAAGCGCTCAAGGTTCTCGCCGCCGAGGGTTTGGTGCAGCTGCTGCCGCATCGCGGATCGCGCGCAGCAAAACTGACCGACAAGGACATGCGCGACCTGTTCGAGGTGTGCCAGGGTCTCGAGGCGCTGGCCGGCGAGCTGGCCTGCGAGCGCATCACCGACGCCGAGATCGCCGAGGTCGCCGCCGCGCACGCGGCGATGGTGCAGCATTACCGTGAGGGCGACCTGATCCAGTACTACCGCGGCAACCGCGCCATCCACGAGGCCATCGTCACCGCGGCGGGAAATCCCGTGCTGGCAGGGCTCTATGCGTCTGTGACCGCGCGCATTCGCCGGGCGCGCTATGTCACGCCGATGACACCGCACCGTTGGGCTCTCGCCGTCAGCGAGCACGAGGCAATCCTGAACGCGCTGCAGCGTCGCGACGGCGCCGGCCTCTCCCACATCCTGCGTGCGCATCTCCGCCACAAGCGCGAAGAGGTTTTGCAGGCAGGCTTTGCCGAAGCGGAAGGAAGTGAGCCGATGCTGCAGATTGCGTGAGGGGCACGTGCTCGCACACCTGCAAATGTCTCGCGGAACGTTGCCCCTTGCCCGGCTCCTCACCGGAAGTGTTGACGGCTTGTAAACTTGCAGTGATCGGGCAATCCTGATCGTGGCAGGACAGGACCGCGCTGCATGGCGATCGAGCTGCATGGCTACCAGTACAGCGTCTATTCTTGGATTGCCCGGCTGGCTCTCCATGAAAAGGGCGTGGCGTACAATTGGGTAGAGGTAGATCCTTTCGCCGACAGTATCCCTGCCGGCTACCTTGCAATACATCCCTTCAAGCGCGTCCCCGCACTCGTCCACGCTGGGTTCGTCGTCTACGAAACGGGCGCGATCACGCGCTACGTGGATGAAGCTTTCGAAGGCCCCAGGCTTCAGCCGGAGGAGCCGAGAGAGCGGGCACGTTGCAATCAGATCATCTCGATCGTGGACAGCTACGCGTACTGGCCTCTGGTGAGGCAGGTCTTCTCGCACGTGGTCTTCAGGCCGCTCATGAGCCGACCGGTGGATGAGAACGAGTTTCAGGGCGGCCTCGACGCGGCGCCGCGGGTGCTCGCAGCACTGGAGACAACCGCTGGCGAGGGGCAATACCTCTGCGGCAATCAACTATCGCTGGCTGACATCCATCTGGCGCCGATGATCGGCTACTTCGTCCTGGTCGACGAAGGTAGAGCGCCTCTCCGGAAGCACTGCAGGCTTGATCGCTGGTGGTCGGAGCTCTCCAACAAATCCGCATTCGTGGCCACCACGCCGCGCTTGGCCTAAGCCTGGAGTACGCGGCCTAGCACCCCAACCTGTCGGCGATGCCGCCGAAATCCTTCGCGACAATGTCCCAATTGCCGATGGCTTCGAAATCAACCTTCTGCAACGGGCCATACTCGGTCGGCCGCGCGACGAACGCGGTCTTCAACCCGTTCTTCTGAGCGGCTGCGAGATCGCCGTTGTGGGCGGCGACCATCATGACCTGTTCGGGCTTAAGCCCGAGCAGCCGCGCAGCGCCGAGATAGGTTTCGGAATCGGGCTTGTAGTGCTCGAACAGTTCGGCCGACATGATGAGGTCCCACGGAAGACCCGCGAATTTCGCCATGTTGGTAAGCAGCGCGACGTTGCCGTTCGACAGCGGCGAGATCACGAATTTCGATTTCAGCCGCGTCAGGCCGGCGACGCTGTCGGGCCACGGATGCAGGCGGTGCCAGCCCTTGGTGAGGTGGTCGAGGTCGGCTTCGGTCAGGCCCTTGATCGCAAACTTCTCGACCAGCTTTTCCAGCGAGCGCCGGTGCAGATCATCGAGCATGACATAGCCGCGCTCGGGATGTTTGCGCACGTCGTCCATCGAGGCGACGTACATGCCGCGCCAGCCGTCGACCAGGGCGGTCCAGTCGGCGCCGATGCCGCGGGCCTTGCTCCACCACATGAAGTCGGTAATCAGACTGGTCCGCCAGTCCACGACCGTGCCGAACACGTCGAAGACGAGGGCTTTGACGGCAGAGAGGTCGGACATCTGCGCTTCCTCTTATTTTATCGTTGTCATTCCGGGGCGATGACACCGGGTCCGGCCTTCGGCCGGCCCGATGACAGGCTCCGCATCGAGCCCGGAATCCATTTCACCTCGAACTCTGCCGCCCGATGGATTCCGGGCTGTCGCTTCGCGAGCCCCGGAATGACAGAGCGCGTTAGTCCAGGTGGAACTTCGCGAGCTCGCGGTGCTCGGCCTTGATGTAGCGCACGGTTCCGGTGACAGAGCGCATCACCACCGTCTCGGTCTCGATCACGCCGTCCTTGCGGAACTTGACGCCGGACAGCAGCGAACCTGTGGTGACGCCGGTTGCGGCGAACAGGCAATCGCCGCGCGCCATGTCCTCGATGCCGTAGATCATCTTGGGATCGTTGACGCCCATCTTGGCGGCGCGCTCGCGCTTCTCGTCGGAATCGAGGATCAGGCGGCACTGCATCTGGCCGCCGATGCAGCGCAGCGCCACGGCCGCGAGCACGCCTTCCGGCGCGCCGCCGGTGCCGAGATACATGTCGACGCCGGTGTTGTCGGGATCGGCGCAGTGGATCACACCCGCGACGTCGCCATCCGTGATCAGGCGCACGGCGGCACCGGTCGAGCGCACGCTCTCAATGATGCTGGCGTGGCGCGGACGGTCGAGCACGAGAACGGTGATCGCTTCCGGATTGACGCCCTTGGCCTTGGCCAGACGGCGAACATTGTCGGCCGGCGTCGCATCGAGATCGACGACGCCCTTGTCGTAGCCCGGCCCGATCGCGAGCTTCTGCATGTAGACGTCGGGCGCGTGCAGCAGCGTGCCGCCGTCGGCCATTGCCATGGTCGCGATCGCGCCCGGCATGTTCTTGGCGCACAGCGTGGTGCCTTCGAGCGGGTCGACGGCGATATCGACTTTGGGTCCGGCCTTGATGCCGACCTGCTCGCCGATATAGAGCATCGGCGCCTCGTCGCGCTCGCCCTCGCCGATCACGACCGTGCCCTCGATCGGGAGCTTGTTGAGCTCGCGCCGCATCGCGTCCACCGCAGCCTGGTCGGCCGCTTTCTCATTACCGTGCCCGCGCAACCGCGCCGACGACACCGCCGCCCGCTCCGTCACCCGGACGAGCTCCAGCGTGAGAATGCGCTCGAGCAGCAGCTGCGGCGGAACTGAAATATGGGTCGACATCGGCTCACTCCTTCGAAACAGTTTTGGACGCAAATTTCCGTCCGCATCAACTCGCAACATCAGCGGTTCGTTCGAGCCGCGTTCCTTGTTTGCACTTTCTAGTTCTTCTCGATCCGGATCACCTGCGGCCGTCCGCTGATCACCTTGTCGCGCTGCACGGCGGCGAGCGCTCGGCGCACCGCGTCCTCATGCGTCGCATAGGTGATCAGGATGACCGGCACGGGGACCGCCTTGCCGTTCGCCGGCGCAGCGCCGCCATTGGGATGACGCTGCACGATCGACTCGATCGAAATCTTCTGTTCCGCAAGCCGGGTCGCGATCGCAGCCGCGGTGCCCGGGAAATCGCGCGCCAGGAGGCGGATATAGTAGCCGCCCTCGTGACGCTCCATCGGCGCCTTCTTGGTGTCGCGCAGTTGTGCGATGGGCCGGCCGAACGGATTGGCGCGGATGCCGCGCGCAACATCGGCGATGTCGGCGACGACGGCGGATGCGGTCGCCGCCCCGCCAGCGCCGGGGCCGACCAGCGTGATCGGCGGAATGCCTTCGCCATCGATCGTGACCGCATTGGTGACACCCATTACCTGCGCAATCGAGGAGGATTTCGGAACCATCGTCGGGTGCACGCGCTGCTCGATGCCCTTGGCGGTGCGAACCGCAACGCCGAGCAGCTTGACGCGGTAACCGAGATCGGCCGCCGCGCGCAGATCTTCCGGCGCGATGGAGGAGATACCTTCGACATACACCGCACTTTGAGCAACTTTCGTGCCGAAGGCGAGGCTGGCGAGAATGGCGAGCTTCTGCGCGGTGTCGTGGCCGTCGACGTCGAAGGACGGATTGGCCTCGGCATAGCCGAGCCGCTGCGCATCCTTGAGGCATTCGGCGAAGGACAGGCCCTCCTGCTCCATCCGCGTCAGGATGTAATTGCAGGTGCCGTTGAGGATGCCGTAGACGCGGTTCATGCCGGTTCCGGCGAGACCCTCGCGTAACGTCTTGATGACGGGGATCGCGGCACCGACCGCGGCCTCGAAATTCAGCGCACCACCGTGCTTTTCGGCGGCCTTGGCGAGCTTCGAGCCGTGCTTGGCGAGCAGCGCCTTGTTAGCGGTGACGACGGACTTGCCGGCATTCAGCGCCGCCTCGACCGCCGACAGCGCGGGATCTCCGGCGCCGCCCATCAGCTCGACGAAGCAGTCGATGCCGGGATGCGTGGCGAGCGCCAGCGGATCCTTGACCCATTCCACGCCGCGCAGATCGACGCCGCGCTTCTTTGCCTTGGAGCGCGCGGTGACGGCGACGACGCGGATGCCACGGCCGCTGCGGCCCGCGAGCACGCGTGCCTGGGTTTCGATCAAACGGACAACTTCGGCGCCCACGGTGCCGAGCCCCGCTATGCCCACTTTCAGGGGTGCGACCATGATGCTTCAGAAAACCTGTCGAAGAGAATTAGCGCCGGTTGGCGAGCGGAACGACGTTGTGCAACGTTTCGATGCCGCTTTCAAGGAAGCGGCGCACGCCGCGCGCGGCCTGCCT
>JAEWFG010000422.1 GCA_023388935.1 Pseudomonadota bacterium | reverse complement strand
CCTACATCGCGCAGGTCACCACTGCGATCAACTCGGTGGCTTCGGCCGCCGCCGATCTCGGTGCCGTCAAGAACCGCATCTCGACCAACACGGAGTTCGTCAAGACCCTGATGGACTCGGTGGATCGTGGTATCGGCCAGCTCGTCGACGCCGACATGAACGCGGAATCGACCCGCCTCCAGGCTCTGCAGACCCAGCAGCAGCTCGGTATTCAGGCGCTCTCGATCGCCAACCAGAACAGCCAGAGCATCCTGTCGCTGTTCAAGTAAGCTTAGGCTTTGGAAACGACCGTGCTTCCTATGGGAGCACGGTCCCCGCCGTGAAGGGCGGATTTGACGGCACATGACGTGCCCGCATCGACCTCCTGACGCCAGACTTCATCCAACATGCCGCAGCCGATCGCGCTGCCCTGCGCTCACGCGCCCGCTAGTTGCTGCCGAACCGATTGCGTCACCCAAGATTCTTGTAAAATCGCAACGTCTTGCCCGCGAACCGACACATTCGTGTCTTCGCGCAACCTTCAGACAAGGTTGCCAGCGGAGTGTCCTGTACGTTCGCATTCGTACGAGGTCATATGCTGTTCAGTCGTGCGCAGATACAGCAGCTGCTCAACAATCTGCTGGAGCTTGGGCCGCGGCGCCTGATGGTCTTGGGACTGATCGGCTTTGCCGTTCTCGTCACCGTCGTCGGCGGCGCCTATTATCTGAGCCGGCCCGAGTTCGACACGCTCTATACGGGCCTTACCCGCGAAGACGTGACGCGCATGGGCGCCGCTCTGCGCGAGCAGAACATCGCTTTCGACGTCAATGCGGCTGGTGATGCGATCTCGGTGCGCCCGAGCCAGACCATGCAGGCGCGGATGTTGCTCGCCGAGAAGGGGCTGCCGACCAGTGCCAATTCCGGCTACGAGCTGTTCGACAAGATCGGTTCGCTCGGCCTGACCTCGTTCATGCAGGAGGTCACCAAGCTCCGGGCGCTGGAAGGCGAGATCGCGCGCACCGTCCAGCTGATGAAGGGGGTGAAGGCGGCCCGGGTGCATATCGTGATGCCGGTGCGGGGCTCGTTCCGCGCGACGCAGCAGCCGCCTTCTGCATCGGTCGTGCTGCGCACCGACGGCGCGCTTGAGGCGCGCACGGCGCAATCAATCCGTCATCTCGTCGCAGCCGCTATCCCCGGCATGAGCCGCGACAAGGTCACGGTGCTGGATGCCGACGGTTCGATGCTCCTGGCCGAAGAGGACGAGGCGAGCGCCGCCCCCACCAAGATGGCGAGCCTTCAGAAGACGGTCAGCGGGATGGTGCAGGAGAACATCCGCAAGGCGCTGACGCCGTATCTCGGCCTGGACAATTTCGAGGTGAGCGTCGCGCCGCAGCTCTCCACCGACAAGCGGCAGATCAACGAGACCGTCTACGATCCCGAGAGCCGCGCTGAGCGCTCCGTCCGGAACGTGCGCGAGAAGGAGTCGTCGCAGAACGCGGACCGTTCGACCCCGACCACGGTACAGCAGAATCTTCCCGACCAGCAGGTCAACGCCGGTGGCGGCAAGAACTCCAGCGAGGACAAGACCCGCCGCGAGGACGTCACCAATTTCGAAGTGTCGTCCAAGACCACGACCACGGTGAGCGACGGCTATTCGGTCAAGAAACTCTTCATCGCCGTCCTGGTCAACCGCGCACGGCTCGTCGCCGATCTCGGTGACAAGAGCAACCAGGCCATCGTCGACAGCAAGCTCGCCGAGATCAGCCAGCTCGCGGCGACGGCCGGCGGACTGGACAAGCAGCGCGGCGACCAGATCCAGGTGACGGCCGTCGACTTCATCGAAGGCTCGCGCGAACTGGCGCCGGTGCCGCCGATCAGCTTCGTCGAGATGATGAGCAAGCAGATGGGCAGCGTCATCAACGCGGTGACGATCCTTGCCGTTGCTTCGATGCTGGTCTGGTTCGGACTTCGGCCCGCGGTCAACGGCATTCTGACCCATCGCGCAGCGCAGGAGCAGGCCGAGGCGGCGGAAGTTGCCGAACTCGAAGCTGCCGCCGCCCTTGCATCGCCTGACGGCGAGGACGCCGAGCTCAACCTCGTCGAGGACCTCGAGGGCAAGATGCAGCGAACGCCGCAGAAGCGGCTGGAACAGATTGTCCGGCTCGATCAGATGCAGGCGGCAGCGATCCTTAAAGACTGGATGCGACGCGAGGAGGCGGCATGAACGCGGCAATCGCAAAACTCCTGACGCAGTTCGACGCGAACGGCCGCGCCAAGTCGCCGCCGCCGCTGCCGCCTAAGGGGCAGGAGTTGGTGGCAAGGCCGAAAGAAATCCGGCGCGAGCCTCAGTCTCAACCTCAGCTTCAGGATCAACCGCAGCCTCAGTCGCCGCCCCCGCCGCCGAAGGAGGAGGCACCGCTGGTCAATCCTCTCGACGACGCCTATCGGCGCGGCTATGCAGCGGGCGCCGCGGAAGGCGAGGCCAAGATTGCAGAGGAACGGGTCCGGAGCGCGGTCCGGCTCGGCGAGGAGCGGGCCAAGTGGTCCGACCAGCAGGCGGTTGCGATCGTCAGCGGCTTCGAGGCGGCTTGCCGCGAGATCGAGACCAACATCGCAAGCTCCGTTGCGCGGATATTGCTGCCGTTCCTGGCTGATGCGGTTCGCGACAAGGCGATCGGGTCGCTGGTCGAGCAGATTGCTGCGCTGACCGGCAGTTCGCCGGTGCCGGTGTTCAAGATCACCGGCCCGGGTGATCTGCTCGATCTCGTGCGGGCGCAGCTCGAGGCGGCGCGGCGAACGGGGATCGAGTACGAGGCCGCCGAGACTTTCGAAGTCCGCGTCGTGGCCGATCAGACAGTGATCGAGACGCAAATCTCGGCCTGGAGCGAACGGCTCCAGGAGGCGCGCCGGTAATCCGCCATGAATGAGGTCAAGCCAGAGCTCGTAATTGTCCGCCGTCGCAGCGCTTTTGCCGAGGAAGCGCATCATGGTGGCGTCTGGAAAATCGCCTATGCGGACTTCATGACCGCGATGATGGCGTTCTTCCTGGTCATGTGGCTGATCAATGCGCTCAACCAGGACCAGAAGCAGGTCGTCGCGAGCTATTTCAACCCGATCAAGCTCGCGGAGAATTCGCCTGCGCCGAAGGGCCTCAAGGATCTCACCAACAAGGAGCCGTCGTCATTCGAAGGCCAGGACGGCAAGCGTCAGCCGGCTGGGCCGAACCAGGAACGTCGCGGTGACTCTCCGACCGCCGAGAAGCCGCCCTTCTACGAAGAGAAGCTCCTGTTCCGGGATCCCTATGCGACGCTTGCCGAGATCGCGAATAGCGCGAACCAGGCCTCGGGCCAGCGCCGTGCAGGCGCTCTGACGTCCGCCGAAGAGGATGGCCTCAAGGGAGGCGACGCCTACCGCGATCCCTTCGATCCAGGCTATTGGAAGCTGGCGCCGCAGGCGTCCAAGGATGCGGATCGTATCATAGAGAGCGAGCCCGAGCCGAATGCTTCCGCGCGCGACAATGCGTCCGGCACGAGTCAGGGCGAGCCGCAGGCGCACCGTGCCAAGGCGGATGATGCCGGCGGAAGCGTGGCTCCGAACGTGGATGCTTCGTCGGCAAGCCTGTCGCCCCTGCTGCCGCCGGGGCCCGCGCCGTCGCAGTCCTCGCGCGAAGGCAGCGCGCAGACGAACGTGCAGCCGGGCGCCCAAGCTAACGTTCAAACCAATGCTGCCGCGCAGGCGCGTCCCGCCGATACGCCGAAGGATTCCGAGCCGCGCGACGCCGCGCAAGCGCAACAGCTGACCGTCAAGCAGCTTCAGTCCGCGATCGCGGATGCGCTGTCGGACATCAAGGCCGGCGCGGGGCCGGCGGCGGAGGTGCGTCAGGTCGAGGAAGGTCTGCTGATCAGCCTGACCGACGATGCGAGCTTCGGCATGTTCGCAGTCGGCTCGGCCGAGCCGCGGCCCGAGCTCATCCGCGTGATCGACAGGATCGGCCCGCTGCTGACCAAGCGTCCCGGCATGATCATCGTTCGCGGCCACACCGACAATCGGCCGTACCGTTCGGAGACCTACGACAATTGGCGGCTGTCGACGGCCCGTGCGCAGATGGCCTATTACATGCTGGTCCGCTCCGGCGTCGATGCGAAGCGGATCGAACATATCGAAGGCTATGCCGACCGGCGGCCGAAGCTTCAGAACGATCCGGCAGCTGCGCAGAACCGGCGAATCGAGATCCTGATCCGGGAGAAGCGCCCTTGATCAGGCCGCTCTTCCGCGTAGCCGTGCTGATGCTGTTGCCACTCACGGCGGCACGGGCATCTGCCGATCCGCCTCCGGTATCGACATCGGGTGAACCATATGAGCTCGTGCGCACGTTGCAGGCCGTGCAGGACAGCATCGCCAACGGCAACGCCGCGGCGCATGGCAGCCACATCGCGCTGATCCGGCAAATCGGCGAGAAGTTTCTCGCTGCCGATGCAAGCGTGTGGAGCAACCCGCAGAACGGCCAGGCGGTCGTCATCTACCTGCTCAGCGGCGGTGCGCCGCAAGTCGTCCGCAAGCTGCCGCGTGACAAGATGAACGTCGACGAGCGGCTGCTCAATGGTTCGCTCGCCTATGTCGAGGGCCGCCAGGACGAAGCGCGCGAGCTGCTCAAGGACGTCAAGCCGCGGATGATACCGTCGGGCCTGGGCGGACAGGTCGCGCTGGTCCAGGGCGCCCTGTTCGCACGCGCCGAAGCATCGTTCGCGATCGAGCGCCTCGACGACGCGCGCCTGCTCCTGCCCGGCACGCTGGTGGAGGAAGCGGCGCTGCGGCGCGAGATCCTGCTGGTCGGGCAGGCGGAGGATTTCGACAAGTTCGAGTTTCTGACGCTGGCCTACATCCGCCATTACCGCAACTCGATCTATGCCGGTGATTTCTGGCAGCGGTTTTCCACGGGCTTGACGCAATCGAGCCTTGCTCTCGACGAGCGCCGCTTTACACGGATCGCCGGCCTGTTGGAGCAGATCGATCGCGCGGGCCGCCTCAAGCTCTATCTCGTGATCGCGCGCGCCGCGATGCTGCATGGACGGCTGAACGTTACCAGGCTTGCCGGCGAGCGCGCGTTGACGCTCAGCGCCGACGTCTCCGCGGACCGCGAGCGAGCGCATTTCTTCCGCGGCGTCTCGCGAGTGCTCACCGACGAGTATGACGGCGGTCTCGCCGAGCTTAATGCACTCGACCGGCCGAAGCTGCCGGAGCGCGACGTTCCCCTCCTGAATGCAACGATTCAGCTCGCCCTCGATCTCCGCAAACCGTTCGCGGGCGGATCCGCCGCCGCAGCCGACAAGCCTCCGGCAACGCCGGCGCGTCTCGAACTCGCGGCATCGACCGCGACCCTCGCGCGCGCGCAGAAGCAGCTCGACGAACTCGAACTCCTCGCCAGGGATCGCCGCCGATGACAAAGCTCAGTGGAACCTCCGGACAGCTTTTTTCGGGGCTCGCCGAGAGCCTCAACATGCGCGCGACGTCTGGCTCCGGCAAGAGCGCCGGAGGGAAATCGTCGTCGGACTCGTCGTTCAACGATCTGCTCCATACCGTCTCGAACCTCGCCAAGCGGGCGCTCAACGATCAGGGCAGCGATACGGCCGTGAAAATCGGAACGCTGCGCTCGCGTCTGGCGCACCCGACCGAGAAGGACAAGTCGAAGGACGAGACGGTGCATGAACGCACCGCGGCGACGGCGGAGCTCAAATCCGCCGAAAAGTCTTCCGACAAGAAGGCCGAAAAATCGTCGGTGAAGCAAGGTACAATCGACCACACCGAGAACGTAGACGTCCAGAGCCGGTCGAACATTCCAGTGATCGTCGGACACGAGACCGCCGCCGTGCCGGCCGTGAAGCCGCAGATGCAATTGCTGGCGGGCGACAAGAAGGACGCGCCGGCGCGAAACGAGCGGTCCTCCACGACGAAGCGCGAGGTTCAGGCCGTGGGCATGGCGAAGGCGGCGACCGCCGACTCCGCGTCATCCGCTGTCGCCCCGACCGCCGCGCGCTCGCAGGCCGCGGCTCCGCAGGAGACGGCCACCGCGCAGGCGACGTCGACGCAGGGAAGCGGGTCATCGCCGAAAGCAATGTCTGTGGCACCCGGTTTCGAGGCCGTCACGGCCAATGTCGAACGTGCAGTCAAGGCGTCCGCGCGGGTTGCATTGCCGGAGGCGACCAAGGTCACCGTGGTCCAGCAGGAGACCCATCTGCCGCCGGCGCAGTTCAGCCCCCCGCAACAGGTCGCCAATGCGGTCGTCGCCGAGCTGAAGGAGTCTCCGGCATCGACGGCATCTGCGGCCGCCGATCTCGCAACGTCGCAGGGCAACGCGCCGGATCAGCCGCTCAAGATCCTGACCATCAATCTCGAACCGCAGGCGCTCGGCAATGTCACCGTGCGGCTTCGTCTCGTCGGCACCGAGGTGTCCGTCCACCTCGCGGCCGAGCGCAAGGACACCAGCCTGATGCTGGACCAGCAGCGCGACTCGATCCGCGAGCTCATGCAGTCGGCGGGCTACGTCGCCGACGTCGCGCCCGTCCAGCACGGCTCGCTGGATGGGTTCCAGAGCGGCTCCGGCCAATCGCAGCCACAGTTCTCGGGCCAGCAACAACCGTCATCGCAGTCGCAAGGCTCCTTCGACGGCGCGAGCACGTCGTCCGGTCAATCACAAGGCGGAGCCAGGCAGGCCCGACAGGAACAACAGCCCAACCAGGAGACACGTCATGATCAGGACGTGGCGCCGCATACTCGTCGCGGCCCTGTTTATCTGTAACGTGGGCGCCGCGGAGGCGGCGACCGACACCGCGCGCCCCTGCGAGCGCGAAATGGCGCGTGCGTCCCAGCAGCACGGGATTCCGCTCGGCATTCTCTACGCAGTCGGCCTGACCGAGACCGGACGGCGCGGCGCGCTCTATCCTTACGCGCTTGGCGCCGAGGGACAGACCGTGTTCGCCAAGGACATGAACGACGCGATCGCGAATTTCGAGACGATGCGCCAAAAGGGCATCAAGCTGATCGACCTCGGCTGCATGCAGATCAACCATTACTATCACGGCGACAAGTTCGCGTCGGTGCGGGCGATGTTCGATCCCGCAAAGAACGTCGACTATGCCGCGCGCTTCCTGAAGGAACTGAAGCAGCGTGAGGGAAGCTGGACCATGGCGGTCGCTCGCTACAATGCGGGCCCCAACAACCAGCCGGCGCAGAAGCGCTACGTGTGTCACATCGTCGCTCATCTCGTCTCCAGCGGCTTCGGCGCGTGGACCGACAAGGCGCGCTCGTTCTGTCAGCCCAAGACAACCTGACTGGGGGGACTACGTGAAGTTGTGGATTGTCCCTCATCATCAGCCCCGCGCAAGCAAGAACCCCCATTGTAATAACAACCTGCCAAAGGAGCCTAATTCATGAGCCTGTATGGTGTTATGCGCACCGGCGTTTCCGGGATGAACGCGCAGTCCAACAAGCTGTCGACGGTTTCCGACAACATCGCGAACGTCAACACCACCGGCTACAAGCGGGCTTCGACCGAATTCTCGTCGCTGATCCTCAAGAGCGGCTCCGGCAACTATGACTCCGGCGCAGTCCAGACCACGGTCCGCTACGCCATCACCGATCCCGGCAATCTCCAGTTCACGACCTCGGCGACGGACCTTGCCGTGCAGGGCAACGGCTTCTTCGTCGTCCAGGACGCGAACGGTAGCAACTTCCTGACGCGCGCCGGCGCCTTCGTGCCCGACAGCCAGGGTAATCTCGTCAACACGGCCGGCTTCCAGTTGATGGGTTACAACATCCAGAACGGCGCGGTGCCCAACACCTCCGCCAACGGTTTCGGCAATTTGCAGGTCATCAACGTCAACCAGATGGCGCTTCAGGCCTCGCCTTCGACCAAGGCGACCGTCGCTGCCAATCTGGACCCGAGCGCTGCGATTATCGCGGGCCCACCCGGCCCCGGCGCCTACACCTCGAAGACTTCGGTCGTGACTTACGACAATATCGGCAACGCCGTGACGATCGACGTCTACGCGGCGAAGACCGCCGCGAACACCTGGGACATCCAACTTTACGACTCCGCGACGGGCACTGCACTTCCGGGCGGTCTCAACACCTTCACCTTCGACGTCACCGCGACCGGTAAGGGCAAGCTCGACGTCGCGAGCCCCACATCGCTGACGGTGAATATTCCCGGCGGTTCGGCTTTCACGATGGATCTCTCGGCGATGACGCAGGTCGCCTCCGGCTTCGACTTCAAGGCGACGGTCGACGGCAACGCTCCGTCCGCCGTGGAGAAGGTTAATATCGACTCCAAGGGTGTGGTCACCGCGGTCCTGCAGAACGGTACCCAGCTGCCGAGCTTCCAGATTGCGCTTGCCACCGTGCCGAGCCCGGACCATCTGACGCCCGAAGTCGGCAACGTCTATTCGCCGAACCTGGAATCCGGAAACGTGCAGGTCGGCCTCGCCGGCCAGGGCGGTCTCGGGACGATCCAGTCGGGTGCGCTGGAAGATTCGAACGTCGATCTCGCCGACGAGCTGACCTCGATGATCGAGGCGCAGCGCGGCTTCACCGCGAACTCGAAATCGTTCCAGACCGGCGCCGACTTGCTGGACGTCGTCGTCAACCTGAAGCGCTGATTACAGCGCTCGTCCCCGGCAAGAGCACATCATGTCCCTTACCGCCGCCCTCAATTCCGCCCGCTCCTCGCTCATGGCGTCGGGCATCCAGTCATCGGTCATCTCGCGCAACATTGCCGGCGCCAGCGCCGCCGGCTATTCGCGCAAGATCGCCGTGCTGGACAATCTCCCCGGGGCCGGCGTCTATGTGGCGGCGATCCAGCATGCCGCCACCAACGGCCTGTACACCAACGTCCTGATAGCGACCTCGTCGGCGGCCAAGCAGAGCGCGATCTATGACGGTCTCCAGAAGATCGCGGCCTCGACTGTGGACGATCCGGAGCTCGACCAGTCGCCGGCGGCGCAGCTCAATGCGCTGAAGAAGGCGCTCCAGCAATATGCCAACGCTCCGGACAACACCACGCTGGCGCAGGCGGCGGTAACGTCCGCCAAGGACATGGCGACGACGCTGAACAATGCGACCAACACGGTGCAGTCCGTCCGGGCGGGGGCGGACGCCGACATGGCGACCTCGGTCGCCAACATCAACAGGCTCCTGACCCAGTTCCAGACCGTCAACACTGCGATCGTGAAGGGCACGATCTCCGGCGACGACATCACCGACTATCTCGACCAGCGTGACAGCATCGTCTCGCAGCTGTCGCAGGAGCTCGGCGTGCAGATGTCGATCCGCCCCAACGGAGATGCGGCGCTCTATACCGACAGCGGCGCCGTCCTGTTCGACAAGACGGCGCGTACGGTGAGTTTCGCGCCGACCAACGCCTATACGGCCGGCACCACCGGCAATGCGGTCTATATCGACGGCGTGCCGGTGACCGGCGCCAATTCAGTGATGCCGCTGAAGTCGGGCAAGCTCGCAGGTCTCGCCCAGCTGCGCGACAAGGACACCGTCACCTATCAGAGCCAGCTCGACGAAATCGCGCGCGGCCTGATCGACGCCTTCAAGGAGAGTGATCAGTCCGGCGCCGCGCTGCCCGACGTGCCCGGTCTCTTTACCTATCCCGGCGCGCCGGCGATGCCGGCGAGCGCCACCGTCTCGGTCGGCTTGGCCGGCTTGATCAGTGTGGCCGCTTCGGTCGACCCGGATCAGGGCGGCAACTCCAATCTGCTGCGCGATGGCGCGATCAGCGGCAACGCCGCATACCAATACAACACCGCCGGCAACGCCGGCTACGCGACCCGGCTGCAGCAACTCATCGGCGACATGGATGCGTCGCAGCCGTTCGATGCAACCACGCAAGGCAAGCCGAGCGGCAGCTTGATCGACTTCGCGTCGTCGTCGGCGAGCTGGATCGAAAACCAGCGCAAGACCGCGAACGACAACGTCACCTACCAGAAAACGCTGCTCGACCGCAGCACCGCGGCGCTGTCGAACGTCAGCGGCGTCAACATGGACGACGAGATGTCCTTGATGCTTCAGGTCGAGCGCACCTATTCGGCGTCGTCGAAGATCATTTCTACCGTCGACGAGATGTTGAAGAGCCTGCTGGCTGCCGTGGGGAATTAAGTCATGATGAGCGCGAACTACATCTCGACGCTGATGCTGTCTTCGTCGCTGAGGTCCTCGATCACGAACAATCAGGCCGCGCTGGCCAAGGCCTCGAAGGAAGCCACCACCGGCCGCTTCGCCGATGTTGGCCTCGAGCTTGGTGCCACGACGGGAAGCGACGTCACCCTGCGCGCAGATTGGAGCTTTGCCGATCAGCTCGTCGATACCAACGGGCTCGTCTCGGGACGCCTCGACATTACGCAGAGCCGGATCACCCAGCTCAATTCGACCGCAACGGACTTCCTCAAGGACCTGATCGCGGCCCGCAGTACCGACGGCGGCGGGCGGATCATCCTGCCGCCTGCCTCCGCCAACCTCCAGGATCTGATCGGCGCGCTGAACGTCTCCTATAACGGCTCGTATCTTTTCTCGGGCATCAACACGCAGAATACGCCGATCACGGCGTATACCGCGGGCTCGGCCAGCAAGAACCAGGTCGACCTCGATTTCTCTACGTTCTTCGGCTTCTCGCAATCCTCAGCCAGCGTGAGCAGCATCACCCCGGCCCAAATGCAGAGCTTCCTCGACACCACCTTCGATGCCGAGTTCGCGAGCCCGGCCTGGAACACCAATTGGTCATCGGCCACCGACCAGACCATGCAAAGCCGCATCTCCACGACCGAGATCGCCGATACGTCCGTTAGCGCCAACCAGATCGGTTTCCGCAAGCTCGCCGAGGCCTACACCATGATGGCGGATCTCGGGAACGCGAACCTGAGCCAAGATACGTTCCAGGTCGTCGTGGACAAGGCCATCGGCCTCGTCGGTAGCGCCATCACAGACCTCGCTACGCTCGGCGGCAACGTCGGCACGGTCCAGCAGCGGATCACCGGTGCGACCAACAAGCTCAAAATCCAGCAGGACATCCTCAACAACCAGATCGTCAAGATGGAGGCGGTCGATCCGACCGAGGCTGCGGTCCGGGTCAGCACCCTGCAGACCCAGATCCAGACCGCGCTTGCGCTGACATCGCAGCTCCAGAAGATCAGCCTCATCAACTATCTCTGAGCCGGGGCTCGCAGATTTGTATTGTTTTTCGGTCTCCTGAGCAGAGTGATCCTGATGACGTTTGAAGCCTATGAAGCAGTCGTTGATGAGAGCGGCTATGAGGCGCGCGGGCGCGAGCGGCAGGCGCTCAGCCTCGGCATAGATCGGCTCGAGCGGCTCCAGAAGGGACGTTTCAGCTTCCAGGATCTGGTCGAGAGTCTGCTCTATGTGCGGCGGTTGTGGACCATTTTCATCGAGGATCTCGCGCATCCGGAAAACGGTCTCCCGGAAAAGCTGCGTGCCGACATCATCTCGATCGGCCTATGGGTCGTCAAGGAAGCCGATCGACTTCGCGAACAGAGGTCGAACGACGTGACGCAGCTCATCGAAATCAACCGCTTGATCCGAGACGCGCTCTAATGAAGGTCTCCTTGCGGGCGGGCGAACGGATCTACATCAACGGCGCAGTGCTGCGCGTGGACCGCAAGGTCTCGCTCGAGCTCGTCAACGACGTGATGTTCCTGCTGGAAGGTCAGGTCATGCAGGCTTCCGATGCCACCACGGCGCTGCGGCAGCTCTATTTCATGGTCCAGCTCATGCTGATGAACCCGACCGATGTCGGGAATGCCTCGGCGCTTTACGGACAACATTACGCGGCCCTGCTCGCGGTGTGCGAGAGCCGTGAGATGCTGGACGGGCTTGCCGCGGTGGACGAACTGGTCGGGGCGACCCGTTACTTCGAGGCGCTCAAGCGGATCCGGGCGCTGTTCCCGGTGGAGCAGGCCATCCTGGCCGGCGCCACCATTGTATCCCCATTCGAGGCTGCCTGACAGCGGAGAGACACATGAACGTCACCAGCGCGACCGATACAGCCGGCAAGACCAGTTCGACTGGTTCCACCACGGCCACGTCGAGCAACAGCGTCGATTACAATACCTTTCTCAAGCTCCTCATCGCCGAGATGAAGAACCAGGATCCGACCAATCCGATGGATACCTCGCAATATATGAGCCAGTTTGCGCAGCTCTCGTCGGTCGAGCAGGCGATGCAGACCAATACGAAGCTGGATTCGCTCTTGGCGTCCCAGTCGTTGTCGCAGGCGGACGGGCTGATCGGAAAGACCGTCAGCTTCACCGACTCGACCGGAGCGAGCTTCAGCGGCAAGGTCGCTTCGATCTCCATCAACAGCAACGGCTCCATCGCGACGCTCGATGACGGCACGAAGGTCGCCGTCGGGCCCGGCCTCACGATCAGCTAGTCATGAACGAGAGGGACGCCCTCGACATCGTCCAGGCCGCGATCTGGACCATCATCGTCGCCTCGGGGCCCGCCGTCGGCGCGGCGATGCTGGTCGGCACCGCCATCGCGCTGATCCAGGCCCTGACCCAGATCCAGGAAGTGACGCTGACCTTCGTTCCGAAGATCATCGTCATCCTCCTGGTCGTTGCAGTGTCCGGTTCCTTCATCGGCGCACATCTCTCCACCTTCACCGAGATGGTCTATTCGCGGATCGAGCACGGCTTCTGATCCGCACGGCCCCGGCCACCACCCTCGCGTAAGCTTTGCGCGGCAAAATAGGGGTGGACTCTCTGCCGGTGACCCATGGCCGATACGTTAGCTGCTAGCCTGCAAAGCCCGCGACGACTCGGGGCGGACGCCTTTTTCGCGGGCGGTATCGTGACCATGCTCACGATCCTGTTCCTGCCGATTCCGCCGATCCTGATCGATCTCGGTCTCGCCTTCTCGATCGCGCTGTCGGCGCTGATCCTGATGGTTGCGCTATGGATCCAGCGGCCGCTCGATTTCTCCGCCTTCCCGACTGTGCTGCTGATCGCGACGATCCTCCGTCTGGCGCTCAACATCGCGACGACCCGACTGATTCTGTCGCGGGGCGGGGAGGGTGAACACGCTGCGGGCCACGTCGTTGCCGGCTTCTCGAAGTTCGTCATGGGCGGCGACTTCGTCATCGGCCTGATCATCTTCGCGATCCTGGTCACGGTGAATTTCGTCGTGATCACCAAGGGTGCGACCCGTATCGCCGAAGTCGGCGCCCGTTTCACCCTCGACGCCATCCCCGGCAAGCAGATGGCGATCGACGCGGACCTGTCCGCGGGCCTGATCGACGACAAGGAGGCCCAGCGCCGGCGCCGCGAGCTCGAAGAGGAGAGCGCGTTTTTCGGCGCCATGGACGGTGCTTCGAAATTCGTCCGCGGCGACGCCATCGCCGGCCTGATCATCACCGCGATCAACATCTTTGGCGGCATCGTGATCGGTGTCACCCATCACGGGCTGACGCTGTCGCGCGCCGCCGACGTCTACACGAAGCTCTCCGTCGGCGACGGTCTGGTGTCGCAGATGCCGGCGCTGATCGTGTCGCTGTCGGCCGGCCTGCTGGTCTCCAAGGGAGGCACCAGAGGTTCGGCGGAGCAGGCCGTGCTGCGGCAGCTCGGCGGCTATCCGCGCGCGGTGTCGGCCGCCGCGCTGATGATGTTTGTGCTCGCCTTGATGCCGGGGCTGCCGATGGCGCCCTTCGTGCTGCTCGGTGGCGTCATGGCCTTCGTCGGCTATTCGTTGCCGAAGCGGCAGGCGGCGCTGAAACAGAAGGAGGATGCGCGCAAGGCCGACGAGCGCGCCCAGGTCGAGGCCAAGGAATCCGTCAAGGAATCGCTCAAGACCGCGGAGATCGAGCTGTCGCTCGGCGGCCATCTTTCGGTCCATCTCCTGGGCTCGCGCACAGAGCTTGGGCACCGCGTTGCCAAGATCCGCAAGAAGTTCGCCAAGCAGTACGGCTTCGTTATTCCCGAGATCAAGCTCAGTGACAATCTGTCGATTAATCCCAAGGGATACCAGATCCGAATCCACGACACGCGCGTCGCCCATGGTGATCTGCGGCTCGGCGAGGTGTTGGTGCTGGTCGACAAGGACGGCAAGCCCGACGTGCCCGGCGAAGAGGTGATCGAACCAGCCTTCGGCATGAAGGCACTGTGGGTGACCGAAGCCTTCACCGACGAGGTCAAGCGGCAGGGCTGCAAGCCGGTTGACAATCTGTCGGTGCTGCTCACGCATCTGAGCGAAGTGATCAGGGCGAACCTCGCCCAGCTCCTGTCGTACAAGGACATGCGCGGGCTGCTTGACCGGCTCGATCCCGAATACAAGCGCCTGGTCGAGGACCTCTGCCCGTCGCAGATCTCCTATTCGGGCCTGCTGGCGATTCTGAAGATCCTGCTGGCCGAGCGCGTGTCGATCCGCAACCTTCATTTGATCCTCGAGGCGATCGCCGAGATCGCGCCCCATGTGCGGCGCTCCGAGCAGGTTGCAGAGCACGTGCGGACGCGTCTTGCCCAGCAGATCTGCGGCGACCTCTCCGACAACGGCGTGCTCAACGTAGTGCGCCTCGGCAATCGCTGGGACCTGGCGTTCCACCAGAGCCTGAAGCGCGACGCCAAGGGAGACGTCGTCGAATTCGACGCCGATCCGCGCCTGATCGAGCAGTTCGCGACCGAAGCAAGCGCTGCGATCCGAAAATTCACCGAGGACGGCACCAGCGTCGTGCTGGCGGTGACCCCCGAAGCCCGTCCCTATGTCCGGATGATCCTGGAACGGGTTTTCCCGACATTGCCGATCCTGTCGCATGTCGAAGTCGCGCGCAGCGCCGAGATCAGAGCGCTCGGAGCCGTATCGTGATCAGCAGCCTCGCCGACAGCGTGCTGGTGACGTTCATCGTGTTTTGCCGCATCGGCGCCTGCCTGATGCTGGTGCCCGGCTATTCCAGCATCAACGTTCCGCCCCAGGTCCGTCTCTTCGTCGCGCTCGTCACCACGTTTGCGCTGACGCCGATCCTGATCTCGGTGCTGAAACCGCTCACGGACAACGCGGCGCCGCTGACGCTGGCGCTCCTGATCTGCTCCGAGCTCCTGGTCGGCAGCATCATCGGGCTCGGCGGGCGCGTGTTCTTCCTTGCACTCCAGACCATGGCAACCGTGATGGCGAGCGCGATCGGCCTCAGCAACATCCCGGGCACGCCGATTGGCGACACCGATCCGGCGCCGGCCCTGGTGCCGCTGATCATGGCGGCCGTCACCACGCTGTTCTTCTTGACCGACCAGCACTGGCAAGTCCTGCGCGGGCTGATGAACTCCTACGACGTCTGGCATCCCGGCAGCAGGCTCGGCGGCAGCATGGCGCTCGACCAACTCGTCGGCCGCCTATCGGAGGCGTTTGTGCTGACGCTGCGGATCACCAGCCCGTTCATCGTCTATTCCGTCATCGTCAACCTGGCGATCGGCCTGATCAACAAACTGACGCCGGCAATTCCAGTCTATTTCATCTCCATGCCCTTCGTGATGTTCGGCGGCTTCCTGCTGCTCTATCTCACCAGCGACGAGTTGCTGACGCAGTTCATGCTCGGCGTATCGTCGTGGCTGGCGGAATGACCGGCCATGACGTCGCGCGCGGACAAGCTCGGCCGGATGGTCTCGCTCGTGAAGCTTCAGCTCCGGCTGTCCGAGTGGCAGCTCGCGCACTTGCGGCAGCAAGAGAGAAGCTTGCAGGACGAGCAGGAATGGCTGGTCGGAGCCCTGAACGACGGGAAGCCGCCGGTGGGGTCATCGAGCGAATCGATCGCCCGGCGCCTGACCAAGGCGAGCGTCGGCGCACGCGCGGTTCAGGCTCAGGCATCGCGGCAGCTGGACCAGGTCCGCTCGGAGAGCCGTCGCGTGAAACAGCTCGAGCAGGTCGCGAAGGTGGCGCTCGCGGACAAGCTTCGCGATGCGGAAAAGCGTTCGCTCGAGGAGATGACGGGGATAAGTCCCACCGTGAGCGACTGGGCGCCACGGCCAGCCAGCCGGAATAAGTCATGATCGTGACAACCACACCCGACCTCGTGCTCGACGTCCTCGAGGCCGCCGATCCCGTGACGCAGCGCGTGGCGACCGCGAAGCTCGATGCGCTGAGCTCATCGAATGCCGATTTCGCCGCCGCGATGGATGCGGAGGTCGGCAAGGCAGCGGCTGCTGCCGATCAATCCGCGACGAAGGTTTCCGAAGCGCAGCCGGGCGCAGTGGCCGGTGCGCCGGTGCAGGTGATCAAGGCGCCGGCATCCGGCGACGTGTACCGGAAGTTCGAGGCGTTCATTCTCCAGACCTTCGTCGAGGCGATGCTGCCGAAGGAGTCCGAGGAACTCTTCGGCAAGGGGACCGCAGGCAGCGTCTGGAAGTCGATGCTGGCCGAGCAGCTCGGCAACCAGCTCGCGAAGGGCAAAGGTATCGGCATTGCCAAGCAGCTTGCCGCTGCACGTCCGCCGGCCCCGGACGTTTCGGGCTAGGCCGGATGATGGATCCGGAAAAACGGGTGACAAAAGTTGAGGGGTGAATTTTCTATGCAGGCACAAGAAGGCGCGGCGGCCCTGGTGATGGAACAGCCGGTCGTGGATACGGAAGTGATGACTGCGGACACCGTGTCGGGCGATGCGCTGTTGCCCGTGCTGTTGCCGAATGTCGGCGGCGAGGTGGAGATCGACGGCGCCGATGCGGCGAAATTGGAGGAGATGCGCGGCCTGCTGGCGGCGATCCGCCGGCTCGAGAACATCGTCGAGGAGGAGACGGCCGCGCTCGGGACCGGGAAGAAGATCGATTTCGACGACTTCAGCGCCCGGAAGAGTCGGAGCATGCTAGAATTCGTCCGCCTGATGCGGGCACGGATGCATCTCGGCAGCGAGGCCGAGATCACCGAGGAGATTCAGCGGTTGCGCGAGAAGCTCGAGCGGAATCGTTCCGTTCTCGAAATGCACTACGACGCGGTGCGCGAGGTCGCGACCATTATCGTCAAGGCGATCAAGGAGGCCGAGTCGGACGGCACCTATACCGGTCGCGCAGCGCAGGACGGAAAATGATCAGACTCGTGCTGGCCGGGCTCTGGGTATGCATTCTCACCGCGGGCACGAGCTATGGCGTGGCTTATTGGAAGGAAAACGGCAGCCTGCTGCCCGCAAAGGACGAATATCTCGACGGGCTCCAATACCAGAAGACGCGGGCGCTGAGCGTGCCCATGGTCGAGAACGGCAACGTGCAGGGCTACATCGTCGCGCGCTTCGTCTTCACCGTGGAGGCGCGGACCATGCACCAGCTCAGCGTTCCGCCGGAGCCGTTCGTCGTCGACGAGGCCTTCCGCAGGATCTATGCCGACGACCGCCTCGATTTCAGAAAGCTCGCCCGCTACGACCTCTCCATCCTCACGACGGCGATCAAGCAACGCGTCAACGAGCGGATGCAGGCCGATGTCGTCCGGGACGTTCTCGTCGAGGACTTCAACTACGTTTCGAAGGAAGAATTCCAGCAGAAGCCCTAGAGCATGATCCGGAAAAGTGCGCAGCGGTTTTCCCTCGCGACAAACGTGGAACGCGTTTGCGCGGAGATCATGCTCAAATAGGAATCTAAAGCCCGAAGGGTCATCCTGGCTCATCGCGCTTAGGTGCCGCGGCGCATACACCGCAAGGCCGAGCCCGCGTTCGTGCCGTCTTTGCGTCTGAAAATGCAACGGCCTCTGCGAAGGTAGCTCCGCAGAGGCCGTTGTCGTCTTGTCGCAGTGCCGTACCGCGTCAGTTTCCGGCCGGGTACGCCATCGGGGCGGCATGCGCCCTGTTCAGGAGGATGCCGACCTCGTCGAGATCCTGCATCGGCACGTCGACGGTCCCGCCGGCGGGGATGTTGAGGCGGTATCCGACGTATCGCCGGGCTACGATCGCGTCGAAGCCGAGGCGATCGCGGAGCTTCTTGCGCAGCTTGCTGACGTGGCTCTCGATCACGCTCTCGTCGAAGGCCGACTCGAAGATGCCGTAGACGGCATTGAATATCTGCGTCTTGGTGATCCACTTGCCGTGATTGCCGACCATATATTCGAGAATGCGCAGCTCGCGGCGGGGAAGGGTGAGAGCGTGGCCTGCGATCTCGGGGTCACGCCCGTTGAAGAAGACCTGGATACTGGTCTCGCAGGGCCTCGGCAGGTCGCCAACCCGACGGCGCGCGATCGCGGCCGTCCGGGCGAGGATCTCGCGGAGATGAATTGGTACGTGAACGACGTCGTCGACGCCCGATTCGAACAGCTCCAGCGTGTTCTTGAGCATCTTCTGACCGCTCATGGCGATGATGGGAGCCGAAGAGCGCTTGCGCATCGCCCGCGGCAGGCTCCCGCGGGCATCGCAATCCCCGAGGAGGAAGGCGTCGACCGCTGCCAGATCCGAATCACTCGCAGATTGCAGCCATTCCCAGAATTCTCCGGAGGAGAAGCCGATCGACGATACACCTTCGCGAACGAGCCCTCCAACGTAGCTGTTCGTGACGCTCTCGCGATCATCAACGATAATATACATCAGTCTTTCGCCCCTGTTTCGCACTCGCCGCGGCCGGGTGGTTGTTCGTGATGCCCCGGCTCGGCGGCCATGCTGTTTGACGATATTTCCCTCCCGCGAACCGTTGTTATGGTTTCGATATTCGCGGGCAGCCCAACGCATTCAGTGCCCGCATGTGCAGGCCTGCTACTTCGACTCGATACTGAACGCTACGACGTGAGGCCCGGCGGGTGTCATACGGATCACCTCGCGGAGCGGATTGAGAACGCGACCTAGAACAGTTGTGCCAAGTTGCTCATCGTGTCTGAACACCACTGAACTGTGTCGATCTCCTCGCCAACTGGGCGAGAATCACTTGTGTAGGAACGTAACGATTGCCGATTTCCGATCAAGCGGGCGCAGGAAAGCGATTGCTACACTTGCTTGATGCTGTTGGTTTGTTTCGAGTTGTTTCTTGATATGTCAAAGAACATCAATTGATTTTGTATCGAAACTAGTTTTGCGCCGTGGCAGTCCTAAAGTTTCGCTTCCCTGCATATTCACAGCTTTTTTTGATCGTGTGACGGATCATGCAAATGGAGTGTTTTTCAACCCTTGATTGACCCTCGCCGTTAGTTTTCCACATGCGACAATTCGACTCACGTGCATGGGGGCGACTCCAGCTTGGCGAAATCTTGGCGAGTGTGTGTCTTTCGAGTCGCACTCTCGCCACGTGCATGATGCGTTCGACTCATGTGGGCGTCGCATCGCGCGCGATGAAAAGTTTCGATGCGCACGTTTCAGGCAAGCTTCGGCAAATAACTTCATCGTTCGACAGATCGAACCGAACGGAGCATTTTCACATGTTGTCCGATGGAAAAACTCGTCCCGACGAGACCGCCGGTGTTTCCGCGGCAGCGAAGCCGGCTCCGGAGGCGAGCGGTACCAAGGATAATGCGGCGCAAGCGACCAAGCCCGCTGCGAACGCAAGGCGTGTGTCGCCGGCCGCAAGTGACGAAGCTCTGGCGAAAGAAGCGCTCGAGGGGCTGAAGCGTGTTCGCGCCAAGGCGCGCCTTGACAAGATGGCAATACCCAAGCCTGCGCCGATCGCGATGAAGCCGGCCGTGATCGTGGCCAAGCCGCCGCCGCCCCGTCCGACATGGGTCGCACCGCTCGCAACATTGACCGTCGCCGCTATCCTGGTGGTCTGCGCCTGCACCGGCGTGATCGCTTATCTCACCACGCAGCCCGCCCAGAACAATGTCGCGGCCAATGCGGAGATCAGGAATCTGCGCGAGACGGTCGCGCAGCTGCGCAAGCAGGTGTCGGGTGTGTCCGAAAATCTTGACGGCTTGCGCGCCGCGGTCGACCAATCGAGCAAGGCGACCAATGATCGCTTCGGCAGGTTCGCCGATAACCTGGACCGTATCGAACGGGTGAGCTCGTCCTCGACGGCAAAGCTCGACAAGCTCGCCCAGGCTCAGGCGCCGGCGACGGTGCAATCGCAGCCGCCGTCACAGCCCGCGCCGATGATGGCTTCGGTCGCAGCGACCGAGATCACGGGCTCGGTGCCTCCATCCGAGCGCGCGCCGCGCAAGGTGATCAAGGGCTGGTCGGTCCGCCAGGCCTACGAGGGCATTGCGATCCTGCAAAGTCCGAACGGTGTCATCGAGGCCGTGTTGGGACAGCAGGTGCCCGGCCTTGGCCGCATCGAAGAGATCAGGAGCGAGAACGGCCGTCTGGTGGTGGAAACCAGCGGGGGTGGCGTCGTCTACTCCTCGCGCAAGGCAGCGCCGTGATCGACGCGGCCTTCTATTGGCGGTGATGCTCGAAGCTGGTGCATAGCAGATCGACCTCCGCCTCCGCGATCGGCGCGCGAAACAGGCGGCAGCTGAACTCGACCGTCGTCTTGCCATCCGCGGTGGCGCGATCCTCGCGGAGGAAGATGCATCGTCGGCAAACGTCGGTATGGTGGCGCTGCTCCGCCGCGTCCGACTGATCCAGTACGTGCCGGAGCGTGTCGCGAAACTGGATCTTGGCCTCGTCGTCGAGGACGGCGATCGCCTCGAGGAGGACGCCGATGGGGTCGCGCACCAGGAACTTCTTGCCCTGCTGGGTGACGCTCAGCATCACCGAACGCTTGTCCGTGACGGACCGCTTCCGCTCCAGATATCCCAGCCGCTCGAGCTCGCCGATGATGAAAGAGGCGGTGCCGCGCGTGGTCCCGACATGGCTCGCAAGCGCAGAGGGCGTTCGGGAAAACCGGTTGGCGCGGGAGATGAAGCGCAGGGCCATCCATTCGCGGTCGCGCAGGCCATGTTTGGCGCCTTCGAACCACAGGATGCGGGCCATCTGTCCCAATAATTCAATCGCTTCGCGAGCTAAAACCATCTCAAGTCCGGTCGAATAAAGCTTTACTCAATTTTCGTCGCGCAATCTGGGCGGGCGAGAATGAAGCCGTCGAGCGATCCATCGCTCGAAGCGGGAAGACTTGCCGCGTTTGGAAAACGCTCCTCCGTTCTGGAGATGGAACTTTCTGGGGTGGAACTAGAGTGTCACACAGAAACTTCGCGTAAATTTTACGACTCAAGTCTTCTGAAAATTTCAGTCAAATGACGAAGGCTCGCGCGCAAAGTTCCGATCATGTGCGATGCGCGAGCAACATGATGTGTCGTCGCGGCCACCATGGAGTCCGTTTGCTACCGCGGAGCGCTTCGAATGGCGCGAAATCGCGGATCGTCTGCAATGCCTGACCGCGTGGCCAGCCGCGGACAACGCCATCTTCGGTTAGCGGATGTTGCGCCGCAGCGCGGGTGTCGTTCGGGAGTCTGGATGTCCCTGACTCTGTCGGAGACGCCAGTCTCCGCGCAGCGTGCTCGCAGGCTGGTGATTTGCGTTTCGCCGGCAACTATTGGCGAATGCGTCGCGAAGGATCAGGGCCAGGCATCAGGAAGGACGAACCGATGAGCATCGAAACCACCATGACTTCCGACGTCGTCGGGCTGACCAAAGTTGCCCCGGTCTCGCGTCGCGGCTTCATGAGCGCCACTGCGGCTGTGGCCGCGGGCTACACGCTTGCGGCCGGTCCGGTCCGGGCCGAGGTGATCACGACCGACACCAACGGCCTCCAGGCCGGCACTGCCAAGATCAAGGTCGGCTCCGAGGAGATGCCTGCCTATTTCGCCCGGCCTGCCGGCAACACCAAGGCGCCGGTGATCATCGTGGCGATGGAGATCTTCGGCCTGCACGAATACATCAAGGACGTGACAAGGCGTCTCGCCAAGCTCGGCGCATTCGCGGTCGCGCCCGACTATTACTTCCGCAAGGGCGTCGACCTGACCAAGATCACCGAGATCAAGGACCTGCTGCCAATCGTCAATGCGAAGCCGGACGCCGAACTGCTGTCGGATCTCGATGCGACGGTGGCGTGGGCGGGATCGCAAGGCGGCGACACCGATAGGCTCGGCATCATCGGCTTCTGCCGTGGTGGGCGCACCGTCTGGGAATATGCCGCCCACAACGGCGCGCTCAAGGCTGGCGTCGCCTTCTACGGTCCGCCGGTCGATCCGGCCAATCCGCTGTGGCCGAAGAGCCCGCTCCAACTCGCGCCCGAGATGAAGGCGCCGGTGCTGGGCCTCTATGGCAGCGCCGACGCCGGCATTCCCGTCGCACAGGTCGAGCAGCTCAAGGCGGCGCTCGAGCAGAACAAGAAGACGGCCGAGTTCAAGATCTACCCCGGTGCGCCGCACGGCTTCCATGCCGACTACCGCGGCAGCTATCGCAAGGATGCGGCGGAAGATGCCTGGGCGCAGGCGCAGGCCTGGTTGAGGAAATACGGCGTCCTGGGCTGACGCCGGATATTAAAGGGCGGCCGATCGGCCGCCCCTTTTCTCCATCAAGGCGCGCCGATCTCACCTCACCATCGCGCCATAGACGATGTCCTGGACCTGCTCGCGATAGTACTTCCGCAGCTCGCCCGGCGCCGCCGTTCCCACCACCGCGACGAGACGCTCCTTGGGGTCGCAGAAGAACTGCGTCCCGTAGGCGCCATTCCAGGTGAACTCGCCGGGATTGCCGGGGACCGACGACAACCCTTCGCCGGTCCGGACCGCGACCGCGAGGCCGAAGCCGAAGCCTGCGCGATGCGGCTCGATGATCGCCACATTGTTCTTGATCTCGGGACCGAGATGGTTGGTGGTCATGTGATGCACGGTCTTCGGACCGAGGATGCGCTGGCCGTCGAGTTCACCGCCGTTGAGCAGCATCTGTCCGAAGCGGATGTAGTCGCCAACCGTCGCGAACGAGCAGGCGCCGCCGCAGTCGAACCTGGTCGGGGTATCGAGCAGCTTGATGGCCTGCGGCTTCCCCGTCAGTGGATCGTTGGCAAACGGGCGGGCGAGGCGAGGGCGCTGCGCGTCGGTCGGGTGGAAGGTTGCGTCCTTCATGCCCAGCGGAAGCCAGACATTGGCGGCGAGATAGTCACCGAGCTTCTGCTCGCTCACCTTCTCGACGACGGCGCCGAGCACGTCGATCGAGAAGCCGTATTCGAACTCGGTCGAGGGCTGATGCGCCAGCGGCAGTTGTGTGATGCGCTCGATGAAGGCCTAGGTGTCGCCTTCGATCGCCGGCGCGGTGCCATCAGGATATTGCCGCGCCACCGGGCTCGAGCTGTCCGGGCGGCCGCCATACATCAATCCGGACGTATGCCGGTAGAGATCGTGGATGAAGATCGGCGAGGCCTGCGGCTCGAGCTTGAGCGAGCCATCGGCCTGGGTCACGCCGACCTTCATGTCGGCAAAGGCCGGATAGTAGTCGGACAGCTTGGCCTGGAGCGGCAGCCGTCCCTGCTCCATCAGCGTCAGGCCAGCGACCGCCGCCATCGGCTTGGTCATCGAGGCCAGCGCGAAGATCGCGTCGACCGGCATCGGCGTGCCCTTGTCCGGATCGAGCTTGCCGTAGGCCTTGTAGTGCACGAGCTTGCCGTCACGTGCCACTGCCACGACCGCGCCGGGCACGCGCTTGGCGGCGATCTCGCGCGCGAAGAAATCGTCCAGCCGCGCAAGGCCTTGTTTCGAGAAGCCGACGTTGTCGGGAGTGGCTTCGGGCAGCGGCGCGGCGCTCGAGTACCGAGTGTGATGGCGGCAGCCGCCGCCGCGATCATGGCGATCGTCTTCTTCATCGTATCCTCCCCAGGGCGGGCTCGTTTTGCAGTGGCCCGCTCGACGCCTAGATCACGACCGCGCTGGATCGAAGTCAAGCGGGGGCAAGGCATGTCCGGGACGTGTCGGAGAGGCCGGAGCCCTATCGTCCTTCCCCCGCACCCCACAGCGCATCCAGGCCGTGTCGATAGGTCGGGTAGGCAAGCGCGATGCCGAGCTCGCGCTTCAATTTCGCGTTGGAGACACGGGCGCTGCTGGCATAGAAGCTGCGGGCCATTGCCGACATCTCGGCTGTCGCGAAGGCTTCTTCGGCCGGTGCTGCAACGCCCATGAGCTGCGCGGCGTAGGCGATCACGTCCTGCGGCGGCGCCGGCTCGTCGTCGCAGACATTCCATGTACCCCCGTTCTGATGGCGAGCCGCGGCCATGATCGCGCTCGCGATGTCGTCGACGTGGATGCGGTTGAAGACCTGTCCGGGCTTGATGATGCGCCGGGCCGTTCCGGCCCGCAGCGTCACCAGCGCGTTGCGGCCGGGACCGTAGATGCCGGCAAGCCGCAGGATCGCGACATCGCCGCGCGCAATGTCCGTCCAGGCCTGCTCCGCTGCGAGCCGCATCCGCGTGCGGTCAAGCGTGGCCTGCGGCGGCGTGCTCTCGTCGACCCATGCGCCTGCGTGATCGCCATACACGCCGATCGTGGAGAGATAGATGATCTTGCGGCGGCCCGCCGCCAGCACACCTGCGAAGGCCGCGTTTGCGGGATCGCCGCCGCTGCCAGGCGGGATCGATATGAGAAGGACATCGGCGTCGCTGATACGCTCGACCGTCCTGCGATCCGGATCACGCCCGGAAAACGGATGCAGCTCGATGCCTGTAAGGTCGTCCCGCTTCGCGGGATCGCGCACGGTGCCGGCGATATGCGAGAAGCTGCCGCCGAATTTGCGGACGAAGTGACGGGCACTATAGCCGAGGCCAAGGATGAAGAGCCGCATACGCCTCCTGTGCCGGTCGGAGTTCCCGGTCGCGCCGCGGCGCGCCTCCGCCCATAAGAGATTATTGGGTCCGGCAAAAGATATTGCAATTTTACTCGCCCGCCAGTGCGGGCGATGCTCGCTTCTCATAGGGCGTCGGAAGGAGGCGTCGATCATGCAGGCAGAAGCGCCCGTCACAGCGCCAGGCCATGCTGCGGATCTGATCTGCCGCGCCGCCGCGCTGATCTTCGATGTCGACGGCACCCTCGCCGAGACCGAGGAACTGCATCGGCAGGCCTTCAACCATGCCTTCGTCCGCCATGGTCTCGGCTGGCATTGGGACCGCGCCGTCTACAGGGATCTGCTGCGGGTGACTGGCGGCAAGGAACGCATGCGCGCCTACCACACCAGGCTAACGATCGCCCCGCCATTATCGGATGTGGACATCGCCGCGCTTCATCGCATCAAGACCGCGCATTATGCCGAGCTCATCGAAACCGGTTGCTGCCCGCTACGGCCGGGCGTGACGGATCTCCTCGCCGCGGCGTTGTCGCGTGGCCAGCGGCTGGCGATCGCGACCACGACCTCACACGGCAATATCGATGCGCTGCTGTCGCGGGCGCTGCGGATGGGCTGGGCTAAGGACTTCGACGCGATCGTCGCCGGTGACGATGTCCGGCACAAGAAGCCGGCACCGGACGTCTATCTCGAAACGCTGGCGCGGCTGAAGGTGCCGCCTTCGGAGTGCGTCGCGATCGAGGATTCTGCCAACGGCCTGATCGCGGCATCACGGGCAAACATTCCCGTGCTCATCACCCGCAGCATGTTCTTCCGGGACGATGATTTTGCGGGGGCACGGTTCGTGCTGGACGATCTGTCGGAACTGGATGAGGTCACCGACCCAAAAACTGAAAAACAACCCCATGCAAAGTAGATCGCGTCGGCGTGCCCGCCGCCGTCAGTGGACCCGGTGGCTCGGGCTATCCTCCTCAGCCTGCTCGACAATCTGGGCGATCGGGCTCGACTGGTGATGAACCAGGCGCCAGCCGTCGCCGACGCGCCGGAAATGGTTCGCCGCAGCCAATGCGGTGCCGTCGACGATCTCGATGCACAATACGCGCGCGCTGTCGCCGTCGACAAATGCCTGCGGTTCGGCGCAGACGATCTGCGGCCGCTCCGGGTTCTGCAGGATGTCGCGCCAGCTCCCGAGCACGGTGGCTCGGCCGACAATCGCCGGCCAGCCGGGATGGATGCAGGAAATGGCGTCGCCATCCGCCCACATTCGCTCCATGCCGTCAAAGTCGCCGGCCGAGAAGGCGGCGTAAAAGGCCGCGTTGGCGGCGATCACCTTGCTGTCCTTTGTCATGGCTCTCGGGTGGGCCAATGACAGGCAAAAATCAAGCGCGACTTCCGTTGATCCGACCGCAATGCAGCATTGAAGACGCTGTTCCGCTTCCGTCTCGAATTCATGACCGCGGTGGAACTGATCGGCACCGGCAGCGTCGACGAGCTGTCGCTGGTCACCGCGGAGCGGCCGCTGTCGGCCGCGCCCGACGCGCTGCGGCTGGCGCTCGACCGCTCGCAGAGCGTCAAGGTCGTACGGACCGCGAACTGACCCCAGAGCCCCGTTCCGATGGAATCGGAACGGGACTCTGGATTCTTATTTTGACGCGTTTTCTTTACGCGAACCGGTATCCACTTCGCTCGAAAACGCTCCAGGAGAACGCGCATGATGTTGCAGGGATGGCGCTGGTACGGGCCGGATGATCCGGTGTCGCTCGACGATGTCAGGCAGGCCGGCGCGACGGATATCGTCACGGCGCTGCATCAGGTGCCGATCGGTGAGGCCTGGACGCGCAGGGACGTCGAGGAGCGCAAGAACTTCATCGAGCACGGCCAGCCCGGCCGATCGCAACTGACCTGGTCGGTGGTGGAATCGATCCCGATCCCCGACGACGTCAAGCGTCTCGGGGCCAAGGCGACGCGGTCGATCGACGCGTGGATTGCAAGTCTCGAAGCGGTCGCTGCGGCCGGCATCAAGATCATCTGCTACAATTTCATGCCGGTGGTCGACTGGTGCCGCACCGATCTCGAATGGGAGCTGCCGAACGGCGCCCGCGCCATGCGCTTCGACCAGGACCGCTTTGCCGTGTTCGAACTGCATATCCTGAAACGCCCGGCGGCGACCGCCGAGTATTCGCCGGAGCAGCAGGCACGCGCCAAAAAGCTCTTCGACAAGATGAGCCAGGCCGACATCGACTATCTCATCATGGTCATCGCCAGCGCGCTGCCCGGCTCGACCACCGAGCCGATGACCATCCCGCAATTCCGCGACCGGCTCGAGCAGTATCGCGACATCACGCCGAAAATCCTGGGGCAGCACCTCGCCGAATTTCTCGGCCGCGTCGCACCGGTCGCCGAGCAGCTCGGCGTGGCGCTGACGCTGCATCCGGACGATCCCCCGCGGCCGCTGTTCGGCCTGCCGCGCGTTGCCTCCACGGCGGACGACTATCAGGCGCTGTTCGACGCCGTGCCGTCGAAGGCCAACGGCATCTGCCTGTGCACGGGCTCGCTCGGCGTTCGCGCCGAGAACGATCTTCCCGCGATGGCCGAACGCTTCGGCCCGCGCATCGCCTTTGCGCATCTGCGCGCGACCAAGCGCGAGGCCGACGGCCTGTCCTTCTACGAGTCCGATCATCTCGACGGCGACGTCGACATGGTTGCCGTGCTGAAGGCGCTTCTGAAGGAGAACGCCAAACGCTCGCCCGACCGGCAGATCGTCTTCCGTCCCGACCATGGCCACCGCATGCTGGATGATCTCGCCACCAGCAAGCGCACCAATCCTGGCTACACCGCGATCGGCCGCCTGCGCGGCCTTGCGGAGCTCCGCGGCGCGATCCGCGCGATCAAGCACCGTTAAGGTGTGGCGGGGGACCTGCCAAAGCGAGAGCGACGAAATCTCAGACCCTCATGGTGAGGAGCGCCGCCTCGCGGCGCGTCTCGAACCATTGAGGCCGAGCACGCTCGCGGAGATTGTCTTCGGTTCCTCTGTGTGCCAGAGTGGCTGCATTGCATTTCGATCGACGCATTGCTGTCACGGGCCATTTTAGGAGCTGAATATGAGCTTCCTGGTCGAGCGTCCTCCCGAGCAATATGATCGGGCCGCCTTCTCCGGTTTCAACACGTCCGACACCTTCAACCTCGGTAACGCTCGCGCGATGATGTGGATGTCGCAGCTCGCCTACGAGACCCACGTGCCTGCGACTCTCGACGCCATTTCCAAGCTCTGGCGGCTGTCCGACGTCAGGGTGTTGAGCAAGCCCGCGGTCTCGTCGCTGCCGATGACGGACACAAGGGGGGTCATCGCCAAAAAGGACGATGCAACCATCGTCGCCTTCGCGGGCACCGATCCGCTGCATCTTCTGAACTGGATCAGCGACTTCACGCTTGGCCGGCCGCAGGCGGCCGTGCACGAGGGTTTCCGCGACGCGGCGGCGGCCGTCTGGAATGACGTGAAGGATGCGCTGACGGCTGCACTCGCCAGCGGCTCGCCGATCTTCATCACCGGACACAGCCTGGGCGCCGCGATCGCGGTGGTCACCGCGGATTCCGCGCGCCGCGAGCTTCAGCTCGGCAAGGCGCAGATCTATCTGTTCGACTGTCCGCGCGTCGGCCGAGCCGACTTCGTCGCGCCCTACGACATCACGTTCGGGTCGACCACCTACCGCGTGGTACACGGTGCCGACATTGTCCCTACGGTGCCTCCGCCGCTGCTCGGGTTTCACCACGTCGGCGGCTATCTGGGCTGTGCCTCGGGCAAAAAATTCAGTGCCGGTCCGGCAATGCCCGCTTTCGGCTCGGACGAGCCGGCGGCGAACGCCGGGTTGGGACAGCAGCTCCGCGATCTCTTCGTGGGGACCTCGCAGAATGCGCGGACGGATACGCTCGGCAATCTCACCGTGTTGCTGCCCCCGGGGATCGGCGATCATCTGCCAGACCGCTATTGTGCCGCGCTGACGCCCGCTCAAGCCGGCGCATGACGACGCAGTAGCCCGGATGAGCGAAGCGACATCCGGGACAACTGACCCCGCGTGTCGCGCCGCTCATGCGGGCTACAGCTCGTCGTTCCGGACTACCGTTTCGCTCGGTTATGATTGGCGCAGGCGACGGTTTCCGACGGCCACGCAGACATCTTGCGATTAGTCGGAGCATGACGCGAGGAGCCGAGGGCCTACCTGACAAAACTAAGGTAAGACGCCAGGGCCTCGATGTCATTCGAGCTCAACGTGCGGGCGACCATGGGCATCGGGGTGCCCGTACCCGAATGGTAACCTTGACCCCATTGCTGAAGCCGCGCCTTGACGTAGAAATAAGCGAGGCCGCCAAGGCGCGGAATGTCACGAATTCCTTCGGCATTTGGTCCGTGACAGGCGTAGCAGGAGGCAATGTTGGCCTCGGGGATACCTTCCATGTAGATCGCCTTGCCTCTGGCCGCCAGACTCGGATCGCCGTCATTGGCAGGCTTCGGAGCAATGGCCGCGAAGTAGGTCGCGAGATCGCGCACCGTCCGCGGATCGAGCGCCGCCACCGCACCCCACATGTATTGCCTCGAGAACGGATTGTCCCGCGAATGATCGCGGAAGCTTGCAATCTGACTTGCGACATAGCCTGGCCGCTGTCCCGCCAACCTCGGCGCGACCATGTAACCCTGTCCCGACGTGCCGTGACACCACGTGCAATTGCGGACGCCGCTATCGTCCCATGCGTCCGCTGGACCCATCCAGGCCATGGCGAGAAGCAACGCTGCTGTCAGGCCAATGCGTTTCATGATCGCCGGCTCTCGCGCATTCTGGTTGATCCGAACGGCATTCGTCGACACGCGCTCCTCACTGCAGGTAGCTGACATAAGCGGCCACCGCTTCGATCTGCGACCTCGTCAGATTGTGTGCCGTCGGCGCCATAACCGCGGACGTGTCGACGGCCGACCCCTGGCCGCGCACCTTCGACCAGCCGGAGAGCTGGCCGACACTATATTCGTAGAGCTGTCCGGCCAGGCGAGGGATTTCGTTCTGTCCCCTGGCCTCGGCACCATGGCAGGCCGAACACGCCGGCACGTTCGATTCGGGCAGTCCGTCTTCGAAGATGCGTTTGCCGAGCGCCAGCGATCCGCGCGGCGCTCCTCCGATCGGCTTGGGGTCGAGGTTCTTGAAATGCGTCGCGAGCGCAGAGATCATCGACGGACTGAGCACGTGCGCGACATTGGCCATGACGGGATTGGTCCGTCGCCGCTCGATGAAGGCGCGCAACTGGTTCTCGATATATTGCGGTTGCTGTCCCGCCAGTCGTGGCATCGGAAACCACCCGCGATAGCCCTGTGCCGAAAGCCCATGGCACGTCTTGCAATAGTTGACCTTCGCTTCGAAACCGGACGAAGCGCCTCTCTCCTCGGCGGAGCATACGGCAGGAACGATCAACGCGAGCATTGACGCCAAAAGTGCTCGCCGCAGGCCGGTTGCCTGCGATGGACCAATGTGCCGTGATGCCGATGCGGTGGACATTACAAACCGGCCCCCCACATGTGGAAGTTCAGCCCGACCTTCACCACCTGGATGCTTTGCGTAACGTTTACCGGTCCAACGAAGCCATTGATCGGATCGAACATGTTCACGGTCGTGCTGCCGAACCCGTAATAGTCGTATTCGAAGGTGGCGGACCAGTTTTGTGCGAAAGCCCAGTCGACACCCGCGCCCACCGTCCAGCCGGCACGGTTCTCGAGTCCCCTGAAATCGTACGGGGCTCCGCCGAACGAGCCGCTGACCTCGTATTTGTCGCCGGCCAATGCGGCGCCGGCCTTGCCGTAGACAAGCACGTTGTCGAAGGCGTAGCCGATGCGTGCGGTCACGCTTGCCAGAAAATCCGTGTTCGCCTGAACCGCCGCAACGTCGGGAACGCTGAGCGGCAGCCCGACCGGCGTATTGGCTTTCATCGTCGAACCCGAAGCCGAGCCCTCGATGCCGATGACGACGGGCGAGCCGGCGAATTGATAGTCGCAGCCGATCTGGGCTCCGACCAGCACCCCATTGGGGCCTGGGTTCACCGTCGTTACGCCAACCGTGGCACCCGGCGCGATGAAGGAGTCCTGCACCAGCTGCGCCGGATCGGTGATGTCCTTCTTGGCGAAAGCACCGCCGAGGTGCATGCCGCCATAGCAACTCGTCCAGTTGAAGCGCGCCGCGAACGGCGCCGGGGGCGCGACCGCCAGATCGGCGGCAGTCGCGTCTCCCGCCATGACCATCGCCAACGCTGCGATATTTGCGAACAGCAGTCTCTTCATCGGACCATCTCCTGTGCGGCCGGCCTACATCGCGAACCAGGCGTGCAGGAACAGAGAATTGTTGTCCTGGGCGCCAAGCGAGGTGCCGTTGAACTTGTTGTAGTAGGTGTATTGCAACCCGATGCGGGCGTTGAACCAGGGCCAGCCGAACGACTTGCTGGCGCCGAACGGGATGTAGGCGATCTCTGCCTGCCATCCGTTGCTGTTCGGAGTCAGCGCCAGCCCACTGACTGGATCTAATCCGTAGAGATTGGCGTCGGCGGTACCGCGAATGTCGAAATACTGTCCGGTCAGGACCACGCGGTTGTCGCTGCCGAGCGCGACCGAGGCCTGAAGCTTGAGGCTGTCGATCACATTGGTCGGGTTGGCTGCCGCCATGGTGACGAAGCTCGCATCCAGGCGCTGGAATTCACGGATGTAGCTGCCGCGCAGAGTGACCCAGAAGTTGTCGCCCTGATATTGATATTGCGTGTCGACGCCGATATCCGTGAACTTGTCCGATAGCGGGAAGACGCTGCTCGACCAGCCTGTGAAGCTCGTGTCGATCCAGGGATGCACGTCGAGATACATTCCGAACGTGCCGAACATCAGAGAGTGCCGGCCCCAGTGCGGCTCGACGGCCGCGCGCCAGTATGGCGCGACGCCACCCAGCAGGCCGGGCGCGCCAAACGGGTCGGTGCCGACCGCGTTCTGCTGGCTGAAGCCAAGCGTCCTGTAGCCGGTCACTTCGAGATAGAGCAGATCGTTGATCATCGCGTAGGCGCCGACGCCACCGACATGCGCGGAAAACGCGCCCTCGATCATCGTCTTGGAGGCCGGCGTCGAAGCAAGGGTCGATGCGGCGTAGGGGAACGACCATGCCGGCGTTGTGTTCCACAAGTCCTGTACCGTCGGATTGTTGTTGGCCGTGATGCCATAGACGATGTCCAGCGGGCCGAAGCTCGTCTGGCCTGCGTAGCGCACGTCGGTATTGTCCCACGTCCAGGTATGTCCGAAGGGATCGCCAAATCCTCCGGCAGGAACGGCATTGTACGTCACCTGAGCGAAGGCGCCGATGTTGCTGGTGATGGCGCCGCCCCAGAACATGCTGACCGGAGAAAGCACAGTGTTGTTGTTCGGGCTGTAGGGATCGGTCGGCGGCGGCAAATCCGCCTGAGTATGGGTGAAGCCGACGATCGCCATCATCGAGATCGGTGGAACCCAGACCTTGCTGTCGTCTGCGACCGGTGGCGTGTTGCCGGACGGCGTGTTGTTCAGCGTGCTGGTGTAACCGCGAAGCTTCTCGTATTCGGCACGCGCGTTGATCGCATCATTCGACGAGAAAGGCGCGGTGCGGAATTGCCCGCCGCCCGGTGTATAGCCCAGCAACTTGAAACGGCGTCCATACGGTGTGAGCGCCGGGAAGTCCGTGTGGCAGGTGCCGCAAGGCTGGCCGGTCTGACGTGCGAAGCTTGGCAACGCGTTCGCTGGGGATGTTGCAGCGATCGTGAATGCGCCGCTTGTCATGAGCGTGAGCAACAGTGCGACGAAAAGCCATCTGCCGGCTTGGTCTCTTGGACTGTAACGGTGGCACCACATTCAGCCATTCCCGTCGCGTCGCGGCGGTTCACTCTCACGACGAACCGCCTTCACGTTCAGTAGGCCAAGAGTTGAGCGTTTCGCCAAGCGACGTTCGTTGCCGCGAATCGGATTTCACGATCACGAGACATTTTGGCAACGTCAGTTGCCTGTGCGACTGAGAAGCGCTCTCGTGTAGTACGTGAAAAGGCATCAACTTACCACGTCGTCGTTTCGTACTTCATATGAGGGCTTACGCGAGCAGGATCAGCCTACCGCCGTACGTTGTCTGGCCGATCAAGCGCGCTTGCAAAATAATTCAGCTGGACCGACGGGAGCCGCTGCGCATAGCCTGCACCTGCTACATGCGGGGACACTCATGAACTTGCAGACAACGCGATGCACAGTAGCCCTTGTCTTCTTCGCATCCGTCTCCACCTCGTTGCATGCGGAAGACAACGCGGGGCGCGTTTCGAAGCAGGAGCTGAAGGCCAAGACGGACTACTGCAAGACGTGCCACGGGATCGACGGGCAGGGCTTTCGCGGTTCGTCGCCGATGCCGCGGCTCGCGGGCCAGCAACCGGAATACATCGAAAATCAGTTGAAGGCTTTCATTGACCGCCGGCGCAACAATCCGGTGATGTTCAACGTCGCGCATGTCCTCAGTCCGGCACAACTGGCCGCTCTCACCGCGGAGTTCAAGAACTTGAATCCTCCGCCGTTGGGCGGTGCTCCCAAGGCGAACGTTGCAGAGGGCAAGACGATCTACAACGATGGCGTTGCGAGCGCCAACGTGCCGCCCTGCGCGTCGTGTCATGGACCGGATGCGAAAGGTGACGGTCAGTTTCCGCGGCTTGCGGGGCAGCTCTACGACTACGTGACGAGGAAGCTGACGAACTGGGACAAGGAGCGCGGACAGGACAAGGCGAACCCCGACAGTTCAGCGATCATGCAGCCGATTGCTCATGAACTGACCGAAGCACAGATCAAGGCCGTCGCCGCCTACGTCAGTCAGCTGAACTGATCGGCGGCTCAGCGGACCGGTGCTCGACGCTCATCGAACTTTTTTAGCCTGATGGATCGCCAAAAGACGACGCTGCTTTATGGCTCGACCATATCGCCGCCGACGGCAGCGCGCGTCCGAGCAGGAGCGAGGCCATCGAGGGCGGGAGCCGAGGGGATCGACGCCAGCCTCATCCTGTGCGCGCACACTCACATTCCAAGAGTCGTTCGCCTGAGGGACGGGCGATTGGTCGTCAATCCCGGCAGCGTTGGATTGCCCGGTTACGATGGCAATGTGCCTGTGGCTTACGTGGTCGAGGTCGGCACGCCTCACGCGTGCTACGCAATCATGGAGCAGGCCGGAGGAGGCTGGCGCGCGACCTTGCGCTACGTGCCCTACGACAACACGGCCATGGCTGCACTGGCGCGCAGCAAGGGAATGCTCACCTGGGCAAGCGCGATCGCAACGGGTTGGGTGCAGCGGGAGGGCAGGTGAGTCTGCTTGCTGGTCCATCGCTGGCTGCGAACGCCTTCCGCCTGAAGCAGCTTGTGGACCCTATCCGGACTTCCCTCCATTTCGCCTGTCGCGCCGCAGAGCCCGCAAGGCAGCGGTGATTTTAGTCGTGATTTGCCTCAACCCTCCGCCGCTCTTAAGCTGACCATATCGCCACCGTTATTCCCTGGTGGGTCTCAGCTGTGTCTCGACATGTCGTTTGTCTTGTCCGGACTGACAACGGCGACGGCTGATCCCAGACGAAGGTGGCGGCCCGACACGGCCGATTTCCATGCGTGGGCCAAACCCAGCGAGCCAGTTTGATGGCCGTGACGAGACTTGCCGGCTGCTTCCTTTGCGATGAGGAGCGCGCGGAATGTTGACATTTCGAACTTCGATCACCTTTGCGGTGATGGCGTTCATCGTCGCTCTGGCTGCGCTGCTGATCGCAATTCAGGATCGGGCTCTTCGCTGGGCCACGCGGGACGCTGCGTCTGCCTATATGGACGCGACCAGCACGAAGGCCTTCGGACGGCTTCAAACGGAGCTAACCGCCCTGGATTCGTTGGTGCGCGTGCTGGCGACCAGTTCCAGTTTGGCCGACTCGAACGAGAGAACCGAGACTGGTCCTGCGATTCCATTGTTCAAGGCCGTACTGCAGGAACTGCCTCAATTGGACAGTATCTATGCCGGTTTTGAAAACGGCGCCTGGTTGCAGGTGCGGCGCATCAGCGAACTCAGCGATGAACAGCGCGGGAGGTTACGCGCAACGCCCGGCGCCAGCACAGCGATTAACCTGGTTCGGCCCGCTCCCGACGGCGAGCTCCCAATGCGCCGCATTTTTGAAGATCGGCAGGGCAACGAAGTCGGACAAATTGATCTATGGAAATATGGATACGACCCGCGCAAGCGGCCCTGGTATCGCGAGACGATGAAAGCAGACCGACCGCGCGTCTCAACGCCCTACCTGGCGTTTAGCATTGGCGCACCGGTGATCACGGTTAGCGCACCCCTGCGCGGTAAAGTACCCGGCGTCCTCGCCGCCGATCTCAAGCTCGACACCTTCAGCGATTTCGTTCAGGCGCAACGTCCTGGAGAGCACGGGATCGTCGTGATGTTCGACTCGACTGGTTCGCTCATAGCCCATCCCGATTTTTCAGAGTTCGTCGTCGACGCGATGACTCATCCATCCCAACCGCAATTGCCAACCATCAAGGACATCAACTCCGGGGTCGTGGCGGCAGTCTTACGGAGGTCGCGGGGGCGCGACCAGTATGACGGAGAGATCCGTGACGACCAGGGGAGGGACTATCTGTTCAAGGTGGCTAAGTTTACTTTGGGCGAACAGTACACTGCTGGCATCATGCTGCTGGCAGCCCAAGAGGACTTTGCCAAAGATGTAAGGAGACTCCACTTCACCGGACTAATCCTCGCAACAGTTGCCAGCCTGGCCTTTATTCCGGTCGTCTGGATATTTGGTAACGGAATGTCTGGATCCTTGAAAAGGATAACGGCCGAGGCCGTCAAACTCCAGACGCTGGCCGAGCCCGGCCCCTCGCCGGTCCCGTCACGCATCAGGGAAATTCAGGAACTTGGCAACGCGATGAAGCTCGCGCAGCGCGCCATATGGTCGTTCGCCCACTTCGTCCCCAAGGAGCTCGTGCAGCGGGTCGTCGATAATTCTATCTCCACAGAGCTTGGCGGAGCCCGAGAGGAGATCACCGTCGTTTTCACCGACGTTCGGGATTTCACGACTATCGCTGAGGCCGCCGACCCCGACATTCTCATGCACCAGACGTCGCGCTATTTCTCCGTGCTCACCGAGGCTTTCCTTGCCGAAGGCGGAACAATCGACAAGTTCATCGGCGACGCCGTGATGGTGTTCTGGAACGCACCTAATCCACAGCCTGATCACGTCGAGCGAGCCTGCCGGGCGGCTCTTGCGGCCAGATTGGCCGGCGAGAACCTCAACAATCAGTTTGAGACTGAGGGGCTGAAGCCGTTCTTTACCCGGTTCGGGATTCACGTCGGGGAGGCCGTGGTCGGTAACCTCGGGTCGACCGAGCGAATGAACTACACGGCCCTGGGCAATACGGTGAATCTGGCGGCACGGCTCGAAGGCCTGAACAAGCAGTTTGGGACAGTTATCCTTGTGAGCGAGAGCGTCTATCTGCGCGTTCAGCATTGCTTCCAGTTCAGAGCCTTCGAGGCGGTCGTTGCCAAGGGGATGACAAAGGAGACCCGCATTTTCGAGCTCGTGGGGACCGCGACATGAAGTCGGCTTCGATCCCGCGCCGTATCGTGTCGGGACTGCTCGCTTTGCAGCTTGTGCTCGCTATCGTTCCCGCCGCTGGCGCAGGTGAGGATACGATCAAAGTCGGTATTCTGCATTCTCTGTCCGGCACGATGGCGATCAGTGAGGCGGTGCTTAAGGACACAGTTCTCATGCTGATAGCGGATCAAAACAAGAAGGGCGGATTGCTCGGACGGAAACTAGAACCGATCATCGCTGATCCGGCGTCCAACTGGGATGTCTTTGCTGAAAAAGCCCGGGAACTGCTCAGCACGGAAAAGGTTGCGGTCGTGTTCGGCTGCTGGACTTCTGCATCCCGCAAATCCGTTCTGCCGATCTTCGAAGAGCTGAACGGGCTACTCTTCTACCCGGTGCAATACGAGGGCGAAGAAAGCTCGCGCAACATTTTCTACACGGGGGCAGCGCCGAATCAGCAGGCAATTCCGGCCGTTCGATATCTCATGAGCAAGGAAGGAGGGGAAGTTCGCAGATGGGTTCTGCTCGGTACTGACTACGTCTATCCGCGCACGACCAACCGGATCTTGGGCGCGTATCTCGCCGCGCAGGGGGTGTCGCCTGGCGACATCATGACGATTTATACGCCATTTGGTTATTCCGAATGGACGGACATCGTCCGGAAGATCAAGGCCTTTGGCTCGGAGGGAAAAAAGACCGCGGTGATATCCACCATAAACGGAGATGCAAATACCTCCTTCTACAGGGAACTCGCAGCCCAACATGTAGAGGCCAGCGCCATTCCGGTCATGGCCTTCTCTGTTGGCGAGCGCGAATTGCTCGGTGTGAATACCACTCCCCTCATCGGGCACATGGCGGCCTGGAATTACTTCCATTCGGTCAAGTCAGCAGAAAACGAAGCATTCGTGAAAATGTGGGCGGACTTCACCGAGCAACGCGACAAAATCACAAATGATCCGATGGAAGCCACCTTCATTGGCTTCAGGATGTGGGCGCAAGCCGTTGTCCAGGCGGGCACTACCGACACAAATGCAGTCCGGCAGGCCATGTACGGCCAAAGATTCAACGCGCCGAGCGGCTTCGAGGTTGTGATGAACACCAATCATCATCTTTCCAAGCCAGTCATGATCGGTAAAATAAACTCTTCCGGGACCTTTGACGTCATTTGGCAGTCAATCAATCCGGTCAGAGCGGATGCCTGGAGCAGGTACATCCCCGACAGTGCCAAGCGTACGGCGGATTGGACCTTTCCCTGGGTCTGCGGGGGGTGCATCGAGCCGACATTCAAGGATTGGTGAGAAAGTCGGCGTTTTCTTTGCGTCGCCGCAAGGGGGCGGCTTCAGACCCTACTACTCGAGGACTTTTCGTACGACGGACGTCTCGTGAACTTCGGAGCAGTCATGCGCGTATTGAAAATCTTTTTAAGCGTCGTGATGGTCGCACTGCTTCTCGGTCACACCGCCTCAGTGGCGCAGGAAAAGCCCGCACAGAGTGCCGGCAGCTATGTGCCCCGGCTGTCCGACATCATGGTCGTAATCCAAATACGACATTCCAAGCTTTTCTATGCCGTCAAGGCGAAGAATTGGCCTTTGGCGAATTTTGAGTACGAGCAACTCGTTTCGAGCCTCAGGGAAGCAGAGCGCTATTATCCCAGAACCATACCGCCCATGACCAGCGTCGACGAACTGGCCCGTTCACTTAGCGAGGCCCTAAAAGCGGAAGACGGGATGAAATTCGATCGAGCCTTCGACGAAATGAGCGCCGGGTGCAACCGCTGTCATGTGGATGGTGACCGAGCCTACATCGTTATTCGGCGGCCCTCGTACCCCTCGGCATTCAGCAATCAACAGTATAGTCCTCGTCCTCCCGAGCGGCAGAAGCAGGCGCGCTAGACTTACGCTGCTGACCCGAATGCGACAATTGCCGCGTTGCGATCTGACCACTTGCTCACCGGAAATTCGACCGGCTACGATGCTCGCGTCGAACCGTCCAGCGATCCCACCGCACGCGCTTCCAGACTTCGCACCCGTTAAGGAACTGGTTACCAGTCGCTGTCACCATTTACATTAGGTCGCCATAAGCGGCAGCGCATTCTGAGAACGGCTTAATATTCCGACACGCCCGGTTGGCAGTCTCTTTCAGGAGAGGCCGAATGTTTAAGGGCTTCACAGTGGCAGTTGTGGCGCTGATTAGCACAGCGCAGCTGGATCGATACCTGACCAACGGTCAGTACACCGACGCGGCCATGGCTATGCTGCGGCAAATCAGGCACGCGTTTGGACTTTGAGATACCAACTTTGAGGCGCGCGATGGAAGGCATCTCATGGGCTGATCTCGACGCGGATGAGCAACACGCCATTGCAATACTGGGAGCCGGGCTTTCTATCGAGCTGTGTGACCCCATTGCTCTCCTGACATTAAAGCGGCTCGGGCTGATCGTCGGCTCACGTCTAACGGCTGCCGCGCACGAGTTGCGGAGAGGTGCTGTTTTAGGCGAGCTCGGGGGGGCGTGATTGCGTGACGTAACCAAGCGTACGCCGCGACGGTCGAAAGTCGTTGCCGATGACGAGCGTGATGAAGGATCGCTTAGTTACGAGTATCGATCAATTGCGCGCCTTGTGGACTGGAGATCCTGGCACGCCATCGCTGTTCAAAAGTGTCAGATTCTTTCAGCGCCAACGCTTGTGCATCTAATGGATTACCGGGCTTGCCAGCTATGACAACACTTGCGGCTTCTTTACGAGAACCGGGTTCGGGAGGCGCCTCTGTAGGCCACTCCAGCAGTGATTTCGAAAGCATGGGCCGGCCCGCGTACCAGCATTTTCGTCCGTCGATGAGACGATAGGACCACCACTGCCCTTGCGGATTTGTCGGCATTGCGGCGACGCATTGTTGTTTAGCATGCCCGCTTGCCATTTCGAGCGACGAGAGCGCAGCGGTGCAAACGGCTAAAGCAAACGATCGAAGCGGTTTGCTCATGCGTGCGCTCAATCGCTTTGTGCTGCAAACTGCTGATCGGTCATCACTGCTTACTCATCAATGAGATGCGCTTAGCAGAGCTAACGAAGGGAGAGATCAAGTCAACTTTGCGGAATATCCCCGCTCTTCTTTTCACTTTTTGTTTCAAACTCTGGCTTGCCACGGCGGCTCGGCCGGCTCGATCAATGTGACAAACGTTCATGCAAAGGTTGCAAGCCCAGGGTGTTGGGGCATGGCCGATCAGATTTGCTCAATGTGAATTTTCTCAGTTTGACCCGACACCGACATCGCGCTTGCCTTGGTTGCACAAGGCCGCACGAGCCCCTTCCCGAGTATCCTGCCCGCAAATTATTTCATGGTATACGACCCCCACTCGTGATTGCAGCCGTTGAACATGTTTGGCATGCCGCTGGCCGGGAAGTTGCCGATGGGCATCCATTTTCCGCCTCCGCTCATATCGGCGAATTTGCCCGTGCCGTGAACGACACGGTACGTCCCTTCGGCCTTGGCAGGATCTCCCTTCCGGGAATACACGACAAAGTACTTGTCGCCGCCCGCGTCCACGAACTCGCAACTGCCGTTTTCGTCGTGCTGGCCGCTGACGTTCGAAAATGCCCCTAGGCATTGCCCTGACATCATGTGAAACGGGGTACCTTCCGTGCCAGGCGAAGTACCGATAACGGCATACGACCCAGCCACCATTCCGTCGGCGTGTTGAATGAGGTGGGCTGGTCCCGTATAGCAGGTCTGCTGATCGACCTTAACCTCCGCAGCAATCACTTGCGTCGAAAAGGCCGAGGCCAATAACGCGGCGGAAAATATGAGTTTCGCATGCGACATAGGTTTCTCCTCCCGGTTACGACTTGCGCGTCGCTGATCGCGTGCAGAATGCGGATATCGTGAAATTGCTCTGCCCTTCCGATCTTCAATGTGCTCGGAGAGAAGAAAATATTGGACGTCACCACCGTACATTCTTTGACCTAGATCAACGCTGGCAGACGCGCGTACTGCCGCGTGGTCCGAGCTGCTCCGCCCGCTGATTCAGACGTCTCCTCGTTCTGCTATTGCGAGCGCGTCGTCGACCTTGACTCCCAGCTCACGAACGCTGCTCTCCATTTTTTGTCGGGGCGGAGCCGGCACCGCAGGTCAGGCCGGTCTTTCACCGGGGCTGCCCTGTCATTTCCGTCCATTAGTGGACGACCAGCACCGGCACGCTTCCGTCCGCCAGGACTTCCGAAGTTTGACTCCCCAGGAATAGCTTCTTGAGACCGCGACGCCCATGAGAGCCCATCACGATCAAGTCGCAGCCTTCTGACTTCGCTGTTTCGATGATCGCGGTGGCCGGGTGCGCATTGGGAACGTGCAAGAGGTCTGCAGATATCCCGACCTGCTCGGCCATGGCACGCGCTTCATCGAGGACTCTGCCCGCACGTTCCTTGGAGGCTGCGTCAAAGGCATCAACCTCTTGCTGGGACGGTATCCATCCTCCGGCGTGTCCGCCGCCGTAGTCGATCGGCAGTGGTTCTGTCACGGCGATGACTGTCACCTTGGCCTTCAACGCCTTTGCCAAGCCAATCCCATGCTTGAGGCCGTTTCTCGCGACATCCGAGCCATCCGTGCTCAGAAGAATATGGGCGTACATTTGGGAGCTCCCTTTCTCGTCGACATTGTCTCTATTCCTCGGCGCACCGATTGGCCCCGACGCGGGTCTGCACGTTCATGGACAGACCAGTACGGGGGTTTTCGCGTGCGCCAGCACCTTGTTTGTGACGCTGCCGATCAGAAGCGCGGAAAGTCCGCTGCGCCCATGCGATGACATAACGATGAGATCGCAGCCCTTGTTCTCGGCCGCTGCGATGATGGCCTGATGGGGGTACCCGCTTTCCACTTGGATCGTCTCGCAGGAAACGCCAGCCGTCTTGGCCGCGTTGGCCGCCTGATCCAATGCGCTCGTGGCCTGTTCCCTGCGCAGCTCGGCATATGTTGCGACTGCTTCGAGGAACCGGCCTGACATTTCCGAAAACGGTTCCACAACAAAGATGACGGATACGGTGGCTCCAAGGGATTTCGCCAGCGCCACCCCTTGCGCCACCCCGCGCTCCGCTAGCTCCGACCCATCTGTCGGAATGAGAATATGCCGGTACATGCTTTACCTCCCGATTGCCCAGACATATCGCTGCCTTGCGCGGTAAGCTGGACTCGCGTTTCGGATGCAGTCTTGAGATAAATCAATCTGGCGGCCCATCGTGCCGCAATCCAGGCGTTCGCAATCGGCACAACCCGGACGTCGGCCGAGGTTTGCCATCACGCCGCTGCCGCCGGCCTGATCGGCCGAAGCGCGCCACGAGGGTGCGACGGTCGACAGCGATACCGCGCTCTGCCGCTATCTGCTGGAGAGGCATGATGTCGCCGTGGTGCCGGGCAGCTGTTTCGGCCTTGCACCTTATTTCCGCCTGTCCTACGCCACCTCGGAACATAATTTGCACGAAACCACCAAGCGCATCGCCAAAGCCTGCAAGGAGCCGTCATGACCATTCGCAATACCCGCACCGGGGGCCAGATCCTGATCGATCAGCTCGTCGCCCAGGGCGTCGAGCGCGTCACCTGCGTGCCGGGCGAGAGCTATCTGGCGGCCCTCGATGCGCTGCATGACAGCCCGATCGACGTCGTGATCTGCCGCGCCGAAGGCGGCGCCGCGATGATGGCGGAAGCCTATGGCAAGCTCACGGGACGCCCCGGCGTCTGCTTCGTCACCCGCGGCCCCGGCGCCACCAATGCCAGCCACGGCGTCCATATCGCGATGCAGGACTCCACGCCGATGATCCTGTTCGTCGGCCAGGTCGACACCGGCATGCGCGAGCGCGAGGCGTTCCAGGAGCTCGACTACAAGGCGGTGTTCGGCCCCATGGCGAAATGGGCGGTCGAGATCGATCGCCCCGACCGCATTCCGGAGCTGGTCGCGCGCGCCTTCCGCGTTGCCATGCAGGGGCGTCCGGGTCCCGTGGTGATCGCGCTGCCGGAGAACATGCTGACCGAGACCGCTGCTGTCGCGGACGCCATGCGCATCGAACCGGTGGTGAGCTGGCCCGCCCCCGCTGACATCGAGCGTGTCGGCGCCATGCTCGCGAGCGCCAAGGCGCCGCTGGTCATTCTCGGCGGCTCGCGCTGGACCGATGAGGCCACCAAGAGCATCGCGCGCTTTGCCGAGCGCTTCGACCTGCCGGTCGCGACCTCGTTCCGCCGGGCCTCGCTGATCGATGCCGATCATTCGCACTATGCCGGCGACCTCGGCATCGGGCCGAGTCCGAGCCTGAAGGCGCGCATCGAGGGCGCAGACGTCATTCTTCTCATCGGCGGCCGCATGTCGGAGATGCCGTCCGCGTCCTACACGCTGCTCGACGTTCCGACCCCGAAGCAGAAGCTGATCCACGTGCATCCCGGCTCGGAAGAGCTCGGCCGCGTCTATCAGCCGGCACTGGCGATCCAGGCGACCCCCGCCGCGTTCGCCGCCGCCGTCGAGACGTTGAAGCCGGCTGGCGCAGTTGCCTGGCAGGGCGAGGCCGCCAAGGCGCATGCCGATTACCTGGCCTGGACCGGCAAGGCGCGCGAGCTGCCCGGCACGTTCCAGTTTGGCCAGGTCATGACCTGGCTGCGCGATCGCCTGCCGAAGGACGCCATCGTCTGCAACGGCGCCGGCAACTATGCGGGCTGGCTCCATCGCCACCACCGCTTCCACAGCTTTGCGGCCCAGCTCGCGCCGACCTCGGGCTCGATGGGCTATGGCGTGCCGGCGGGCGTGCTCGCCAAGCGGCAATATCCGGATCGCGTCGTCGTCGCCTTCGCCGGCGACGGCTGCTTCCTGATGAACGGCCAGGAGTTCGCGACCGCCGTGCAATACGACGCACCGCTGGTCGTCATCGTCGTCGACAATTCGCAATACGGCACCATCCGCATGCACCAGGAACGCGACTATCCCGGCCGCGTCGTCGGCACGCAGCTCAAGAACCCTGATTTCGCGATGTATGCGAAGGCATTCGGCGGCCATGGCGAGCGCGTCGAGCGCACCGAGGAGTTCGCCCCGGCCTTCGAGCGTGCGCTCGCTTCGGGCAAACCGTCGATCCTCCACTGCATCATCGATCCGCGCGCGATGTCGGTCGGCAAGGATTTTGTGCCGCAAGTGAAGGCGTAGCTGATGCCGCACGGCCGCCACGTCGCCATCATCGGAGCCGGGGCGGTCGGCGTGATCAGCGCTATCGAGGCGCTGCGCGAGGGTCATCGCGTCACGCTGATCGACGCGGGCGATCCCGGTGGCGAACAGGCGGCGAGCTATGGCAATGCCGGCTGGCTGTCATCGCATTCGGTGATCCCGCCGGCCGAGCCGGGCATCTGGAAGAAGGTGCCGGGCTATCTGATGGACCCGCTCGGCCCGCTCGCGATCCGCTGGTCGTATTTGCCAAAAGCCTTGCCCTGGCTGATCAAGTATCTGCTCTCGGGCTGGACCGAGGCGCGCGTCGAGAAGACGGCGTTTGCGCTGCGCGACCTGTTAAAGGACGCGCCGCTGCTGCACAGGAAGCTCGCGGAAGAGGCGGGCGTCCCCGAGCTGGTCGAGCGCAACGGCGTGATGCATGTGTTCCCCTCGCGCGGCAACTTCGACAACGATCTCGGCTGGCGCCTGCGCAAGCGCGTCGGCGTCGAGTGGCTGGAGCTCAATGCCGACGAAATGCGTCAGCGCGAGCCGGAGCTGCATCCGCGCTACACCTTTGGAGTCGTGGTGGAGGAGGCCGGACGCTGCCGCGACCCCGGCGCTTATGTGGCGGCGCTGGCCAATCACGCGCTGGCGAACGGTGCCAAGCTGGTGCGCGCCAAGGCAACGGGCCTCAAGCTCAACGGAAATACGCTGGTCGCCGTCCTCACGGAGACCGGCGAGATTCCGTGCGATGCAGCGGTGGTTGCCGCCGGCGCACATTCAAAGCGGCTCACCGCATCCGTTGGCGATCCGCTGCCGCTCGAGACCGAGCGCGGCTATCACGTCATGATCGAAAATCCGGAATCGGGCCCGCGCAGCTCGATGATGGTCTCCGACGCGAAGATGGTCGTGAACTGGACAGACAAGGGCTTGCGCGCCGCTGGCACCGTCGAGATCGCCGGCCTCGAGGCTGCGCCGAATTGGAAGCGCGCCGAGATCCTGCGCAACAACCTCTTCAGCATGTTTCCGAAACTGCCAAAGGACATTCCGGCCTCGCGCGTCAAAACCTGGTTCGGCCACCGGCCGAGCATGCCGGACGGGCTGCCCTGTATCGGCCATGCCCGCGCTTCGCGCGACATCGTCTATGCCTTTGGCCATGGCCATGTCGGCCTGGTCGGCTCGGCCCGCACCGGTCGGCTCGTCGCGCAGCTCCTGAGCGGCAAGCAGCCTGAGATTCCGCTCGCGCCGTTCGCGCCCAGTCGCTTTCTCTGAGATCGCGTCAGGAGCCCTGAACAAAATCGGCCAAGCTGGCGGCGGTGCCTTCCCTTCTCCCCTTGTGGGAGAAGGTGGCGCGAAGCGCCGGATGAGGGGTATTTCTCAGCGCGCACAGCTCCGCACGAGTGCGCGGAAACAGACCCCTCACCCGAGTGAGTTTGTATTAGCTTGTGGTGATGCCCTCTCCCACAAGGAGGGCTTTGCGCAATTTGCTGATGCGTGATTCTCTAAACCATGGCTGATTCTGACGAGGGGTGCCATGGTTGAGCGCAATGTCGGGCAGATGAGCTTGGCCGATGGCTTGGTTCG
>JAEWFG010000421.1 GCA_023388935.1 Pseudomonadota bacterium | reverse complement strand
GGTCGTTGGTCTTGGAGGCGACCTCACGCACCATCTGAGCGCCCATGTTCTCGAACTTGTCCTCGAGCTCGATCTCCTTGGCGACGGTGACGCCGTCCTTGGTGATGCGGGGCGCGCCGAACGACTTTTCGATGACGACGTTGCGGCCCTTCGGGCCCAGCGTCACCTTGACGGCGTTGGCGAGAACGTCGACGCCGCGCAGCATGCGATCGCGCGCGTCTCCGGAAAACTTGACGTCTTTGGCTGCCATTTCTGCAATCCCTCGGTGTTTGATATGTGGTTGCCGCTCGTTCCGTTGCATCACCTGAGTGTCTGCAATCGATCCCGGCGGAATGATGGATGCCCGGATCCAGGGACCCGGGCATGATATTCAGCGGCTGTTCGGGCGTCAGGCCCTAGGCCATCACGCCCATGATGTCCGACTCCTTCATGATCAGGAGTTCTTCGTTGTCGATCTTGACCTCGGTGCCCGACCACTTGCCGAACAGCACCCGGTCGCCGACCTTGAGGTCGATCGGGATCAGCTTGCCGGACTCGTCACGGCCGCCGGGGCCGACGGCGACGACCTCGCCCTGGGACGGCTTCTCCTTGGCGGTGTCCGGAATGATGATGCCGCCCTTGGTCTTTTCCTCGGCGTCGATACGTTTGACCACGACACGGTCATGCAGCGGACGAAATTTGGATTTAGCCATGACGTTTCCCTTTGGAGGCTCGCTTCGGAAGTGGTGTAAGTGGGTGGGGCGGCGCGTCTGTTTACCCTCGTCCCGAGGATCGAACGGCGCGCTTAGCAATCGGTCTCTCTGAGTGCTAATAGTGTGCCCGGAAATATGGCTTGGCCGCGATCCTGTCAAGCAAAGGTGGTTAAGCGATTGGTGAGGCGGATATAGGATGGTGGCATTGGAAACTTGTTCGGGGCGCCGGCGTATCAAAAGACGTCATTGCTCCGGCGGCGGTTTTGCGCTTGGCTGCGGAAGGGGTGTGGCCATGGTCTTGTTCGGGGGAATGCCATGATCAGTACAGCTCACGCGCGCACGGTTGCCAACCTGGCCGCCGCCTCTTGCCTGGCGCTGCTGCTGGGTGCCTGCGGCGGAGGCACGAGCCTGCCGTCCTTCTCCTCATCCTCGCCGCCGCCGGAAGCCGAGCCCGGTGCCGGTCCGGAAATGCCGGCGAGCATCCGCTCCGACGAGATCGTCGGCCGCTGGGGCCTCGCCTCGTTCCAGAACCCGGCTGACCGCGCCCGCACCGAGGCTGCCGCGCGGGCCCAGTGCAAGAATCCTTACGTGATCACGGCCGGTTCCTCCGGCGGCGTGATCATGCATCTCGCCGACCAGGCCACGCCGCAGGAGTTGCGCCTGAAGGGTACGCCGGGCGGCAAGAACTATATCGGACCCGCCGGTCCCACCCCTGGCGAGCAGGACCGCGAGATCGTCTCCTTCGACGGCCGCGTCATGATCACCCGCTTCGTCGACAAGGACGCCGCCACCCGCTACGGCAACATGGTCTACGTCCGCTGCGCGCCGCGGGCGTGAACGCGCGCTGACCTAATCACTCGTCATTGCGAGGAGCGAAGTGACGACGCAATCCAGGCTGCCTCCGCGGAGACAGTCTGGATTGCTTCGCTCGCAATGACGACAAAAACGCCGGCTTTCGCCGGCGTTTTGTTTTTCTCTCTGCAGCGTCGGATCAGTCGAACAGCGCGTCGATGTCGTCCTGCGAGGCGTGGCCGACGTCGCCGGCAAGCTTCGGGCCGTTGAGGAGCTTTTCGTCCTCGCCGCGGGTGTCGACCTGCGCCGGCACGTGGGCCTTGATCGCGTCGACGCCGCCCCAGATATCCATCATCGCATTGATGTGCTGCTCGATGAACTTCATCGTGGTCATGACCTTGCTGATGCGCTGGCCGGTCAGGTCCTGGAAGTTGCAGGCCTCGAAGATCGAGATGACGCGTTCCTGGATGTCGTCGGCGAGCCGCTTCTGCTGGTCGACCGAGTCGACCTTGGCGAGGGCGCTGGCGGACTGGTCGATCGACTCGGCGGCTTCCAGGATCTGCTGGGTCGCCTGCTCGGTGCCGCCAACCACGGCGCCGAGTTCGCCATTGACCTTGGCCATCTCCTCGCCGTTGAAGCTCTTGCCATGCAGCACCGCGATCTCGCGCTTGGTGCGGTCGATGGCGTCGTGGATGAGGTCGAGTTCGACCTTCAGCTTCTCGCACTGCTCGATCTGCGCGCGGTACGTACCGAGCATCGTGCGCGCTTCGGAAAGCTCCTGGGCCGTGGAAGCATCGATCGCCGCCATGGCCGCGCTGCCGGACAGCGGGGCCGTGCCCTTCGCCATCTGTGCGCGGATCGCGCGCAGCTCCGCCATGATCTCGCTATGCATCGGGATTGCCTCTTCGGTTAAGTCAAGAATGGGCATCTCGCCAGCGGCGATATCCTCGACGCGAAAACGTTTCCGGTGAACAGCCATCAGAATACTCCCCCCACCTCACTCACGCGTCTTTGTAGACAGACGCGATTTAACACGAGGTTCACGGCGGGAACTCTCGTGCGGTGACGCGCGACGGCGCGCAAACCGGTGATTAACCATGGGTGCGCGGCGTTCATCGAATATAAACGCTGATTGCCAAATTGCGCCGCCGCTTGCGACGTGGTGAATCGAAACGCGGCCTCCGTTTACCAAACAAAGCGGCTTTTGCCTTTTATTGACCACGTCGCGAGCGCGGATCAGCCATCAGCTCTCCACGACGCATGTGATCTAGACGAAACAGTACAGAGTACGTCGATGTTCAAGAAAATGTCTGTTGCGCTGCTCGGCAGCGCTTGCACGTTCGTTGGCGGCGCCGACGGCGCCAGAGCCTTCGAGAATACGGTGCCGAACGATCCGCCCGCGGTGCTTTACTCGCCACGTGTGCCGTCGGCGCCGGTGCGCGTTGCCTCCAATTCGAACATGGGCGGCGGCTTCATCGAGTTCCTGTTCGGCGACGGATCCGGCCGCGGTCCGGCCTACGCTCCGCAGCAGCCGATGTATCAGCAGCAGCCGGGCTATTACGACCAGCGCCGCCTGCCGCCGATGGGTCAGCCGCAGATGCAGGGCGCGGTTCAGCCGGAAGCGGTCGACCCGCGGCAGCGTCCGTTCGACCCGAAATTCGAGAAACAACTCGTTGACTATAACGGCAAGGAAAGCGCCGGCACGATCGTGGTCGATACACCGAACAAGTTCCTCTATCTCGTCGAGGGGGGCGGCCGAGCGACGCGCTACGGCATCGGCGTCGGACGTCCCGGCTTCACCTGGTCGGGCGTGAAGTCGATCACGGCCAAGCGTGAATGGCCGGACTGGACGCCGCCGGCGGAAATGATCGCGCGCCGCCCCGATCTTCCGCGGCATATGGAAGGCGGCCCGGAAAATCCGCTTGGCGCGCGCGCGATGTATCTGGGCTCGACGCTCTACCGCATCCATGGCTCCAACGAGCCCTGGACCATCGGCACCAACGTCTCCTCCGGCTGCATCCGCATGCGCAACGAGGACGTCATCGACCTCTACGGCCGCGTCAATGTTGGCACCAAGGTCGTCGTGATGTGAGGTTCTATCTTCTCCCACAAGGGGGAAATGAAAACGGCCGCCTCAGGGGCGGCCGTTCTTGTTTGCAACGCGCTGCCGGCGTCACGCGTAATCGCTGCCGCCATCGTCGCCGCCGCCGTAATCACTGTCGTCGGCCATGTCGATGTTGTCGTCGTCCTGATCGTCGTAGTTCTGATCGTCGTCGCTCTGATCGTTGTTGTTGCGATCGTCGTTCGACGCCTGGTCGGAGAAGCTCTGGCGGGAATCCCGGTTCGAGCCGATGTCGTTGAGGCCGGCATCGCGCGCGAGCGAGCCGCCGGACTGGTCGCTACCGCCCCACGGGCTGCGGTCGCCCAAGGCGTTGGTGTCGCCGAAGGCCTGCTGATGCGGTCCGCCCATCATGCCGCGTATGCTGGAGAGCAGCAGCGAGCCGCCGACGACGCCGGCCGCCGCCGCCGCCGCGGTGCCGAGGAAGGAGCCGCCGCCACCGCCGACCGGCGGGGCGCCATAGCCCTGACCTTGTCCGTAAGCCTGACCGTAAGGCTGCTGGCCGTATCCGGGCTGCGTCTGCTGCATCACCTGGCCGCTGTTCCAGACCGGCCGCGAGTCACGCTGCGGCACGTTCGGAACCGAACCGCGCGACGGGCTCGATCCGGACAGCGAATCGCGCATGGAATCCAGGAAACCGCCGGACTGGGCCTGCTCGGGCGCGCGCCCCGCCTCCAATTCCTGGATGCGGGCGTGGGCGCGCTTCAGGGCTTCGTCCTGCAGCAGCACGGTCTGCACCAGCGCATAGATCGCGCCGGGCGCCTTGCGGAGGCCATCGGAGATCGCGGCGATCGCGTCGGGATCGCGCGGTGCATTTTCCAGTTTCGAAAGCCGGTCAAAAAGCTCGTCGACGAGCTGGCGTTCCTGTGGCGTCATGATCTGTCTCCCTCGCGCCAAACAAGCGCAACCGGGATGTAGGGTTCCATTGTGGTCCCAACAGTGGCGGGCGGATTAAATTTCGGTATGCGACAAGCTGCCTCGCAGGCCGCCTTTCGCCGGTGTCACCCCAGTGTCACGCCGCGGTCCGCCAGCAGGCGCGCGAATTCATCGCTCGCGAGATAGGCATGCTCGCGCTCGCGGACGTCGGTCATCGAATCGAGGCCGGTGAGGATGTCGTCGACGAAGCCGGGATGGCACATCACGAGGCCGCCATCCGGCAGGCCCTCCAGAAATTGCTGCATCAGGTCGCCGAAATCGGCCGCTCGCGTGAAATCATAGGCGCCGGCAAAGCCTGGATTGAAGTTGAGGCCGGCGCCAGCGGCGCGGCGGCGGAATTGCGCGCTGAGGATATCGAGCACCATTGCTTTTGCTGAGGCAAGCCGCTGCATCAGCGGCAGGTCGCGGCCGCCCTGGCGTACCCAGGCCTTTGGCGCGGCGTCGCTGACGGCATCGACAAAGCCGTCCCGGATCTGCGGATAAAGCTGCACGTGCTGATGGCCGTCGACGAAATCCGGTGCGCGTCCGAAAGCTTCCGCGAAGGCGGCCAGCTGCGCCTTCACCTCGTTGCGAACGAATTCGCGGTCGAGCCGCCGCAAAACGCCTGCGCGGAGCAGCTTTGGAAACGGTAGGAACATGTCGCCGTCGAGGGGACGGAAATGCATGGTGAGCGGCCGGAACGGCGCCGACAGCGTCACATGCAATCCGATCGCGCAGCGCGGGCTCGCTTTTGCCGCAGCCTGGAGCGCATCGATCTCGCTGCGCTCGATCGCAGGGCCGACCATCATCACCGAAGTCGCGTTGAGACGGCCGCGTTCGATCAGGTCGCGGATGGCGCGATTGACGCCCGGGCTGATGCCGTAGTCGTCGGCGCAGAGCCAGATCCGCCGCGGCGCCGCGGCCGCGCTCATTCGGCCGCCGTCCTGCTCGAGACGTCGTTGGCTTTGTCGGTCTCGAAATGCTTTTGGCTGTGCTCGGCGACGAAGTAGATCGGGCGCGCCTTCAGCTCGGAGAGGATCTTGCCGATATATTCGCCGACGATGCCGATCATGATGAGCTGCACGCCGCCGATCGTCATCAGGCCGACCACCAGCGAGGGATAGCCGGGTACCTGCTTCCCGGTCGTGAAGACCTCCCAGAGGATCGAGAGGCCGAACAGGAACGCGACGCCGGCGAGCGCCACCCCGAGCAGGCTGGCAAAGCGCAGCGGCGCCACTGAGAAAGAGGTCAGGCCCTCGATCGACAGGCCGAGCAGCCGTGCCGCGTTGAAGGTGGTGACGCCATGGGCGCGCGGCGCAGGCTCGTAGTCGACGCGAATCTGGCGGAAGCCGATCCAGCTCGCCAGTCCCTTGAAGAAGCGGTTGCGCTCCGGCAGCTGCCTCAGCGCCGTGACAGCACGCGGCGAGAGCAGGCGGAAGTCGCCAGCGTCTTCCGGAATCTTCTGGCGTGCGCCCCAATTGATCAGCGCGTAGAAGCCGTGCACGGCGAGCCGGCGCAGGAAGGGCTCATTGTCGCGATGCGCCTTGGCGGTATAGACGACGTCATAGCCGTCATTGATCCAGTGGCTCACGAGCTGCTCGACCAGGGCCGGCGGATGCTGGCCGTCGCCATCCATGAACATCACGGCGCCAAGCCGGGCATGGTCGAGGCCCGCTATCAGCGCCGCTTCCTTGCCGAAATTGCGCGACAGCGAGATCACCTGGACGTCGATCGCGTCGGCCGGCAGCGAGCGGGCGATCGACAGCGTCGCGTCCGCGCTGCCGTCGTCGACATAGAGGACCTCACAGCCGAGGCGATAGCGTTGCCGCAGGGTCTTTGCGAGATCGCAGATGCGCTGGTGCAGGGCGGCGAGGCCCGCCGCCTCGTTGTAGACGGGGACGACAATCGACAGTCCCTTCGCCGCGGCGTCGGCCGAGGTGGTCGTCAGGGCGGAAACGTCAGAGCCCAGCATCATCGATCAAGGTTCCGGAGGCCTTCAGGTTATCTCGACAGCATATGCTAGCTGCCGCTTGCTGTCGCTACGCTGAACGGACCTGAGGCTCACCGCCGCAGGAACGCCTCGAGCTTGGCGAACAGCGGGTTCTCCCGGTCGAACACGTAGTCGAGCGAAACCACCGAGACGGTTTCCGCGCCATGCCCGCGCAGGAAGCTCGCGAGCGCATAGAGCTGCCCCGGTGGGCAGTGAAGCGTGAGCATGCCTGACGAGGTCGGCCCGCCGAACGGGGCTTCGACGCCAAAACGGCTGTGGGCTTCGCCAAGCAGGGCCGCGTCGCATTGCCGGAAGCGGGTCCGCACCTCGCGATACTTGTTGGCCCGCGCCCGTGCCGCGATGTGATCCAGGATGACGCGCGCAGTCTCCCGCGCCTGCGGCGACCAGTCAGCCTCCCTGGAGGCGACCAGGTTGGCCTGACTGCGCAGGATCACGCCATCGTCGAGCACGCGCAAGCCGTTGGCGGCGAGCGTCGCGCCGGTGGTGGTGATGTCGACGATCATCTCGGCGGCGCCGGCCGCGGGCGCGCCCTCGGTCGCGCCCGCGCTTTCGACGATGCGGTAGTCGACGATGCCATGGCTCTGGAAGAAGGCGCGGGTGAGGTTGATGAACTTGGTCGCGACCCGCATCCGCATGTGATGCTGCTCGCGGAAGCCGGTGGTGACGTCGTCGAGGTCGGCCATGGTGCGGACGTCGATCCAGGCCTGCGGCACCGCGACCACGACGTCGGCGTAGCCGAAGCCGAGCCCTTCGATCAGGGATACGCGCTTGTCGGCGTCCGCAATGTTCTCGCGCACCAGGTCTTCCCCGGTGACGCCGAGATGCGCAAAGCCGCGGGACAGTTGCGAGGCGATCTCGCTCGCCGAGAGATAGGCGACCTCGACATTGTCGAGGCCCGCGATCGTGCCGCGATAGTCGCGGGCACCGCCGGCCTTCGACAGCTTGAGGCCCGCGCGGGCGAAGAAGGCCTCGGTGTTTTCCTGGAGGCGGCCCTTGGAGGGAACGGCCAGAACGAATGGCGCGCTCATGACTTAGGCTCCCACCTTGCGGCCGATCCGGGTCAGCGCGTCCACCCAGACCGAGAAACCGACCGCGGGGATCGGCTCGGTCGATCCAAGCTGGGTCATCAGCCCGTCATAGCGGCCGCCGGCGACCAGCGGCTCGGTGCCGTTGCCCCTGTGATGCAGTTCGAATTCGAAGCCGGTATAGTAATCGAGCCCGCGCCCGAACGCGGTGGAGAAGCGCGTCTGCTTCACGTCGATGCCGCGCGCAGCCATGAAGCCGACCCGGCTTTCGAACTGGTCGATGGCCGCGGCGAGATCGAGCTTCGCATCAGTCGTGAGCGCACGGAGTTCGGCGATTGCGTCGTCGGGATTGCCTGTGATCGACAGGAAGCGCTTGAGCACGGCGATTGCTTCACGCGGCAACGCGCCGCCCTTCAGTGTCGATTGCTCAAGGAAACGGTCGGCGATCTCGGCCGTGGTGCGGCCGCCGACATTGGTGGTGCCGGCGATCGACATCAAATCGGTGACGAAGGCGAGCGCGGCCTTGCGGTCGGAGCCGGCGAGCGCGGCCAGCACGCCCTCATACTCGCTGTGGGTCGCGGTGGCCGTCCGCGCGAGCCGCTCCAGATCCTGCTCCAGGCTGATCTTGCGATTGAAATCCTTGACCAGGCGGCGGCGCCAGACCGGATAGAGGTCGAGCGCATCGAGCAACGCGTTGAACAGCGCCACGTCGCCGGTGCGGATCTCGACGTCGCGGACGCCGAAGGCGGCGGTCGCCTCCAGCGCCAGCGCCAGCATTTCGGCATCCGCCGCGGCGTGGTCCTGGCGGCCGAACGATTCGATGCCGGCTTGCAGGAATTCGCTGGCCTGTCCGCTCCGGTAGCGAAACACCGGACCGAGATAGCTGAACCCGGCCGGCTGACCGGCGCGGCTAGACGCGAGGTAATCGCGCGCCACCGGAATGGTCAGGTCCGGGCGCAGGCAGAGCTCCTCGCCGGACAAGTCCGTCGTCAGGTAAAGGCTCTTGCGGATGTCTTCGCCGGAGAGGTCCAGGAACGGCTCAGCCGGTTGCAGGATGGCGGGCTCGGCCCTGACGTAGCCGGCCTGCGCGAACGACAAGAGCAGCGCATCCGCCCAGGCGGCGGAGCCGGCAGCATTTGAGGTGGCAGTCGCGGTCATCACGGGGTCCATCGTCCCGGCGGAACCGGGCAGGGCAAGGGGAGGCCAAGGGGAGGCACTGGAATTGCCGCAGCCCTTAGCATGGCCCGAAACCGGTTTCGACCTCCAAAGGATCAATCGCTTAACGGCGTTGGAAGGGGGAGGCACCGATCTGGTGGCGTGTGAAGAAGGTACTTAAATACCTTGAAGCGATACGCTCAGCGCACGACCCGGATAGATCGAGGCACGCCCGGACGAGGTGCTTCGCTTTCATTCACTCCGGCCAGGGACGTCTCCGGACGTTTCACGTGGCGATGCATCGCTCGAGACGAAGGCGAGCCCTGCAGCTTCGGATGCAGCGTCATCCGCGAGCCGCTCTGCGAGTTCGAGAATTCTCTGCCTTTTACTCGGGTCCGTGATGCCGAGAAATGCTTTGATAAGCTCCAATTCCTCGCGTCGCCGCATGTCCGATGCAACTTTGCCGTTAATGACCATGGAGCCCTGCGCGATCGCCGGCGCATGGAGCCGGCACCTTCGAAACGGTTAGATACGGTAGTCGCGGATTAAAGTTTCGGCGGCCACCGATGGGGCACGCTCGCCGACGGTCCGCCTCATTGCCAAACGCGAAATTGTCCGACGCACGCGCCTCAACGCACCTGCAACAGCAGGCCCGACGTCACAATGAGAAATTGAGGACGATAGGCAAGTCGTCGCATACTCATTTTGGGTATGGCGGATAATCCGTTCACTGCTGCCTTCGTTTACAATGTGAATGTTGGTTTCGATTCATGCGCAATGATTCAGATGTTATCCGGACGGTCTCGCGGCATACGCTGGCCTATATGCTGTTCTCGATCAGCGAGATGTTTCGGCACTACGACGAATTCGACCCGTTGGACCTTCTGATCGTTCATGCGATTCTGAACGCGAACGTCATCAATGTGATGAACGATCCGTCGCTGGACGAGAAATTCTCCAGCATCCATGCGGTCGAACCGGATGTGATCAAGCAAGGGGTGTCCCGGGCAGCACTCTCTCGCTTCCTCAGCATGCCGCTCGAGACAGTTCGCCGTCGCGTGATGGGACTTAAGAGACGAAAGATTCTCGCCGAGACCAAGGCCGGGCTCATCGTGACCGAGCAGAACGCATACAGGTTTGGAAACAATCACGACTTGCAGAAGATCAATATGCGGCTGCTCACGAAGCTACTTCGCGATCTCAGGCGCGCCGGCATCAGCGGGCCGGATGATCTGCGCGTCGCCAATGGCGCCGCACCGCCAGGAAAACCGAAGTAACCCGGCGCAACGCCAGGACAGGGCCAGACCGCAGAATGTCGTTCCAACGTCTCAAGCCATCCTCGGCCCTCGAGCTCCAATCATATGACATTGATCATTTCGGCGAAAGTGAGAGATATGCCGGCGCATCCAGCATGCCATTGTCTGCCGGGACGACCGCGATCAGGCGCGCTCGGCTCAGCTTGCCGACCCTGAACCTGTCTCTGCTGACAACCTTCCCTCGGATCGTTCGCGGCTATCAGTTGACGAATGCCGTCGTCGTGGCGGTACCAATGGATCATGTGACCTCTGCCCGTATCAACGGGCAATCAATTGGTGGTTCCGTACTGGTTCTAAAGGGCGCTTCCGATTGCCTGGTATATGAGCCGGAGGGGCGTCTGCTGGCTATCGTCTACTTCAGTCCAGCCGAGCGCGAACCCTGGGCGCAACTGAGTGACGGCTATCATTTGCTGAACCCGGCATTGGACGTGCTTGTCTCCCTGCGCCGTCTGATCTCCACCACGCTCGAAACCGCGGCAAATGACCCGGGCCTCCTGAATGAGCCGGCTTCGCGCGCGCTCGTCGAGCAATCCCTGCTCAGCGCGATGGATGTCGCGATTCGTACCAACGTGAGTAGCGGCCCCGTACAATCCGCGAGGGATGGCTATCGGCGGATCGTCGCGGACATGGAAAAATTGATCCGGCACGATCTGATGATCTGGCACAAGACGACCGAACTGGCAGAGCAGACGGGAGTGTCCGTTCGGACTCTCCAGAGCGCGACCCAGGCCATCTGCGGCATGAGCCCGCATCGCTATAGCCGGGTCTTGCGGCTTTGGTCGGTGCGCAGGCAGCTGCGCATCGGCCCGGCAGGGCGCAGTGTGAAGTCCTGCGCGATTGCGCATGGCTTCTGGCATTTGAGCGAGTTCGCGGCGAGTTACAGGGCGGCCTTCGGAGAACTGCCCTCCGAGACCCTGCACCGATCGATACGCGGGGCATCATAGGGCTTACCTCGGTCAGACGATCGGTCCCCGGCAGGCCGATAGGCAACAGCCTAACGGCTCCCGCTGCCCCAATCGCCCAGCACCGCCTGCACCAGCGCCAGCGCCGCTACCGCGGCCGTGTCGGAGCGCATGATCCGCGGGCCCAGGGCCAGCCGCAGGATTTTCGGCTGCCGCAGCAGCAGCGCGCGCTCTTCCGCGGCAAAGCCGCCCTCGGGGCCGATCAGCACGTCAATGCCAACTCTGCCTTGGTCATGTCCGGCCTCGCGCGCGCTTTGCAGGCTCCGAATGGGGTTCTCGACCTCGGCCGCCTCGTCGCAGAAAATGAGCAGCCTGTCGGCGGCGCGCTGGTTGAGGAAGCGCTCCAGCGGCATCGGCTCAGCCACGGCGGCGATGCTCAGGATGCCGCATTGCTCGGCCGCCTCGACGACATTGGCGCGCATCCGCTCGGTGTTGACCCGGGAGGCCTGGGTGAACCGGGTCAGGACCGGTTGCAGCGTGGCGGCGCCCATCTCGATGGCTTTTTGCACCATGTAGTCCAGCCGGGCATGCTTGAGCGGGGCGAAGACATAGGCGAGGTCGGGCAGGGTGTCCTGGGGCCGGGCCTGCTGGAGGATGACGAGGCCGTCGGGCCGCTTGCGGCCCTCGATTGCGGCCTGCCATTCGCCGTCGCGGCCGTTGAACGCCAGGATCGGAGCGCCTGCGGCGAGTCTCAGGACATTGCCGAGATAATTGCTCTGGTCGCGGTCGAGCGGAACCCTGGCGTCCTGGGCCAGGGGGGCGTCGACGAACAGGCGGGGGGCGCGAAAATCGTGGGAGGGCATCGTTCAAAGGTCCGATTGGGCGCCGTTCTTAACCGAAAGCAGCTATTTTGGGGGTAATTTTTGCCAAACTGGTGCGTCTCCGCGCCGCGCTCTTGCCCTATTCGACGGGTTGTTAAGGGCCGGCGGGAATCGTAAAAGCGCGAGCATGCTGGTTACGCTTCAATTGGGAAGGTGCCGAACCCCGTAAGCTCCTGCCGGAGAGACTGCCTTGATGATCCGTCATTTGATGGTTCCGATTACTGCCGCCATGGTCGCCATGGGTGCCGCGGCCGCCTATGCGCAGGGTTTCCCCGCGCCGCTGCCCGGCCAGGCCGCACCCGATTCCGCGTTTCCGCCGGTGAACGGCTCGGCGCCGGTTGCCTCTATCGGCGGCGCGCCGCAAGCATCATTTCCCGTGAACGGTGCTGCGCCCATCGGTGGCGCTGGCGCTTTCAGCGCGGCCCCGCCGCCGCAAGGCGGCCCCGGCGAGGACTGCATGAAGGCGTTCATGCCCCTGCGCGAGGAAGCCGAGAAGCGCGGCAAGCTGATCCAGGCCGCGAGCAACCGTCATGCTCCACCGGACGAGGCCTGCAAGCTGATCCGCAGTTTCAGCCAGGCTGAGTCGAAGATGATCAAGTACATCGAGACCAACGGCTCTAAATGCGGGATCCCCGCGCAGGTCAGCGACCAGATGAAGGCCGGCCACAAGAACACCGAGGCCATGCAGACGAAGGTCTGCAACGTTGCGCAGCAGATGCAGAACCAGCCGCGCGGTCCGGCCGGTCCGTCGCTGAGCGAGGTGCTGGGTTCGGGCTCGGCGCCCGAAGCCAATGCCGGCAGGAAGGGCGGCAGCACCTTCGACACGCTCAACGGCAACGTCCTCACCCGATGAGTGCCGTGAGCGCCCGCGTTGCCGATTCGACCGGCAACTGGGTCGATACGCTCGCGCCGCAATGGGCGCGGCCGTATTTGCGGCTGTCGCGCTTCGATCGTCCGATCGGCTCCTGGCTTCTGCTGATGCCGTGCTGGTGGTCGGCGGCGCTCGCCGCCGGCATGGCGCACGACGTCCACCGCCTGCCGCTCACCATCGTCCTCTTCTTCATCGGCGCCTTCGTCATGCGCGGAGCCGGCTGCACCTGGAACGACATCACCGACCGCGACCTCGACGCCAAGGTCGAGCGCACGCGCTCGCGGCCCCTGCCGTCGGGGCAGGTGAGCGCGAAGCAGGCGCTGGCCTTCCTGGTCGTGCAGGCCCTGATCGGGCTCGTGGTGCTGCTGCAATTCAATCGCTTCGCGGTTCTCACCGGCATCGCCTCGCTCGTGATCGTCGCGATCTATCCCTTCATGAAGCGCATCACCTGGTGGCCGCAGATCGTGCTCGGGCTCGCCTTCTCCTGGGGCGCGCTGATGGGATTTGCCGTCACCTTCGCGCACATCGATGTCACCGCGCTCGTGCTCTATGCCGGCGCGATCTCGTGGGTGATCGGCTACGACACGATCTATGCGCATCAGGACACCGAGGACGACGCGCTGATCGGCGTCAAATCCACCGCGCGTCTGTTCGGCGCGCATACGCACCAGGCGCTGATCCTGTTCTATGGACTTGCGGTGATGCTGATCGGTGTTGCGCTCGCGTCGGGCGATGTGCGCTGGCCGGCGTGGCTCGGGCTCGCCGCCTTCGCCGTGCACCTGGCCTCGCAGATCGTGCGACTGAGGATCGATGATCCCGCACTCTGCCTGCGGCTGTTCAAATCGAACCGCGATGCGGGGCTGCTGTTGTTCGCGGGATTGCTCGTCGACGCGGTGATGCGCGCCGCCTGACGCGAATGCGTAGCTGTCGTAGGGTGGGCAAAGGCGCTCTTGCGCCGTGCCCACTTTCCGAGCTTGAGATGGAAGAGGTGGGCACGCTGTCGCCTTGCCCACCCTACGGCATCACGCCTAATTCCGCGCGATGATCTCGCGCTCGCCCTGATGAACCGAAAGCTCGCGCGCGATGCCGGCGCGGCGGCGCATCAGGAATTTCGGCCGGCGGGCGCGAATCGCATTGCAGCGGCGACGGCGCGGCGCGGGTTTGCGGGCGGCTTCGTCGAGTTGAGGCAGCGCGAAGAGTTCGCTCCAGATCGCCCAAGCCTCGGTGAGTTCGTCGCCGTCGGCGCCGACCAGCAGCGGGACGGAGAGCGAAGGATCGCGATGGACGAGGACGAGCGCCTGAGCCTCGTCATTGCCGCGTAGCGCGACGCCGGTGAAGTCACTGACGCGGACGTTGATCGCCATCTGCATGCCGCGGACTGCACGGCGCAGCACGACGCGCTCGCGATGAAGCTCGATCTGCCGGACATATCCGTCGGCGCGCGGATCGTGCGCATCGAAGCGGACCGGAAGGGAAAGAGGGTCGAGCCGAAATGAACGGCTCGACCCGGCGGGAGTGACCCCGCATGTTGCTGTTTGACGCCTCACGGCTTTAGTCTCCCCGCCGGGATTATGTTCCCGGTCGATGCGAGGACCTTAGCGCGCGCCTTTCGGAAACCGCTTAAGAAGGCTGGTTAATCCAACCTCACCGCCGCGCATGATTGACAAGACGTTGCGCGCAAGCTGCGAATCTGAGCTTTTGCGCGCTGAACATGCTTGAAGTCCGTGCCAATCGGGCACATCTGGTGGGTTCGGCCACCCCAAAGCCCGAACCCGCTCCCAACAGGATTTCGTTCGTGAACGCTTCACCATCCGCAAGCTCGACGCTTTCATCCGCGGCCAACCGCGACCTGTTTGATCAGTCCGCGCTGTCGGATCTGGCGCAGCGGCTGGTGGAGGCGGCGAAGCGCGCCGGCGCGGATGCGGCCGATGCGGTCGCGGTGCGCGGCGTATCGCAAGGCGTCGAGGTGCGCGATGGGCGCGTCGAGGAATCCGAGCGTTCCGAGGGCGACGATGTTGGCCTGCGCGTGCTTGTCGGCCAGCGCCAGGCGGTGGTCTCGACCAACGATGTCAGTGGCGATGCGGTGACCAAGCTTGCGGAACGCGCGGTCGCGATGGCCAGGGTCGCGCCGGTCGACAAATATGTCGGCCTTGCCGATCCCGCGCTGCTCGCGCGCGATTTCCCCGATCTCGACCTGCTCGATCCCGACGTGCCGGCGACGGCCGAGCTCGAGCGCCGCGCGCTCACGGCCGAAGCTGCGGCACTTGCCGTGAAGGGCGTGACCAAATCCGGCGGTGCCTCGGCGTCCGCCGGCATGGGCGGCATGGTGCTGGTCACCAGCACCGGCTTCCACGGTTCCTATTTGCGCTCCAGCCAGGGCATTTCGGCCACCGCCATCACCGGCGAAGGCACCAGCATGGAGCGCGACTACGACTTCACCTCAGCGCCGCATGGCGCCGACCTGTTGTCGCCGGAAACCGTCGGCCGTTCCGCAGGCGAGCGCACCGTGGCGCGCTTCAATCCGCGCAAGGTCGAGACCTGCAAGGTGCCCGTCGTATTCGATCCGCGCGTCGCGGGCTCCCTGGTCGGCCATGTCGTCGGCGCCATCAACGGCGCCTCGATCGCGCGCAAGACGAGCTTCCTGAAGGACAAGCTCGGCCAGCAGCTCTTTGCGAAAAACATCCGCATCGTCGACGATCCCCTGCGCAAGCGCGGCCTGCGCTCGCAGACGTTCGACGCCGAAGGCGTTGCCGTGAAGAGGATCGCTCTCGTCGACGAAGGCGTGCTGACCACCTGGCTGCTCGACTGCGCGACCGCGCGCGAGCTCGGCCTCACCACAACCGGCCACGCCCATCGCGGCGTCTCGTCCTCGCCCTCGCCTGGACCGTATAATCTGCATCTCGAAGCCGGTACGCCGACCCCCGCCGAGCTGATCGCCGACATCAAACAGGGTTTCTACGTCACCGATTTGATCGGCTCCGGCGTCAACGGCGTCACCGGCGATTACAGCCGCGGCGCCTCCGGCTTCTGGATCGAGAACGGCGAGCTCACCTATCCCGTGAGCGAAGTGACGATCGCAGGGCATCTGTTCGAGATCTTCAAGTCGATGCAGCCCGCGAACAATCTCGAGTTCCGCTACGGCATCAATGCGCCGACGGTGCGCATCGAGGGTTTGACGCTTGGCGGACGCTGACTCGATCTCTCTCGACGAGACCACCCGCGCACGTGATGCGGTGCTGCTGAGAGACACGGTGCGGGAAGCGGGCGCGCTCGCGCGGTTGATGTTCCGTACCGAGCTGAAGAAGTGGATCAAGGGCGTGTCCTCGCCGGTGTCGGAAGCCGACATCGCCGTCAACGACCTCCTCGAAGCGCGCTTGCTCACTGCTACGCCCGACTATGGCTGGCTGTCGGAGGAGAGCGCCGACGATGCGGCACGGCTGTCGCGGCGGCTGACATGGGTGGTCGATCCCATCGACGGTACCCGCAACTACCTCAACGGTCATGATGAATGGTGCGTCAGCGTCGCGCTGGTCGAGGATGCCTCGCCGGTACTTGCCGCAGTGTTCGCGCCCACGAGCGACGAGTTCTTTTTCGCGGTCCGCGGTCAGGGCACGACGCTCAACGGTAAGGCCGTGCGAGTGGCGCCCGGATCGACGCTCGACTTCTCCCGCATCGCCGGCCCGAAGCCGATGGTCGAACGACTCAATACTGCCGGCGGCGAGAGCAGGCTGCACCCGCGAATCGGTTCGCTCGCGCTTCGCCTGTGCCGGGTCGCCCATGGCGCGCTGGATGCGGCTTTTGCAGGGGGCAATAGCCATGATTGGGACCTTGCGGCGGCCGATTTGATCGTGCACGAAGCGGATGGTAGGATGAGCGACCTCTCCGGAGATCCCATCCTCTATAACCGCCGGGAAGTGGCGCACGGGGTGCTGGTGGCAGCGGGTCGAGATCGTCATGCGAGCATTGTCGCGCATTTTCGAGACCGTCCCTTGCCCTGAGCGCTTTCGTCGTGCTTGTCGAACACTGCTTTGCCGGGCAGCCCCATAGGAACAGAGCCCATGTCAGATAGCGCCCCGCAACAACTGCTTCACCTCGTTATTGGAGGCGAACTGCTCGATCTCGAGCACAACACCTTCAAGAACCTCGACGACGTCGAGATCGTCGGCCTCTATCCGAACTATGCGTCCGCTCACGCCGCCTGGCGGGCCAAGGCGCAGAGCACGGTCGACAACGCGCAGATGCGCTACTTCATCGTCCATCTCCACCGGCTGCTCGACCCGAATCAAGAACCGAAGCCGGCGCGTTGAAAAAACTGCTTCGCGATACGCTGCGGAGCAGCTTCGTTCAGCGTGCCGTCGGGATCCTGGCGGCCGAATATCTGCGTCTGGTCTGGCGGACCAACAAATTCACGTTCGATCCGCCCGACGTCTATGACATCGTCGAGCCGCAGATGCCGGCGATCTTCGCCTTCTGGCATGGCCAGCATTTCCTCACCCCCTTCATCAAGAACAAGGACTGGTACAAGGCCAGGGTCCTGATCTCCCGACATCGCGACGGCGAGTTCAATGCGATCGCCGCCGAGCGGCTCGGCATCGGCACCATCCGCGGTTCCGGCGACCATGGCGGAGCTTTCCACCGCAAAGGCGGGGTTGGCGCATTCAAGGAGATGGTGCAGACGCTCGAAGACGGCTGTAATGTCGCGCTGACCGCCGATGTCCCGAAGCGCTCGCGCGTCGCAGGACTCGGCATTATCATGCTGGCACGGGAATCGGGACGGCCGATCATGCCTTTCGCGATGGCGACCAGCCGCTTCATCCGGCTCAAGAACTGGGACCGCACCACCATCAATCTGCCGTTCGGGCGAGGCGCATTGGTCGGCATCAAGGAAATTCACGTTCCGCCGGACGCCGACGCGGCCACCATGGAAGCGCTGCGGCTGGACCTGGAAGAGACGTTGAACGAGGCGACCCGCCGCGCCTATGCGCAACTCGGCCGCCCAGGGCCCCAAGATGCCTGATTCGCTGCCGATGACGCTGCGGATGTATCAGCGCCTGGCGAGTGGCCTGGTGCCGCTCGCGCCTGCGTTGATCAAGCGGCGGCTCAAGCAGGGCAAGGAGGATCCTGCGCGCGTCGGCGAGCGGCGGGGTCTCAGCCAGGACGTGCGGCCGCACGGCCCGCTGGTCTGGATCCACGGCGCCAGCGTTGGCGAGGTGCTGGCCGCGGCCGCGTTGATCGAACGCTTGCGCGATCTCAATTTGCGAATCCTGCTCACCTCCGGCACCGTCACCTCGGCCGCCGTCGTTGCAAAACGCTTTCCGCCCGACGTCATTCATCAATACGTGCCGTATGATTCCCCGCGCTATGTCGCGCGCTTCCTCGACCACTGGAAGCCGTCGCTGGCCCTGTTCATCGAATCCGATCTGTGGCCGAACCTGATCCTGGCGGCTGGCGCGCGCCGGGTGCCGATGGTGCTGATCAACGGGCGGATGTCGCCGCGCTCGTTCCCGCGCTGGCGTCGGATGCACGGCACCATCTCGGCGCTGCTCTCACGTTTCGACATCTGCCTCGCGCAGTCGAAGACCGATGCGGAGCGCTTTTCGACGCTCGGCGGCCGCGACGTCGTCATCACGGGCAATCTCAAGCTCGACGTGCCGGCGCCACCGGCCGATCCCGCGAAGCTCGAACGGCTGATGGCGATGACGCGCGGGCGCCCGATCATCGTCGCGGCCTCGACGCATCCGGGCGAGGATGAGATGCTGGTCGCGGTGCATCGCAGCCTCGCCGGTTTCTTCCCGCAGCTTTTGACCGTGATCGTGCCGCGGCATCCTGATCGCGGCTCCTCGATATCAGGCCTGATCGCGGCGTCGGGTCTGAAGCCGGCCCTGCGTTCGCGCGAGGAACTGCCGACGGCCGTCACCGACGTCTATGTCGCCGACACCATGGGCGAACTCGGCCTGTTCTACCGCCTCTCGCCGATCGTGTTCATGGGCGGATCGCTGATCCATCATGGCGGCCAGAATCCGATCGAGGCGATCAAGCTCGGCGCCGCGATCGTCCATGGTCCTCACGTCTTCAATTTCGCTGATGTCTACGAAGCGCTCGACGGCAGCGGCGGTGCGCGGCAGGCCGACACGCAGGAGGCGCTTGTCAAGCAGCTCGGCCAGTTGCTGGCCGATCCCACCGTGCGCGACAAGATGCAACGCGCCGGCGGAGGCGTTGTCGAGCAGCTCGGCGGCGCGCTGAATCGCACGATGACCGCGCTCGAGCCCTATCTGTTGCAGCTCCGGATCGAGATGGGAGCCGCCAATGCGTGAGCCGGCCTTCTGGTACCGGCCACGTTCCCCGAAGTCACTGCTCCTGAGCCCGTTGGGCGCGCTCTATGGCGCGCTCACGGCGCGCCGGATGGTGCGCACAGGCGTTGACGCCGGCATCCCCGTGATTTGCGTCGGCAACTACCATGTCGGCGGCGCCGGCAAGACGCCGACGGTGCTCGCGCTGACGAAGCTGTTGCGCGAGCTCGGCGAGACGCCGGTGGTGCTCAGCCGCGGCTATGGCGGGCGCCTGAAGGGCCCGGTCATGGTCGACCGCGAGCGGCATACCGCGGCCGATATCGGCGACGAGCCACTGATGATGGTGCGCGACGTCCCCGTCGTAGTCGCGCGCGACCGCCTCGACGGCGTGGCGCTCGCGAAGTCGCAAGGCGCCACGGTGATCCTGATGGATGACGGTTTCCAGAACCCGCGCCTGGTGAAGGATGCGTCCCTGATCGTGATCGACAGCGAGCGGGGCTTGGGCAACGGCAAGGTGTTTCCCGCCGGTCCCCTGCGCGCGCCGCTGAAGGCGCAGCTCGCACGTACCGATGCGCTGGTGCTGATCGGCGGCGGCGATGCCGCAAACGATGTTGCGGCCGAGATTGCCAAGCGCGACAAGCCGGTGCTGCGCGCGCGCCTGAAGCCGGACGCGGCCTCAGTTGCGCAGCTCTTCGGCAAGCAGGTCCTGGCCTTCGCCGGCATCGGCGATCCCGAGCGCTTCTTCCGCAGCTTGCGCGCCTGCGGCATCGAGGTCTCGCGCACGCGTCCCTTCGCTGATCACCACATGTTTTCGCATGACGAGATCGCAGCGCTCGTGGCGGATGCACAGCGCGAGCAGCTCACGCTGGTGACGACGGAAAAGGATCTTGCGCGCCTGCGCGGCTGTGAGGGTGTGCCTGACGGCATCGTGCCGTTCGCGGTCCAGCTCGAATTCGACGATCCGCTAAAGCTGCGGCAACTGATCAGCGATCATCTCTACAGGGCGCGCGAGCGGCGGTTCGCAAGCCGCTGAAATTTCCGCAAACGATGATCTCGTAGAGTGGGCAAAGCGCAGCGTGCCCGCCATCAATGTTGACCGCTCGACGGTCGAACTGGTGGGTACGCTGCGCTTTGCCCACCCGGCGTCTGGCCATTCAGGCCACATTCATCGCAAGACCCTTATCGATTTCAGACGATTGGGAAAATGCGATGAAGCTGTCCTCTGTAGCTGTTGCCGTAAGCCTTATGTGTCTGATTGTTGCGCCGGTGTCCGCACAAACGTCCCCCGCGACGCCGCCGGCGGCTCCAACCGGCACGGTGCCGGTTCCCGCGACCAAGCGCGTCACGTGCCTGGCAACGACGCAAAATCTGAAGGGACAGGACAAGCGTGACCAGATGCAGCTCTGCATGGCGCAGGCGCGGCTCGATTGCCTGAAGCAGGCGATCGATCAGAAGATCGCCGGCGAACCCCGGAAGAGTTTCATCAAGACCTGCGTGGGCGCGGATGGCATGGAACAGCAATAACCGCGCGGGCGCGGTCTCACGGCTGCGGTTTCGGCGCGCCGGGAAAATGCCGCTGCAACACGGCGGTGGGTGTGGCGTAGGCTTCCTGCAGGTCCACGCTCCAATACTTCAATTCGTCGAGCGGGATCCGCGTGTCGGTGATCGCGCAGCGCACGAAGGTTCCCGGCGAGATCACGCGGAAATCGCCGTCGAGATATTGCACCTGCGCTTCGCCATGGCCCGAGGGGCCGAACTTGTTCAGCACGGTTGGAAGTCTCCGTGGAAGGCCCGTAAGGGCACAATGTGTTGAACGGGATGTAGCATAGATAGGGTGGCTTGTCCGCCCGTTAAACCCACCGGTTTGTGATGTTTTGCCTCCGTATCCGCGTGATAATGCTCAATCGAAGGATTGGTGGCCGAGGTCGCCGCGCGGCCCGGCACCTGATACGGCAGAGTCCGATGCGCCTTCGACTGACCGCCCTGTTCCTGACGCTTCTGATGTCGGGCGCGCATGCCGCGCCGGCGCCTGCGCCGCAGCAGGTCGACATTCCGCTGGCGTCCGGAATCCTGCATGCGCAGCTCTACAAGCCCGAGGGTGACGGACCGTTTCCGACCGTGATCGCGCTGCACGGTTGCGGCGGCCTCGGCGGCCATTCCGATCCGGTGCTGCCGCGCTATCGAGACTGGGCCGAGCGGCTGCTCAAGGCCGGCAACGCCGTGCTGCTGCCTGACAGCTACGGCTCGCGAGGGCTCGGGCCGCAATGCCGCGTCAAGGAGATGCGCGTCAAGGCGCGGCGCGAGCGCGCTGCCGACATCGCGGCGTCCCGCGCCTGGCTGATGAAGCAGACCTGGGTGGCGCGCAGCCGTGTCAGCCTGATCGGCTGGGCCAACGGCGCGAGCGCGCTGCTGTGGGCCGTGCGTCCGCAGAACGCCGCGCGCGATGCGAGTCCGGATTTCCGCGCCGCGATCGCGTTCTATCCGGACTGCCGGATTTCCGCCGGCCTCGGCTGGAGCACGCGGGTGCCGACCCTGGTACTGATCGGCGCCGATGACGACGTGTCGTCGCCGCCGGCCTGCCGCCAGATGGTCGATGATGCGCACGGCCGCAGCGCGCTCGCGCGCATCGTGGTCTATCCCGGCGCCTATCACGATTTCGACCGCGCCGACACGCCGCTGCACGCGCTCGCCGGCAACAGCGACGCCGCCGCGCCCGAGCGCGGCCATCTCGGCACCGATGCCGAGGCGCGCACGGATTCGCAGAAAGCGGTCGCGGCGTGGCTGGCGCGGTAGCGGCAGTGCCGTAGCCGGGATTGCGCGAAATCCGGGTTACACCGGTCCTTGCTTTGCCCGTCGGGCAAAACACCCGGCACGGTGTCAAGCGTCGCGGGTAAAAATATTCCACTTTACCGAAATTCGGAAATATCGTATGTGTCGCCCATCCCGGCTTGACCTTGAGGGGCGATCTTGTGTCGTCATGTTTCGCGAGCCGGGCTTGCGGTGGACGCGGCAGCGTCGGCACGAGCGGTCAAGGGCAGGGCGGATTGCTCTCCGTGAGCCCGAGGCTTCGTGCGGATGAGCGGCGCTGACAGTTCGTCTCGCCAACATTTCGATGGTGACGTGCACGACGCCATTGAACCCTGTGGTGATCAAGCGAGCGCGCGTACGGCAAAACCGTGTGGTCCTGGCCGTCGTCGCTACGGTCAAGCCTTTCGAAGGTGTGGAACGCCCAACCGGGTCGACCACATCGTCAATTCGCGGGGCGAGGGAGGCCAGAACGAATTCGGCTCCCGGGAGAGCGCGGCATAAGCCGTCAAACCATCGCGCAGGGAAGGCCGTGTGTTGGGCTTCACCTGTATGCTGCTGTGCGGT
>JAEWFG010000384.1 GCA_023388935.1 Pseudomonadota bacterium | reverse complement strand
TTGCGTTTGCTCCCTTCGTCTATCGGTTAGGACGCCACCCTTTCACGGTGGAGAGAGCGGTTCGATTCCGCTAGGGAGCGCCAGCGATCTCAGTCGCGTATCTCCTCACCCATCGTCGACGTCGTGTGATGGCACCCCATCGTGGCCGACAGCCATCTGCCGCGAGCGCGACGGCCCTTGCCGGATGAGAAATGAAAAAGCCCGACCGCGGATAGCGGCCGGGCTCAGCTTCGACTGGAACGGTAGTTTCAGAAGATCAGTAACGCGCGACGACCGGGCCGCCGAACTTGTAGTTCACGCCGACCTTGGCAATCGACAGCTTGTTCTTGAAATCGACACTCGCAACGGGCCCCCCAAAGGTCGTCAAGTCGAGGGTGCTGCTCTTCTTGTCGAAGTCGATGTAGTTGTACTCGATGAAGGCGCTCCAGTTGCGGTCGAATGCGTATTCAGCGCCGAGACCGAGCAGCCAGCCGAATGCCGTGGTGCTGGTGCTCGCCGAAAATCCTCCCGGTCCGAGGACGGCTACGCCGAACGTATGATCGGTGTGCATCCATGCCGCGCCGCCCTTCACGTAGACCAGCGTGCGATCAGCGACGACGCCACCGAAGCGGCCGGTCACCGTCGCCAGCCAATCGCTCTTTGCGGTACAAGACGCGCCGCCGCCAAGGCACGGCGTGGTGCCCTTCACGTCCATTCCGGCGATGTCACCCTGGACACCAAACACGGCCCAGCCGCTCTGCCAGTTGTAACCGAGCTGACCACCACCCAGGAAACCGCTCCGGCTGTTCTGAGCAATAGGGAAGCTTCCGGGAATCACAGCGCCGGTGATCCCGGTCAGCGTGGATTCCGTGGTTCCCCAGCCGGCCCCGACGTGGCCCCCGAGATAAAAGCCGGTCCAGGACCACACGGGGGCGGGAGCGTAAATCGGGGCCTTGGTTGCCAGATCAGCCGCGAAGCTCAGACTCGTGGACGCGAGAAGAAGGGCGGCGGCAGCAATCTTTGTTTTCATGATTTCCTCAAGGACGTCTGATGAATGGCAATTGAATTCTATGTATTTGTACGGGGGTGTTTGTACGGGGCACGGAACCGGGCTGCCTAGTGCACGGGGGCAACACCTCCAAGGCTTTGGGAATCGCTTCCTACGCCGGTCCCGGACAATCGCGCCAATTCGAGGTTATGCGAGGAAACGCTCAGTCAGGTCTCCGTAAGACCTTAAGTCGCTCACCCCTGTGCACGACCGATCCGCGCATTTACCGCAAATTTACCCCCGCTCGTGAGTGCCGGTATCATTTGCTTAGAATTTGATCGCTACCGAGAAATTACGGAAACACTTCGAAACACGATTGGCGCCGATGTCCGTCGCAGAGTTCCTTAGGCAGCGTGCAGTGGACGTCAGCGTGAGCGGCAGCTATTCGCTGCATCGCTGGTACGATTGCGAGGGCAAGCCCCGCACCTTCGCCTGCCGCACCAAGCGCGTCTCGCCTTTCCGCATGATCGTGGACGTGCCGGTCGTCGGCAAGGTCGGCGAGCGCGTGACCTCCTACTTCCAGGATTTCGGCGAGTTCGAATGCACCATCAGCGCGACGCTGAAGTCGGGCTTCCTGATGGAGCTCAACATGACGCGGGCACGGCGCGCCTGGATGTCACAAAAGCTGACCTGGCTCGAGAAGAAGCAGAAGGACGACAGCATCCAGGAGTTGCGGCGTGACGCGCGTTTCGTTCCGCAGGTTGCGCGTACCTTCCTGACGCTCGCCGATGGCTGCACTCATCCCTGCTTCATCATCGACGTCTCCACGTCGGGGGTCGCGGTGTCCTGCGAATACGATCCGGTGACCGGAACCCCGCTTGCGGTCGGTGCGTGCGTCGGGCGCGTCATCCGCAAATTCGACAACGGCTTTGCGGTCAAATTCGTTGAAAAGCAGCAGCAGGACGATCTTGTCCGACTGATCGTGCGCTCGGCCGCGCCGCAGCCGGCCTGACCAGCCTCAACTCGCGTCACCGCCCCGCGGGCACTCAACGAAGCGTGACTGGGGCCGGTCCGACCGGCTGCGCGGTGTCCAGGTGGGCGCAATGCCACTTGTCTGGACTTGCGGTCAGGACACGTGCATCGTGAATCGAAGAAACCTGCGCATTGTCCTGATCTGACTTGCTAATCGCGATCCAATAACGGATGCGCGAACGTTGCCATTGATTGCGAACACGTCCCGTCATCCAATTAAGCTGTCACGATCGTTAATCGCAGCGCCAGCCGACGCATGACACATGGTCGCATTGGCGGACGTAGATAAGCCGGCCAAGGGAACCTATTTTCAAAGCCGATGTATCTGATTGAAGCGTTACCCACCGTCATCGGAACTGCCGCCATCGCCCCGGCGCTGCTGATGCTGTGGCTCGTCATTGCCGCGGAGGAACGCCCGGGACCACCGGCCCAGGTCTGGACCGCGTTCCTGCTTGGCGCGGCCAGCATTTCGCTGCTGGGCCTTGCGCGTGCCCCCTTCGCCAGGATGGTCGCGGCCCCCGACAACCCCTGGGCGGCACTGGCCATGCATTCGGTCTTTGGCGTCGCGCTGCCGGAGGAAGCCGTCAAGGTGATCGCCATCGTGCTGGTCTCCTCGACCAAGCGGCGGACCTACGCCAATCCGATGGACACCGTGGTCTATGGCGCCGCTGTCGGCCTTGGCTTCGCGGCCTACGAGAACCTCGCCTACCTCGTGCAGCATGCCGAGATGTGGCGATCGCTGGCGGCGCTCCGCAGCGTGCTGACGGTGCCGTTCCACGGCGCGCTCGGCATCATCGCCGGCGCCTATCTCACGATGGCCCGCGCCGGCACGGCGCTGGGCGCGAACCGCCATCATCGTGACTGGGCCCGTCTGTCCAGCCGCCTCCTGATGCTGGCCGGCCCGCTCGCGCTGCACTCGGCTTTCGACTTCCCGCTGCTCACCCTCCAGCAAATGCCTGATCTCGATCCGACCCTTCGGATGTGGCTGGGTGCCACGAGCCTCTTGATCGGATTCAGCTCCATCGGCTTTGCCATCCGCCTGGTGCGGCGCGTCGCGCGCCACCATGCGCCCCGGACCGAGATCGCGCGGGAGCGGCTCAGCCAGCTGCGCCGGATGTGGGCGCTACTGCTCGCCGGCGGCGGCGTCGGCTTTCTCGGCCTCGCCTTCGTGCTGACCTCGATCCATCATTGGCTGATCAACCCCGAGCGTAACTTGACGCTGGCCCTGATCCCGATCGGTTTCGTCTCGATCCTGCTCGGCCTCGCGCTACTGGTTGTCACGACGGCGATCTATATTCTCGGCCGGAACCGCATCCGTACCAGTGGCGAAGGTTTTTCGTCAGCGCACGGCGGCGGCTGAGGCGCGGGATGGCGAGCGCGCCGCGCGCACGCTAGATTAGGCGCTCCGCTGCGAGCGTAGGGGATCACCATGACATCGCCCGAGAATTTTTCACGGCTGCAATCCGCGATGAACCGGACCGTCAAGGCTCATTGGAAGACCTTTCTGTTCGAAGGCATCCTGCTCGCCGTTCTCGGCGTCGCCGCGCTGATCCTGCCGCCGCTCGCAAGCCTCGCGATCACGATCTTTCTCGGCTGGATGTTCCTGATCAGCGGCGTCGGTGGACTGATCGCAACCTATTGGGCGCGCAGCACGCCGGGCTTCTGGTGGTCGCTGATCTCGGCCGCGCTGGCCGTGCTCGCCGGCATGCTTCTGCTGGCCCGGCCGATGCAGGCCGTGCTGACGCTGACCATCGTGCTCGGCGCCTATTTCCTCGCAGAGGGCGTCACCACGATCATGTACGCGCTCGAGCACCGTCGCGAGCTGAGCAGCCGCTGGTCATGGCTCCTGATCTCCGGCCTCATCGACATCGCGATCTCGTTCATGGTGATCGCGGGATTGCCGAGTTCCGCGGAATGGGCCATCGGCATTCTCGTCGGCATCAACCTCCTGTTCGGCGGCGCCGCCATGATCGGCATGGCGCTGGCGGCGCGCAATAGCAACACCTGACCCGCCTCGTCACTTTTCCTGCCGATTTGGGGGGTGACAAGCCGCAACCGGCGCACTATAGATCGCCGCATGATCACCCTCGCCACCAGCTATTTTTGGTACTTTAGCTACGACAGCTCGCTGGCGGCAGGAGGATCGCGCTCAATCTGAAATATTGCAGCAAACGTCCGAACAAGCCGCCAGACCCTGGCGGCTTTTTTGTTGGCCGGCAGGTTCTCACAAAGACAGGAGCCCGCCGTGCTGAGTACGACCGACGATCTTCGTATCCGCGAACTGAAAGAGCTGAGCACACCGGAAGAGGTGATGCGGGAAGTCCCGCGCACGCTCACTGCGACGCGTGTCGTGATGGCGGCGCGCAACGCCACCCACGCCATCCTCAACGGCCAGGACGACCGGATTCTGGTCGTGGTCGGCCCCTGCTCGGTGCATGATCCCAAGGCCGCGCTCGACTATGCCGAGCGTCTCGCGAGCTTGCGCGAAGACCTCGCCGACCAGCTCGAGATCGTGATGCGGGTCTATTTCGAGAAGCCGCGCACTACGGTCGGCTGGAAGGGCCTGATCAACGATCCCGATCTCGACGGCAGCTTCGACATCAACAAGGGCCTGCGGCTCGCGCGCAACGTGCTCTCGGCGGTGAACAATCTCGGCCTGCCCGCCGGTACCGAATTCCTCGACATGACGACGCCGCAATACATCGCCGACCTCGTGTCCTGGGCGGCGATCGGTGCACGCACGACCGAGAGCCAGATCCATCGCGAGCTGGCGTCGGGGCTGTCCTGCCCGGTCGGCTTCAAGAACGGCACCGACGGCAATGTACGCATCGCGGCGGACGCGGTGAAGTCGGCCTCGCACCCGCATCATTTCATGGCGGTGACCAAGCGCGGCCGCTCGGCGATCGCCTCGACCACGGGCAACGAGGATTGCCACATCATCCTGCGCGGCGGCAGCAAGCCGAATTACGATGCGGCAAGCGTCGTGGCGGCCTGCAATGAGCTGGCCAAATCCGGCGTCGCTCCGCTGGTGATGGTGGATGCGAGCCACGCCAATTCGTCCAAGAAGCCGGAAAACCAGCCGCTGGTGATGGCCGACATCGCCGGCCAGATCTCAGCTGGCGAGAGCCGCATCATGGGCGTGATGATCGAGAGCAACCTCGTCGCCGGCCGTCAGGACGTGGTGCAGGGCAAGTCACTCACCTACGGCCAGAGCATCACCGATGGGTGTCTCGACTGGCCGACCACGGCAACGGTGCTCGAGCAGCTCGCCGACGCGGTCGAGATCAGGCGCAACACCCGGCGCGCCGGGCTACACGAACGCTCCGCCTGACAGGACAAACGCGGGTGGGGCGAGCTGTCGCGCCCTGCCCGCCATTGTCGCGACCTAGCAGCCGCGGCAGATGCTCTTGATCTTCTTGTCCAGCGCCTGATTTTCCTTGCTCAGGGGATCGCTGGGATCGCTGAGATTCTTCTCGTTCGGCACATCGCTGGCCCGCGGCTGACGGTGGCCGACAGGCGCAGGCAGCACAGTGCCCGCCGACGATCCCGACGTCGTCGGTCCCTTGGTCCCGGTCTGCGCGAAGGCCGCGCCGCCGAAGGCGACCAGGAGCGACAGTGCCACAATGACGCTTTTCATCTTTCTGCTCCGTTTCTCAAGGCCACGTCTCGCACCCCAGCCGCTCAGGTCTCGGGCGGATAGAGATGAACGTCGCCGCAATAATCCACGATACGATAGCGCGTTTCCGACGCCGCATCACGCGCATCCGGTGCGCTATTTTGTGCCGCCAACACATAATTCGGACCCACCGGCGACTTGCCGGCCCCGCCTGGAATGTCGATCACGTAGTCCGGCTGACACAATCCTGATACCCGTCCGCGCAACTGCCGCATGAGCTCCTGCCCTTGCGCGAGCGTGGTGCGCAGATGCGCGGTGCCCGGGGCCAGATCGCCATGGTGCAGATAATAGGGCTTGATCCGGCATTCGACGAAAGCTCGCATCAAATTCGACAAAGCCGCGACGTTGTCATTGACGCCGCGCAAGAGCACGGATTGGCTCACCATGGGAATTCCGGCGTCGACGAGCCGCGCGCAGGCGGCCCGGACCGCTTCCGTCAATTCCCGCGCATGATTGGCATGCAGCGCCACCCAGGTGGTCGCGCCCTCGACCTTGAGCGCCGCGACCATCTCGCCGGTGATCCGCGCTGGGTCGGCCACGGGCACGCGGGTGTGCAGGCGGATGATCTTGACGTGATCGATGCTGGCGAGATCGGCCATGATCTCGCTCATGCGCCGCGGCGACAGCATCAGGGGATCGCCACCGGTCAGGATGACCTCCCAGATCTCGCTATGCGCGCGGATATAATCGATCGCCGCACGATAGGCGTCGTCCGAGAGCGCGTTCTCCTTGCCTGGGCCGACCATCTCGCGGCGGAAGCAGAAGCGGCAATAGACCGCGCAGACGTGAACGAGCTTGAACAGCACGCGGTCGGGATAGCGATGCACGATGCCGGGGACCGGCGAGTGCGGGTGATCGCCGATCGGATCGGCGGTCTCGCCCGGCTGCACCTCGAGCTCCGCTTCGGTTGGAACGAATTGCCGCGCGATGGGGTCGTCGGGATCGGACGCGTCGATCAGTTCGACCAGCGCCGGCGTGATCGCGACCACGTAACGCGCGGCGACGCGCTCGAGCGCAGGCAGCGCCGTGGCGGGCACGAGATGCTCCGTCACGAGCTCGGCCGGCTCGCGCAACGTACGTGCAAGATTGGTCTTCGTCATGTCTCACTTAACGTTTCATCTGCAGGCGGTGTCCACACCACCTGATCAATTCGCGATGCGCCGCTCGCCAGCATCACCAGCCGGTCGAAGCCGAGCGCAACACCGCTCGCCTCCGGCATCTCGGCGACCGCGACGAGAAAGTCTTCGTCCAAAGGATAGGCCTCGCCATAGCGGCGCTGCTTCTCCGCCATGGACTCCGTAAAGCGCTTGCGCTGCTCCTCGGCGTCGGTCAACTCGCCGAACCCGTTGGCGAGCTCGACGCCGCAGGCATAGACCTCGAAACGTTCGGCGACCCGCGTATCACCGGGCTTTACGCGCGCCAGCGCCGCCTCTGGAGATGGGTATTCGAACAGAATGGTCAAACGCCCCTGCCCCAGATGCGGCTCGACATGCTCGACCAGGACCTTGCTGAAGATGTCCGACCAGGTGTCGTCCTCACTGACACGGACCTTGCCGGCGGTGGCCCGAGCTAGCGCCGCCCGGTCGCCCTCCGCGCCGGAGATTGTCGCTAGCAGGTCGATCGCGGCGAACCGCTCGAAGGCACCTGCGACGGTCAGGAGTTCCGGTTCGGCAAAGGGGTCTGCGGTCCGGCCGCGGAAGGAGAAGGTCCCGATTCCGGTCGCCTGCGCCGCCCGGGCGATGATGACGACGCAATCCGCCATGATGGCGTCATAGGGGGCGCCTGCCCGGTACCATTCCAGCATGGTGAATTCGGGCAGATGCAGGTCGCCGCGCTCGCGATCGCGGAACACCCGGGCAAACTCGAATATCCGGGGCTCGCCGGCCGCCAGCAGCTTCTTGCAGGCGAATTCGGGCGAGGTCCGCAAGTAACGGGAGACGCAGCTGCCGTCCGGACGCATGATTTCGGTCCGGGGGGCGTGCAGATGGGTCTCGTTGCCCGGGGAG
>JAEWFG010000213.1 GCA_023388935.1 Pseudomonadota bacterium | reverse complement strand
CATCGTCAATTCGCGGGGCGAGGGAGGCCAGAACGAATTCGGCTCCCGGGAGAGCGCGGCATAAGCCGTCAAACCATCGCGCAGGGAAGGCCGTGTGTTGGGCTTCACCTGTATGCTGCTGTGCGGTCTTTTTGCGCTACCTTTCGCGCAGCGGACCGCGGGTGCCGCCGGCACCCGGCCTTCCCTGCGCCCTCTTGGCTCAAGAGGGTGGAGCGACGAAGCAAAGCTCGGGTGAAATCAGCCGCGAGGCCGCGGAGGCGTGTCTATCAGTCGAGAGGTGCCTTGGATGAATTACGATGACGCCCTTGGCTCCGTCATTGCGAGCACAGCGAAGCAATCTAGATTGTCACCGCGGCCGGACTCTGGATTGCTTCGCTGCGCTCGCAACGACGGTGTGGAAGCAGCGAGCGACACACTCCCATCTCGTGCCCCGGACGCAGCGCGGCGCTCCTGGCGATGCGAAGCATCGTCCACTTCGGCGGTGCGCTGCAGAGCCGGGGCCCATGTCTCCGAGAGCATCCCTGAGGCGTGGGTCCCGGCTCTGCGCAGCAACGCTAATAGGCGTTGCTGCGCGTCCGGGACACGAGAGTTGATGGTGTTGCCACCATTTGCCGAGCCTTATCCAACCTCATTCACAAGTGCCTTGATTAGGAAACATTCATTCTCTATTGTCCCGCAATGCAAAAATCCGTCCGCCGCTCCCAGCCCGCCGCCCGCCCGCCCGGCCGCCCCCGGGAATTCGACATGGATACCGCGCTGGACAGGGCCGTGCGCGTGTTTCGCGAGCGCGGCTATCATGCGACCTCGATCGGGGATCTGACCGCGGCGATGCGGCTTGCCACCGGCAGCGTCTACAAGGCGTTCCGGGACAAGCATGCCGTATTCCTGGCAGCCTTCGAGCGCTACACGGCGCTCCGCGAGGCGGGGACCCGCAACGCGGCTGCATGCGGGATCAATGGTCGCGAGCGCCTGCGCAACGTGCTGCTCTCTTATGTCGAGCATTCCCAGGGCAGCGAAGGGCGGCGCGGCTGCCTCGTGGTCGGCAGCGCGGTTGAACTGTCCGCGCTCGACCCGGCGGTCGACGCCCGCGTCAACGCCCAGCTCAAGACCAACGAAACCTTCATCGCCGGTCTCATTCGCGAGGGGCAGGCCGACGGCTCGATTCCCCCCCATGTCGCAGCCGACGACACCGCGCGGCTGATGATCTGCATCACGCTGGGGTTGCGCGTCGCCGGCAAGGCGCGCCTGCCGGTCGACGGCAAGCGCCTGGTCGGCGTTGCGATGAAACTGCTTGCCTGAATTCTTGTCTTATTAGGGAATGATCGTTCCCGATCTTTCGGAGACTGTGTGTAATGACGATGAATGCCACGATCGAGACCGCGCCCGGGCCGGATGCGGTGTCGCAGCGACTGACTATCGTGCTGGCCGCGGCTTGTGGCATGGTCGCCGCCAACATCTATTACGCCCAGCCGCTGATTGCCCCGATCAGCGCCGCGCTCGGCCTGTCGCATGAAGCGGCCGGGCTGATCGTGACCATGACGCAGATCGGGTACGGCGTAGGGCTTCTCTTCATCGTGCCGCTCGGCGATCTCGTCGAGAACCGCGTCCTGATCTGCTCCGTCATCACGCTCGGCGCCGCGGCGCTGCTCGCCGCCACGTTCGCCACCCACGCGCTGCCGTTCCTGATTGCCGCGCTGTTCATCGGGCTCGGCTCGGTCGCGGTGCAGATCATCATTCCCTATGCGGCGCATCTTGCGCCGGAAGCCATCCGCGGCCGCGTCGTCGGCAACGTCTCGACCGGATTGATGCTCGGCATCATGCTGGCGCGGCCGGTGTCGAGCTTCGTCACCGCGGCGCTGTCGTGGCAGGCGGTGTTTTTCTGCTCGGCCGCACTGATGATCGTGCTCGCGACCGTGCTGTGGATGACGCTGCCGAAGCGCAAGCCTGTTGCGCGCATGCACTATGGCACGCTGCTGCTGTCGATGCCGCATCTGGCTCGGACCACGCCGCTGCTCCGGCGCCGCGCGCTCTACCAGGCGAGCCTGTTCGGCGCCTTCACTCTGTTCTGGACGGTGGCCCCACTCCAGCTCGCCAGCGAATTCGGCCTTTCCCAGCGCGGCATCGCGCTGTTCGCGCTCGCCGGTGTCGCCGGCGTGTTCGCGGCCCCGATCGCCGGACGGCTCGCCGACCGCGGCCATAGCCGCCTTGCGACCCTGGTCGCGATGCTGCTCGCGGCTGTCGGCTTCCTCGTGACGCATATCGGCGAGGCCGGGTCGACGCTGAACCTCGCCTGTCTGGTCGTGGCCGCGATCGCGATCGATATCGGCGTGCAGGGCAATGTCGTGCTCGGCTTCCGCGCGATCTTCGTGCTTGGGCACGAGCACCGCAGCCGCCTCAATGGCCTCTATATGGCAACCTTCTTCGCCGCGGGCGCGGCCGGCTCCGCGCTCGGCGCCTGGGCCTTCGCGGAAGGAGGCTGGATGCTCGCATCGGCCATTGGCCTCGCCATGCCCGTCGCGGGCTTGCTCTACGCAGCCACCGAGTAGCGGTACGATTGTGCGCTGCGGCCGTTAATCAAGCCTTTGATGCGATGTCCCGAGCGGTGCAATTTCCACCTCGCGGTTTCGATGCCCCTGTAGTACTTTGGTCGCAACCGGACCTGGTAAACAGGCGGCAGGGGAGGCCCTATGAGGCGTGCGGGACTGTATGGCGTACCGCGAGTACGACCGTGGTCGTGGCAGGCGTTTCTGCTCGGAGTTGTCTTGGTCGCAGCGTCGGCTGGGCTTCAGGGTATATGCGTCGCGCTCGGCGCAAAGCTCTATTTCGCGGCGTTTGTGCCCAGCATCTTCGTCGTCGGCATTCTCGCAGGCGTGCCGGCGGCGGCGTTCACCGCGCTGCTCACCATTCCGCTGGTGTGGTGGGCCTTCATGCCGCCCTTCTTCGAGGTAAGCCCGCTGACCAGCGCCGATGCGGATTCCATCAACCTGTTCTTCCTGCTCGCCGTGCTTCTGATCGGCCTTGCCGATCTCTGCCGCGAGACGATGGCGATCATCAACCGCGGTGGGCTGAAGCCCTCGGGCGAGAGCACGGCAACGAATTCGCAATAAACGAGCCGCGCGCGGAGGGACGCGTTGCGCTCACGCAACAGTCCGGCAACCATTCGCGCACTTGCCGCGCGCCGCTAACCTTTCGAAAAAGGTTTGGCCGCAATTTCTCCCCCGGGAATGACGAGGGAGTTTTTGGACATGAACGGCCAGGCCATCTTGGAGAACGTGCGCCGCTATCGCGGCATCGCATCGCTCTATCGCCAGACCGCTGCATTCCGCCCAGGCCAGAGCTGGTCGCTCCTGGAGCAGGCGAGGGATTGGGAAGCGCGGGCGCTGTCGGAGCTGGAAGCCTATTTCGCGACGCGCCGCGATCAGGCCGCCCCGCGCGCGGCCTGATCGTTAGCCATCGCAGCATCGGGAGCGACGACGAGCAGCGCCAACAACACGCGAAGGAATCGCAGACGTCCGCGCCATCGCCGCCCGAAGAGGCCGTGGCGAATACGGAGTTACCCTGGCGACCGCGTATGCTAGCAACCCGCCGATCGAGATCTTCTTCACGTCGGCCGGGGGCAAGCGATGACCACCTTCAACCGCATCTTCACGACGGAGCGTCTGCTCCAGATCATCGTCATTCTGGCGGCGACGATTGCCATGAAGCTGATGAGCTGAGCGTCAGCCAGCCATCATCCGCCGAGTTCCGGTACATCGGGCAGATAGTTCGCCCCCTCGGAGCCCAGGAAATCGAACATCGCCTGCGCCGGCGGCAGCAGCACCTTGTCGCTGCGGCGGATCACGTACCATTGCCGGACGATCGGCAGGCCGGCGACGTCGAGCACGACGAGCCGGCCCTCGGCAAGCTCGTGCGCGACCGTGTGGGCCGAGATGAAGGCGATGCCGAGCCCGGCGATGACTGCCTGCTTGATGGTCTCGTTGCTGCTCATCTCCATGCCGATGATCGGCTCGAGATCCGACTTCTGGAACATGCCCTCCATCAGCGTGCGCGTGCCCGATCCCGGCTCGCGGGTGAGGAAGGTCTCGTGCACGAGGTCGGTCAGGCTGAGGCCGGAATCCTTCTCCAGCCAGTGGCCCTTGCGCGCGACGATGATGTGCGGATTGCGCCCGAGCTGACGCACGTCGACGCTGACGTCGGCCGGTGGCCGACCCATCACCGCGAAGTCGAGGTCGTAGCCGTGCATGGCCTCGCGGATCTCCTCGCGATTGCCGATGGTGAGCTTGATCTCGATCTTCGGATGCCTCTTCGAGAACGCCGCGATGGCGTGCGGTACGAAATATTTTGCGGTCGAGACCGCGCCGAGATGCACGGTGCCGCCGGTCCGCCCCGCGAGCAGATCGAGTGCGCCCTCGCAGTCCATGATCGCAGCTTCGACGCGTTCGGCGAGCGCCAGCACCTCTTTGCCCGCTTCCGTCAGCAGCATGCCGTCGCCGGTTCGCTGCACCAGCGGCAGGCCGGCGAGATCCTGAAGCTGCCGGAGCTGCTGGGTCACGGCAGGCTGGGTCAGGCCGAGCTGGCTCGACGCCGCCGTGACGCTGCCCTTGGCCGAGAGCGCCGCAAGCGAGCGGAGCTGCCGGATTGTCAGATGCCGGAGCTGGGTCGCCGCATGGCGGGAGCCGTTATAAGAAAAATCTTTGGCACTCATTATGAATAGAAATTTTCCTTATTAAGCCGACCCTGTCAATCTCATCGTGCCGGGACTGACCGCACCGACCTCCAGCGGGGAGGGAACTGGATGCGGCGCCAGCAAAGGGGATGGTGCGATGACCGGGCAACTCAGGCTGGACGACCACCTTCAACGTTATTCCGAGACCGCCCCCGGCGCGCTGGCGGTAGCGGCCGCAGTCGACGCCATCGCGGTGGCCGCGATCGAGATTGCCGACCTTATCGGTACCGGAGATCTCGCGGACGCGTCGGGCCTGACCACCGGTCGCAACAGCGACGGCGATCTCCAGCGCGACCTCGACGTGCAGGCGGATGCGATCCTGCGCCGCTGCCTCAGCAAGCTGCCGATCGCGGCACTTGCATCGGAGGAGATGCGCGAGCCGCAGATCGGAGATCGTGAAGCAAAGATCTGCGTCGCGATCGATCCGCTCGACGGCTCCTCCAACATCGACATCAACATGACCCTCGGCACGATCTTCTCGATCCTGCCCGCGCCGGACGATCTCGCTCTCGCCTTCCATCAGCGCGGCTCGGCGCAGCTTGCCGCCGGGTTCATCACTTACGGACCGCAGACCTCGCTGGTGCTGACGCTCGGCGATGGCGCCGACGTCTTCACGCTTGACCGCAAGGCTGGCTGCTTCCGCCTCGCGCGCAGCGACGTGCAGATATCCGAGACGTGCGAGGAGTTCGCGATCAACGCCTCCAACCGCCGTCACTGGGATCTGCCGGTGCGCGCCTTCATCGACGAATGCCTTGCCGGTGTCGAAGGGCCCGCCGATCACAATTTCAACATGCGCTGGATCGGCTCGCTGGTCGCGGAAGCCTACCGAATCCTCACCCGTGGCGGCGTGTTCCTCTATCCCTCAGACGCACGCCCCGGTTATGGCGACGGCCGCCTGCGCCTCACCTATGAGGCACATCCGATGGCGATGATCATCGAGCAGGCCGGCGGATCCGCCTCGACCGGGCGCGAGCGCATTCTCGATCTCGCTGCGCAAAACCTGCACCAGCGCGTGCCGCTGATCATGGGCTCGAGCAGCGAAGTTCGCCGCGTCGAGGAATTGCATTGCGATCCGCTGCTGGTGGCGAGCGTTTCCGCGCCGCTGTTCGCCCGACGCGGCTTCTTCCGGCTATGAGCGAGGCGTCCCGTGTCCAGGAAGCATCCGATCATCTCCATCACCGGCTCCTCAGGCGCCGGCACCACCTCGGTCAAGAAGACGTTTGAACAAATCTTCTTCCGCGAGCGCGTCAATGCCGTCTACATCGAGGGCGATGCGTTCCATCGCTATGACCGTGCCGAAATGCGCACGCAGATGGCCAAGGAAGCCGATCGCGGCAACAAGCATTTCAGCCATTTCAGCCCCGAGACCAATCTGTTCGAGGAACTGGAGCGCGCGTTCCGCGACTATGGCGAGACCGGCACCGCGGTGACGCGGCACTATGTGCACGATCCGGAGGAATCGGCGCTGCACAGCGTGGCTCCCGGCACCTTCACCGAATGGGAGCGGCTGCCGGAGAATTCGGATTTGCTGTTCTACGAGGGCCTGCACGGCGCCGTCGTCACCGACAAGGTCAACGTCGCGCGCTATGCCGACCTCAAGATCGGTGTCGTGCCCGTGATCAATCTCGAGTGGATCCAGAAGCTGCACCGCGACCGCAGCGCGCGCGGCTATTCGACCGAGGCGGTCACCGACACCATCCTGCGGCGGATGCCGGACTACATCCACTACATCTGCCCGCAATTCACCGAGACCGACATCAACTTCCAGCGCGTGCCGACGGTGGACACGTCCAATCCGTTCATCGCGCGCTGGATCCCGACGCCGGACGAATCGATGGTCGTGATCCGCTTCAAGAATCCGCGCGGCATCGACTTCCCCTATCTGCTCTCGATGCTGCCGCACAGCTTCATGTCGCGCGCGAACTCCATCGTATGTCCGGGCGCGAAGCTCGACCTCGCGATGCAGCTCATCCTGACGCCGCTGATCATGCAGCTCATCGAGCGCAAGCGGAGCCTGAAATGATCCACGATACCAACAACGGGAGGGTCCGATGAACATCTCGGTTCACGCCGAAGCCGACCTCACGGCGGTCACGCATAACGATCTCGCCAACGCCGTTCGCTTCCTCGCGGTCGACGCCATCGAGACCTCGCAGTCCGGCCATCCCGGCCTGCCCATGGGTATGGCCGATGTCGCGACCGTGCTGTTCTCGCGCTTCCTCAAATTCGACTCGGCCCATCCCAATTGGCCGGACCGCGACCGCTTCGTGCTGTCGGCCGGCCACGGCTCGATGCTACTCTATGCGCTGCTTCATTTGACCGGCGGCGACGTCAGCCTGGATGACATCAAGGCGTTCCGGCAATGGGGCTCGAAGACGCCGGGCCATCCGGAATATGGCCACACGCCGGGCGTCGAGACCACGACGGGACCGCTGGGGCAGGGGATTGCGACAGCCGTCGGCCTGGCGCTCGCCGAGCGCATGGCCAATGCGCGGCACGGCTACGGACTCGTCGACCACTTCACCTACGTGATCGCTGGCGACGGTTGCCTGATGGAAGGCATCAGCCAGGAGGCGATCTCGATCGCGGGCCATCTCGAACTCGGCCGGTTGATCGTGTTGTTCGACGACAACGGCATCTCCATTGACGGACCGACGTCGCTTGCGACTTCCGACGATCAGCTAGCACGCTTCGCCGCCTCGGGCTGGTCGGTGCGCCGTGTCGATGGACACGATCCCGAAGCAGTTGCGCAGGCGATTGCGGAGGAGCGGGAGACAGCAAAGCCGTCGCTGATCGCCTGCCGCACCATCATCGGCTATGGCGCGCCGGACCGCCAGGGCACCGAGAAGGCGCATGGCGCGCCGCTCGGCACCGAACAGACGGCGGCGGCTCGCCGAACGCTCGGCTGGGACTACCAGCCCTTTGTCGTGCCGATCCCGATCCTCAAGGCGTGGCGGATGATCGGGCAGCGCGGACAGGTCGAGCGTCTTGCCTGGCTAGATCGCTATGAGCGCGCGACGCCTGAGCAGCGCGACCTGTTCATCGAGGGCAAGGCCGTTGCCCTGCCGAACGCCTATGCCCAGGCGTCGGCAAAATTGCGCGAACGCTTTGCCAGCGAGCGCCCGAAGCTCGCAACGCGGCAGGCCTCGCAACAGGTGCTTGACGCCATCGCCGGCACGATTCCCGGCCTGGTCGGCGGCTCCGCGGACCTGACGCATTCGAATCTCACGCACGCCAAGGCGCAGGCGCCTGTCAGGCGCGACGCGTACGCAGGCGACTACATCCATTATGGTATCCGCGAGCACGGCATGGCCGCCGCAATGAATGGGCTCGCGCTGCATGGTGGCTTTATTCCCTATGGTGGCACCTTCCTCGCCTTCTCTGACTACAGCCGGCCGGCGATCCGCCTTGCAGCCTTGATGCGGCTGCGTGTCATCCACGTGATGACTCACGACTCCATCGGGCTCGGCGAGGACGGCCCGACGCACCAGCCGGTCGAGCATCTCGCTGCGCTGCGCGTCATTCCGAACCTTCTGGTGTTCCGCCCCGCCGACGCGGTCGAGACGCTGGAAGCCTGGGATTGTGCACTGGCGGCTGAGAATCGTCCCTCCGTGCTCTGCCTCTCGCGGCAGGCCTTGCCGACCTTCCGCAGCGATGCCCGCGGCAGAAACCGCGTCGCGCGCGGCGCCTATCTCGTCGTCTCGCCGGATGGCGACCGCGACGTGACGCTGATGGCAACCGGCTCGGAAGTCTCGATCGCGCTGGAAGCCGCCCGCCTGCTCGCGACCGAGGACATCCGTGCGGCCGTGGTTTCTGCGCCTTGCTTCGCGTTGTTCGAGGAGCAGCCAGATGATTACCGCGCCAGCGTGCTCGGCATCGCGCCGCGCGTCGGCATCGAAGCGGCCGTGCTGGGCGACTGGCCGCGCTGGATCGGCCCCGATGGGGAGTTCGTCGGCATGCGCGGCTTCGGCGCCTCGGCGCCGGCGCCGGTGCTCTACCGCGAATTCGGCATCACGCCGCAGAGCGTTGCCGAAGCCGCCCGCCGGGCGATCGCCCGCGCAGGCAAGCGATAACAGGAGGATTTGTCGTGGCTCGTATCACCCTTCGCCAATTGCTCGATCACGCCGCCACTCACGGCTATGCCGTGCCGGCCTTCAACATCAACAACATGGAGCAGGGCATCGCGATCATGCAGGCAGCGGCCGAGGTCGATGCGCCCGTGATCATCCAGGCCTCGCGCGGCGCACGCAGCTATGCCGGCGATCTCATGCTTTCGCATATGATCGACGCGCTGGAGCGGACCTATCCCGACATCCCGCTCTGCATGCACCAGGACCACGGCAATGACGAGGCGACCTGCGCGTCGGCGATTGCCCATGGCTTTACCTCGGTGATGATGGATGGCTCGCTCAAGGCGGACGCCAAGACGGCGGCAGACTACGACTATAACGTCGCGATCACCCGCCGCGTCGTCGATCTCGCCCATTGGGTCGGCGCCTCCGTCGAGGGCGAACTCGGCGTGCTCGGCTCGCTCGAACACGGTGGCGGCGAGCAGGAGGACGGCCACGGCGTCGAGGGCAAGGTCAGCCACGACCAGTTGCTGACCGATCCCGACCAGGCGATCGACTTCGTCCGCGCCACCAAGGTCGATGCGCTCGCGATCGCGATGGGCACCTCGCACGGCGCCTACAAGTTCAACCGCAAGCCGGATGGTGATATTTTGGCGATGCGGGTGGTCGAGGAGATCCATCGCCGATTGCCGAACACGCACCTTGTCATGCACGGCTCATCTTCGGTGCCGCAGCCGCTCCAGGACATGTTCAACGAGTTCGGTGGCGAGATGCCGCAGACCTGGGGCGTGCCGGTCGAGGAGATCGTCCGCGGCATCAAGAGCGGCGTGCGCAAGGTCAATATCGATACCGACTGCCGCCTGGCGATGACCGCAGTATTCCGCAAGGTCGCCGCGCAGGCGCGCTCCGAGTTCGATCCGCGCAAGTTTCTCAAACCCGCAATGGACGCGATGCGCGAGCTCTGTCGCGAGCGTTTCGAGCAGTTTGGCACTGCGGGCCACGCCAGCAGGGTCAAGGTCGTTCCCTTGAGCGAGATGGCGCGGCGCTATCGCGCCGGCGAGCTCGATCCGCGCATCGACGCGCGTGAGCCGGTCGCGGCCTAATCATTCAGAGAGAGAAGAGCAGGAGAGAGCTATGAATGCACACGCAGGAACCGTCCGCGGCAAAGAGCGCTATCGATCTGGTGTGATGGAATACAAGCGCATGGGCTATTGGGAGCCCGACTATACGCCCAAGGACACCGATGTCATCGCGCTGTTCCGCGTGACGCCGCAGGAAGGCGTTGACCCGATCGAGGCGTCTGCCGCGGTCGCCGGCGAATCCTCGACCGCGACCTGGACGGTGGTGTGGACTGATCGCCTGACCGCCGCGGAGAAATATCGCGCGAAATGCTATCGCGTCGATCCGGTGCCGGGCTCGGCAGGCTCGTATTTTGCCTACATCGCCTATGACCTCGACCTGTTCGAGCCCGGCTCGATCGCCAACCTTTCGGCTTCGATCATCGGCAACGTGTTTGGCTTCAAGCCGCTCAAGGCGCTGCGTCTCGAAGACATGCGCTTCCCCGTCGCGTATGTGAGGACGTTCCAGGGGCCCGCGACCGGCATTGTGGTCGAGCGCGAGCGACTCGACAAGTTCGGCCGGCCGCTGCTGGGTGCAACCGTGAAGCCGAAGCTCGGGCTATCGGGGCGCAACTACGGCCGGGTGGTCTACGAGGCGCTGAAGGGCGGGCTCGACTTCACCAAGGATGACGAGAACATCAACTCGCAGCCCTTCATGCACTGGCGCGACCGCTTCCTCTACTGCATGGAGGCGGTGAATCGCGCACAGGCGGCCTCGGGCGAGGTCAAGGGCACGTACCTGAACGTTACCGCGGGGACGATGGAGGACATGTACGAGCGCGCAGAGTTCGCCAAGGAGCTTGGATCGTGCATCGTCATGATCGACCTCGTGATTGGCTACACCGCGATCCAGTCCATGGCGAAATGGGCTCGTCGCAATGACATGATCCTGCATCTGCATCGCGCGGGTCACTCGACCTATACACGGCAGAAGAGCCACGGCGTGTCGTTCCGCGTCATCGCGAAGTGGATGCGGCTTGCCGGCGTCGACCACATCCACGCGGGCACAGTGGTCGGCAAGCTCGAAGGCGACCCCAACACCACGCGCGGTTACTACGACGTCTGCCGCGAGGACTTCAATCCGACCAAGCTCGAGCATGGCCTGTTCTTCGACCAGTCCTGGGCGAGCCTGAACAAGATGATGCCGGTCGCCTCCGGCGGCATCCATGCCGGTCAGATGCACCAGTTGCTCGATCTCTTGGGCGAAGACGTCGTGCTGCAATTCGGCGGCGGCACGATCGGTCATCCCATGGGCATCGCCGCCGGCGCGACGGCCAATCGCGTGGCGCTGGAAGCGATGATCCTCGCCCGCAACGAGGGCCGCGATTACGTCCATGAGGGCCCGGAGATCCTCGCCAAAGCCGCTCAGACCTGCACGCCGCTGAAGGCCGCGCTCGAGGTCTGGAAAGACGTCACCTTCAATTATCAATCCACCGACACGCCAGACTTTGTGCCGACCGCGCTGGAAACCGTTTGAGGAGAGTGAACATGAAACTGACCCAGGGCTGCTTCTCGTTCCTGCCCGATCTCACCGACGATCAGATCACCAAGCAGGTGCAACATTGCCTCGCCAATGGCTGGGCGGTGAATATCGAGTTCACCGCCGATCCGCATCCCCGAAACACCTATTGGGAGATGTGGGGCCTGCCGATGTTCGATCTCCAGGACGCCGCCGGCGTGATGATGGAGCTCGCCGAATGCCGCAGGGTTTATGGCGACCGCTACATCCGTATCAGCGGCTTCGACTCCAGCCACGGCTGGGAGTCGGTGCGGATCTCCTTCCTCGTCAACCGGCCGCCGCAGGAGGCCGAGTTCGAGCTGGTGCGGCAGGAGGTCGGCGGCCGCGCCATCCGCTACACGACCGTGCGCCGGCCGGTCGTGCACGTGTCAACTTAAGTCGTTCTCCTCCGCGCGGAGCGCTCCCTGCTCCGTTTCCCTGGCGGACCACTGCTTCGCCGTTCCCCCCCGCGGCGAAGCTCTTTTCTTCGAGGTGCCGATGCTTGATGTGCCCCATGCGACGACCACTGAGCCGAGCGAGACAACATTCGATCTCCGCAAGGAAGCCGAAGCGGCCGGGATCACCGACACGCTGCAGCAGCTCGAGCACGAGTTGATCGGGCTCAAGCCGGTCAAGAACCGCGTGCGCCAGATCGCTTCGCTCCTGCTGATCGAGCGCATCCGTCAGCGCGCGGGCCTGGCCTCCGCACCGCCGACGCTGCACATGTCGTTCACGGGCAATCCCGGTACCGGCAAGACCACGGTGGCGCTGCGCATGGCCAAGATCCTGCACGGGCTCGGCTTCGTACGGCGCGGGCAGGTGATTTCGGTGACGCGCGACGATCTCGTCGGGCAATATATTGGCCATACCGCGCCGAAGACGAAGGAAATACTGAAGAAGGCGATGGGCGGTGTGCTCTTCATCGACGAAGCCTATTATTTGCACCGGCCCGACAATGAGCGCGACTACGGCCAGGAGGCAATCGAGATCCTGCTCCAGGTGATGGAGAACCAGCGCGAGGACCTCGTTGTGATCCTCGCCGGCTACGGCGAGCGGATGACGAACTTCTTCGCCTCGAACCCCGGCTTCCGGTCACGCATTGCCCACCACATCGAATTTCCGGACTATGCAGAGGCCGAGCTCCTCGTCATCGCCGAACTGATGCTCAGGGAGCGTGGCTATCGCTTCTCGGCGGCCGCGCGCGAGGCCTTCGAAAGATACATTGCATTGCGCCGGACCCAACCGTTCTTCTCCAATGCGCGATCCATCCGCAATGCGGTGGATCGCATCCGTCTGCGGCAGGCTGATCGGCTGGTCTCTGATCTCGACCGCATGCTGGAGGTGTCCGATCTCGAGATGATCGATCCGGCAGACGTCCTGGCGAGTCGCGTCTTCAGCGGCGGAGCCGATGCGCGGAGTGCCAAGCCATGACGCGAGAGATCATCATCGCGCCCTCGATCCTGGCTGCCGATTTCGCGCGCCTTGGTGAGGAGATCGCAGCAATCGATGCGGCCAGCCGGGTTCAGAACCTGCAAGATATCTCCGGGCAGCCGATACGGCCCGGAGAGGGTGAGCTGATCCGGTAGACTATGGATGAGACGTGCGACGACGCGGTTCCACGCGCAGCTTAGGAACCAATGCGCGCATGCGCGTTTTGCTGGAAATTAACCTAGGTTAGGCGCATCGTGCACGCAGCAAATGTTTTGCACAACCGCCATCGACCTGACGCAAATCACGGTGATAAGCCCTGTGAGTGCGAAGGAGTGTCTCATGGAGAACGTACGTCGCTACCGGGCGCTGGCGTCCCTTTGTCGTCAGCAGGCGGCCTACCGGCCGCTCCAAAGCTGGGAACTCCTCGGCCAAGCCGAACATTTCGAATATCTCGCCGAGATCGCGCTGAAGGCGCATTTCGATGCGTGCAACGCGCAACGTGATGAGGACGCCGTCGCGGCCGCCCCATGGGAGACCCCCGCCGCGGCGTGAGGACATTGCGCCGGCCTTGCTAGTGCGACATCAGCGTTGGGACCGTCATGGCTTCCAGCATGGCGCGGGTGACACCGCCGAGGAAGCGTTCCTGTAACCGCGAATGGCCGTAGCCGCCCATCACCAGCAGATCGAGGCTTTCGTCAGCCGCCAGCGACAGGATGGTCGGCTGAACGTCGGCGCGGGCGGCTGACAGGCTGACCGTGCGGGTCGACAGTCCGCGCCGGCCGAGATGTCTTGCCAGATTGCTCGCCGAGACTTCGCCGGGAACGGCGTCTGCTTCGTTGATCGTGATGATCACGATCTCCTCGGCGCGGGCGAGGAACGCTGCGGCGTCGCGCATCGCGCGGGCGGCGAGGCGGCTGCCGTCCCAGCAGATGCCGATCCGCGCGGCCTTGATTGGTCCACGGAAGGTGTAAGGCAGGAACAGCACCGGTCCGCCAGCCTGGAACAGGATCTCGCGGGGCACGTCGTTGTCGAATGAGCCTTGCGCCGGATCCGGCTGGAGCACGATGCTGAGGTCGTGTAGCCGCGCCATCTCGCCGAGTGCGCCGGCGGCATCCACCGGGATCGCGCCGAGCGAGTGGCAGGTGTAGGAAATGCGCGCGTTTGCCGCTTCGCTCCTGAAAACTGCGAGCGCGGCCTCGGCCTGCTCCAGTGCGCGCTCGCGTTCCAGTTCGAACACGGCCCCCACGGCGGCGCCGCCCTCCATGACGTAGGCTGCGCTGGTTGCGACATAGCCGACTGCGACCGCGTCGATATGTGCGTTGAGCTTGGCAGCGAGCGAGATCGAGCCGTCGATCACGGAACGGAACGGACGCCCGGTCGGGATGTGGACGAGAATGTCTTTGTACATGGCGTGCCTCCGATGGACATCATCCGATGGCTGCAGCTTTTCACCGCCCGTGGGACCTGTATTGAGCTGCATCAAATGCGCTGCAGCGATTTTGGCCCGCGGTCCCGGCCGCAGTTTCTTTGCCAAGATTTAATCGGACGGACGGGACGCCGTAAGGTGGCAATGACCATGTTGAGTGCAAGGCGACTTACCCAACATGGACATTTCGACATGAACGATCACGTCAATTCCAACACAACCACGTCCCGTAAGATATTGAGGCCGCGTCGGTTGGCGCTCCTCGGTACCGTGGCCGCGCTTGGCGTGGCCGTGCTGGCTGGCTATCCCGGCTCCTCGCAGCTCGGGGTCACCTCCCTCATCGCGCCGGCCCAGGCTGCGGAAGCGGCCGCGACGCCGCAGGGCTTCGGCGATCTCGTCAGCAAGGTCAAACCCGCCGTCATCTCGGTACGGGTCAAAATCGACCAGGACAATGACAAGAACGCGATGCTGCAACAGAACCGGATGGACCAGGACGAGGACTCGCCGTTCGACCAGTTCTCGCGGCAGTTCGGCTTCCGCCTTCCCAATGGCATGAACGGCATGCCGCGCCAGCGCCACCAGATGATCACTGGTGAGGGCTCCGGCTTCTTCATCTCTGCCGATGGCTATGCCGTGACCAACAACCATGTCGTCGACCACGCCGAGTCGGTGCAGGTGAGCATGGATGACGGCACGACCTACACGGCGAAGGTGGTCGGCACCGATCCGAAGACCGATCTCGCGCTGATCAAGGTCGACGGCAAGAAGGACTTCCCGTTCGTCAAATTCTCCGACCAGAAGCCGCGGATCGGTGACTGGGTGGTCGCGGTGGGCAACCCCTTCGGCCTCGGCGGCACCGTCACGGCAGGCATCGTCTCGGCCAGCGGCCGCGACATCGGCAATGGTCCCTATGACGATTTCATCCAGATCGACGCGCCCATCAACAAGGGTAATTCCGGCGGTCCAGCCTTCGATATGAACGGCAACGTGATCGGCGTGAACACCGCGATCTTCTCGCCCTCCGGCGGTTCGGTCGGCATCGGCTTCGACATTCCGGCCTCGACCGCAAAGCTCGTCGTCGCGCAGTTGAAGGACAAGGGCGCGGTCACCCGCGGCTGGCTCGGCGTGCAGGTGCAGCCGGTGACCGCCGAGATCGCCGACAGCCTCGGCCTGAAGGAGGCGCGCGGCGCAATCGTCGACAATCCGCAGGACGGCAGCCCGGCGGCGAAGGCCGGCATCGAGGCGGGCGACGTGATCACCGCCGTCAACGGCACCGCGATCAAGGACTCCCGCGATCTCGCCCGTACCATCGCCACCCTGGCGCCGGGCACCTCCGTGAAACTCGATGTCTTCCACAAGGGTGACAGCAAGACGGTGACGCTCGCACTCGGCGAGTTGCCGAACGAGCGGCAGGCCAAGGCCGACCAGGGCAAGGAGCAGCCGAGCACCGGCACGCCGCGTCTCGGCCTCAGCCTGGCGCCGGCCAGCGACGTGCAGGGCGCGGGCCAGAAGGGTGTCGTCGTCACCGAAGTCGATCCGCAGGGACCGGCGGCGCAGCGCGGCATCCGGACCGGCGACGTCATCCTCAATGTCGGCGGCAAGGCCGTGGCCAATATCGGCGACGTCCGCTCCGAACTGGCGCAGGCGAAGTCGTCCGGCAAGAACAGTGTGCTGTTGCAGGTGAAGAGTGCGGATGTGACCCGGTTTGTAGCCGTGCCGCTCGCGTAAGCTTCTCGCTTTCGACTGCAAATCCAAAGGCGGCCTGCGGGCCGCCTTTTTCGTACCCCAGAGATACCCACAGGCTGTCGATAACATTCTCGTTAACGGCAGCAACAGTGACGGGTTCGTCCGAAAAAGCCGCGTTCGCTCGTCAGACTTCGGAGTCGCGTATTACGCTTTGGCGGCAATGAAGACGCCAAGGTGATATTCGTAAGAGTGGAACTTCGGACGTCCGGCCGCTTTGTGGAACCGGCCGGTGGTTCGTATTTGATCGGTGCCGACATGGATCGATTGAAGCTCTCGCTGAGACGTGCGCTGCTCGTGGTGCCGCTCGTGCTGTCGGCCGGAAGCGCCCTGGGGCGTGATGATGGCCGTTACGCGGACTCACCCCTAAAACCCTGGTTCGACAGCTTACGCAGCCACCTTGGCCCGTGCTGCTCGGATGCAGATGGATTTGCCGTCTCGGATCCCGACTGGGAGTCGCACGACGGGCACTATCGCGTCCGTCTGGACGGGCAGTGGGTCGAGGTGCCGGATGAAGCCGTCATCACCGAGCCCAACCGCGCCGGCCGCACCATGGTGTGGCCGGTGAAGACCGCGTTCGGGATCTCTATCCGCTGCTTCATGCCGGGCAGCATGATCTGACGCCGGTCAGCGTTACCGCTTGGCGGATTTGCGCTTCGAGGTCTTCCTCGACGTTTTCTTCGAGGTTTTCTGCTTCGAGGTTTTCTTCGAGGTTTTCTTGGCCGTTTTCTTCTTCGCCGCTGTCCGTTTCGATGCTTTCTTCGGGACCTTCTTGCCCTTCTTGCGCGCCTCCGACAGCCCGATTGCGATCGCCTGCTTGCGGCTCTTCACGCGTCCGCCGCGACCGCCGGATCCGCTCCTCGCGGTCCCCTTCTTGTAACGGCGCATCTCGCGCTCGACATCACTGCCGGCGCTACGCGAGTAGCGGCGCTTTGTTGCCTTACGTGCCATCAACTCTCTCCCTTGGCCCGGGGAAAGAACCGCATCGTTTACGCAACGTTCCAAATGCGCGGCGCGCTCCTCAGAAGGAATTCGCCAGCTCGATCTCCGCCTCCAGCACCTGGATGCGCCGCGCGGCCTCAGTGAAGGACAGATCCCGCGCATATTGTGCAGGTTGATACGCCTCGTCGCTCAGCCGCTTCAACCTCAGGCCTTGCGCCCTGGTCATTTGCTCTGTGAGGAAAACCCTAGCGTCGTATTTACCTTGAACCTGCATCTGCCTCTCCATCCTGAAATCGTGACTTGACTATATGTTCTTATTTTGTTCTAACAAGCCATGAACAACAGAATTAACGAAATTCGACGTAAAATCAGCGCTTTGAGGCTGGAAATGGCCGGCCTGGAGGCGTCCGTGCGCGATCTCGTCGACCGCGATCGCGACTGCACCGAAAAGGCCCTGGCGCAGATGGATCTGCGGCGGAAGATCAACCTGCTGATCGGCGAATGGAAGGCTGCCGGTGGTTGCCATGCCCTGCCGGATGTCCGCGACCGGGTGCGCATTCGTCCCGTGAAGACAGTCGGCCATCCCGTGCGCGCGATCGCGCGCCGCTGAGACTTTTGGAGCGCGCGGTGCAGGAAGACCCGGACACGTACCGGATCTTGAGGCTGCGCGCCGAGATCCTCGAGCTCGGCTCAGCCATCCGGCAGTTACAGCGCGAAGGGATCGACGATGCCGCAGCCCAGCTCCTGATCGCACGCAAGCGTGCGCAGCTCGAGCATCTCGTGAAAGCGAATGCCGCGGGACGGCCGCTTTAACGTCACTGACATCCGACGCAGCTAAAGCGTTCGCGCAAGCGACATGCTGGAGCACGCCGATGCCGGATGCCGACATGGTCTCCCTGCTGCAGGCCGTTCTCGATGACGTCTGCGCCGATATTCCACCTGCGGAGGCAGCGACGCGCGAACGTGTTGCCGGGAAACTGCGCGAAGCTGCGCAAACGGGTGCATGCTCCGTCGAGGATTTGAAACGGGCCGGCCGTGATGAGCTGGCTCGCGCGCCTACGATGTGGCGCTAGACGGATTCCCGATCGAGCACCAAAGCAAAGGCCCCGCGTGGCCGCGGAGCCTTTGATTGCCTTCTCGGCCTGAGCTTACTTGCTCATGCCACCCTTGTTGTTCGTCATGGTGCCACCCTGGTCGGAGCCGGGGCCAGAACCACCCTGACCGGACGGGTCGGCGCCCTTGGAGGACTTGGTGTTCGCGCCCGTGGTCTGCGACGATGACGTCGAGGATTCATGCTTGGCCTTGTGCGACTTGGCCTGCGCGGCGAACGGGGCAGCGGCGAGGCCTGTTGCCAACATCAAGGCGAGAGCGAGCTTGGTCGTCTTCATGCGCGGGAACTCCCTGGGTTGAATTGATGCAGGTTGCCAACCGTCTTCCGCGGGAGGAGTTCCGAATGAATGCGCTTCCTGTGCTTCACGGGCGCTTCAAAATTCCTTGTCTTCGGCGAGCATGAACACGACGCCCGTGAGCGTCGCGCCGATGGCGAACGTCGTCACCAAGGTGATGACGAAGACGACGATGGCCGAGCTTCCGCCGTGGTTCAGCAAGTTGGCGACCGCCGGATTGGACAGGATGAGTGCGAGACCGAAGGCGAGACCAAGGGCCGCGCCCATCATCGCGTGTGTCACCAACTTGATGACACCAGTGGGGGAGATCAGGCGGGGCGACTTCTTTACGCGCATTGAACTGCATCTCGATCTGGCATGCAAACGCGCGCAGTAATCGCGGGTTCCATCCTGCATGAAGGAATTGTCACCCGCCGCTTCATCGGACGTTCATGCCTGGCTTGCGAGGATGAACGTCATCAACACGGGAACATACGGATATGGGTAAGGTAGTCTTTCTCTATCGCTCGCTTGCCTATCGCAACGCGGCCGCGGATATGCTGCGCAAGGCGCGCAAACTGCCGCGCGGCGCGGAACGCAGCGCAGCTCGGCGCTATGCCACTGCATTGCGCGATCTCTCGAAGACGGAAGCTTGGCTCGAAGGGCGCGTCGCCAATGAACCTCGGTCGGTGCAGCGAATGAGGACCGCGGCGTCCGGCTAACCGGATGCGCGTTGCAACTCGGCGGAGTTGGCGGCGTCAAATTTGCCGGCTGAGGCCGTGGCCGCAGTCTTGGGTGTCAATGGCACCTCCAGACGGCACAACAGGCCCTCGGCGCGCCAATCGAATTGCGCTTGTCCCCCGAGTTGGGACTCAATGCTCGCAAGCAGGCTTCGCGTGCCGAAGCCCCGAGATTTCGGCGTCCTGACGAGCGGGCCGCCGGATTCCTCCCACGTCACGGCGAGGAGGTCGTCCTCGACCTGCCAGCCGATCGCAAGCCGTCCGGACCGCGTCGAGAGCGCGCCATACTTTGCCGAGTTGGTGAAGAGCTCGTGCAGTGCCAGGGCCAGGGTCTGGGCGGTCGCCGGCAGCAACTGGACCTCGGGACCCGCCAACTTGATCTGACCGCCGAGAGAATAGGGCGCAAGCTCCTCATCGATCAGCTTCGACAGCTCGGCGCCCTGCCAGCTCGACAGCGACAGGATCGTGTGCACGCGCGCCAGCGCATTGATGCGTCCTTCGACGGCGCTGACGTAGGCCTTGACTCCGTCGGCGCGGGTGAGGCGCACGATCGATTGCGCCAGCGCCAGCGCGTTCTTGGCGCGATGATCGACTTCGCGCGCCAGGAGATTCTGCCGCTCCTCGGCGCGCTTGCGCTCGGTGATGTCCACGGTGACACCGCTCACGCGCACCACGCGACCGGCGTGGTCCACCGTCGCGGCCGCCGTGCCGACGCACCAGCGCACCTCGCCATCGGGCCGGTTGACGCGAAATTCCCCTTCATAGGCGCGCGAGCCGGCGTTGAACGCGGCAATGGCCTGGCTGAACTGGTCGGCATCGCCGGCGTGCAGAAGGGCCTGGATGTTGGCCGAAGTGACGTGGAAGGTCTCGGGCGTCACGCCGAAGATACGGTACTGGCCTTCGTCCCACATCCAGTCGCCGTTGATCCAGTCCCAATCCCAGGATCCCATCTTGCCGGCGGCGATTGCCATGCTACGTCGTTCCTCGCTCTCGCGCAGCTTCGCGGTGGAGTTTTCCAATTCCGCCGTGCGTGCGCGAACGCGGTCCTCGAGCTCTCGGTTCAGCCGCTCGAGCTCCCGCGTCTTGCGATAGAGTTCGGCAAACACCTTGATCTTGGCGCGCAGCACTTCCGGCACGACCGGCACCGGCACGTAGTCGACCGCACCCATCTCGTAGCCGCGCAGGCGATCGATGTCGCTCACCTGGATCGCCGAGATAAAGATCATTGCGGTCTTCTGGAACCGCGGATGCTCGCGGATCATCGCTGCGAGCTCGAAACCGTCGAGCTCGGGCATGCAGACGTCGACCAGGATCACCGCGATCTCGGTCTTGAGCAGTACCTCCAGCGCCTCGCGGCCCGACGAGGCGATCACGAGGTTCTCGCCGAGCTCCTTCAAGATCACCTCATAGGCGAGCAGCTTGGCCGGCTGGTCGTCGACGAGGAGTATGTTGACCTTTTCGTGGTCCATTCGCGGATCCAAACTCAGCGGTGCAGCCACATGCGGATTGCAAGCAGCAATTGATCGGTGTTGACGGGTTTGGCGAGATAATCGGACGCGCCGGCCTCCAGGCATTTCTCACGATCGCCCTTCATCGCCTTGGCGGTCAGCGCGATGATCGGCAGGCGGGCCAAGGCCTGATTCTCGCGAATGACGCCGATGGTCTGATAGCCATCCATCTGCGGCATCATGATGTCCATCAGCACGATGGCGATTTCCGGATTGGATTCGACCAGCGTCACCGCCTCGTTGCCGGTGGTTGCCGTCAGCACCTTCATGCCGCGCCGTTCCAGCACGCTCGACAGCGCGAAGATGTTGCGGGCGTCGTCGTCGACGAGTAGGGCGGTCTTGCCGATCAGGTCTTCGTCGGAACTATTCAGCTTCTCGAGCATGCGCTGCTTCTCGACCGGCAGTTCCGTGATCACGCGATGCAGGAACAGCGCGGTCTCGTCGAGCAGGCGCTCCGGCGACTCCACGCCCTTGACCACGATGCTGCGCGCCATGGTGTGGAGCTCGGCGTCTTCCTCCGCCGAAAGCTCGCGGCCGGTGAAGACCACGACCGGGACGTTCGACAGCGTCTCGTCGTTGCGGATCTGGTCGAGCACCTCGAAGCCGCTCATGTCGGGCAGCCGCAGGTCGAGCACCACGCAATCGCAGGGCGTCTCGCGCAGCGTCGAGAGCGCGCCCGCGCCGGTATCAGTCGTCACGATCTCGATGTCGTCGTGATGCAGGAGCTCGCGGATCGAGAGCTGCTCGGCCACGTCGTCCTCGACGATCAGGAGCCGCTTGCGGCGAGGCCGCGCATATTCCTTGATCTGCGTCAGCGCGGCCGAAACGCCCTCGGTCGTCGTCGGCTTGTTGACAAAGGAGAAGGCGCCGCGGGCTAGCGCATGCTGGCGGTCCTCGTCAAGCGTGATGATTTGCACGGGGATATGGCGGGTCAGCGGATTGTGCTTGAGCTGGCTCAGCACGGTCCAGCCGAGCATGTCCGGCAGGAACACGTCGAGAGAGACAGCCCTCGGCTGATACTGCTTCGCAAGCTCGAGCGCGTCCGCACCGCGCGCGGCGACCAGGACCTTGAAGCCCTTGTCGCGGGCGAGATCGACCAGCACGCGCGCATAATGCGGGTCGTCTTCGACGATCAGGAGGATGCTGTCGCCGGGTTCGAGGTTGAGCCGGTCGTCCGGCAACTGCTCGATGACGCGCTGCGGCTCGGGCGCGGCCGATTGTAGCGCCGGCGGCTGGCTGTATTGTTGGGGCGCCGGCGCAGCGCGCGGCGCGAGCGTCGGGCCGGAATATTTCAGCGGCAGATAGAGCGTGAAGGACGAGCCCTTGCCGGGCGCGCTGCGCAGATGGATTTCGCCGCCAAGCAGGCTTGCGAGCTCGCGGCTGATGGCAAGGCCGAGGCCGGTGCCTCCATATTTGCGACTGGTGCCGGCATCCGCCTGCTGGAACGCCTCGAAGATCATTTTCTGCTTCTCTGCGGGAATGCCGATGCCGGTATCTGACACTTCGAACGCGATCACGGCCGGCGCGCTGTTCAGCACGGGGTGATCCGTACTCCAACCGCCGACCGCGCCGGCGACCTTCAGGCGCACCTCACCCTCGGCGGTAAATTTGAAGGCATTGGAGAGCAGGTTCTTCAATACCTGCTGCAGGCGCTTGGAGTCGGTGACGATGCTGCGCGCGAGGTTCGGATCGACGTCGATCTTGAACGACAGGTTGCGGTTTTCCGCCTCATGCCGGAACGGCCGGCCGACGGTCTCGAGCAGGTTCGCGGTCAGGATCTCCTCGGCATCCACGGTTACGGTGCCGGACTCGATCTTGGACAGATCGAGGATGTCGCTGATGAGGTTGAGCAAGTCGGTGCCGGCGCCATGGATGGTGCGGGCGAATTCGACCTGCTTGCCCGTGAGGTTGCCGTCGGGATTGTCGGTGAGCTGCTGGCCAAGGATCAGGATCGAGTTCAGCGGCGTGCGCAGCTCGTGGCTCATATTGGCGAGGAATTCGGACTTGTACTTCGATGTCAGGGCGAGCTCGGTCGCCTTTTCCTCGAGCGCGCGGCGGGCCTGCTCGATTTCCTGGTTCTTGCGCTCGACCTCGACGTTGCGCTCGGCGAGCTGCTGGGCCTTCTGTTCGAGCTGGTCGTTGGTCTGCTGCAACTCACGTTGCTGCGTCTGGAGCTCGCCGGCGAGCTGCTGCGACTGCTTGAGCAGGCCTTCGGTCTGCATCGTCGCCTCGATCGAATTGAGCACGATGCCGATGGAGTCGGTAAGCTGCTCCAGGAACGTCATCTGCGATGTCGTGAAGGAGGCCAGCGAGGCGAGCTCGATCACCGCCTTGACCTGACCTTCGAACAGCACCGGCAGCACTACGAGGTTCTTCGGCGCGACGCGGAACAGCGCCGAATTGATCGGCACGACGTCGGACGGAATGTCGCTGACCAGGCGCGGCCGCCTGTCGAGCGCGCACTGACCGATCAGGCCGTTGCCGAATTGCAGCACGCGCTGATACGGATAGACACCGTCGCTGGCGTAGGAGGCGAGCAGCAGGAGTTGCGGATTGTCCTCGTTCTCGACCTGGTAGATCACGCCGGTATGAGCGTTCACGAGCGGCGACAATTCGGTGAGCAGGAGCCGGCCCACGGTGGTGAGATCGCGCTGGCCCTGCAACATGTTGGTGAATTTCGCGAGGTTTGTCTTCAGCCAGTCCTGCTCGGTGTTCACGTCCGTCGTCAGACGGAGGTTCGTGATCATCGTGTTGATGTTGTCCTTCAGCTCGGCCACTTCGCCGCGGGCGTCGACCTGGATCGATCGCGTCAGGTCGCCCTTGGTCACCGCGGTCGCGACTTCTGCGATCGCGCGCACCTGCGAGGTGAGGTTGGCCGCCAGCAGATTGACGTTACCGGTGAGGTCCTTCCAGGTGCCGGCCGCGCCGGGCACGTCGGCCTGACCGCCCAATCGGCCTTCGACGCCGACCTCGCGCGCCACCGACGTCACCTGATCGGCGAAGGTCGCGAGCGTCTCGGTCATGTTGTTGATGGTGTCGGCGAGCGCGGCCACCTCGCCCTTCGATTTGACCGTGAGGTTCTGCTTGAGGTCGCCGTTGGCGACCGCCGTCACCACCTTGACGATGCCGCGGACCTGCTCGGTCAGGTTCGCCGCCATGAAGTTGACGGTGTCGGTGAGGTCCTTCCAGGTGCCGGCGACGCCGGGGACCTGGGCCTGGCCGCCCAGCTCGCCCTCGGTGCCGACCTCGCGGGCCACGCGGGTGACTTCGCCGGCAAACGCATTGAGCTGGACCACCATGGTGTTGATGGTGTTTTTGAGCTCGAGAATTTCGCCCTTCACGTCGACGGTGATTTTTCGCGACAAGTCGCCGCGCGCCACCGCCGTGGTCACTTCGGCGATGTTGCGGACCTGCGTGGTGAGGTTCGCAGCGAGCAGGTTGACGTTGTCGGTGAGATCCTTCCAGGTGCCGCCGACGCCGGGCACCACGGCCTGACCGCCGAGCCGGCCTTCGGTGCCGACCTCGCGCGCCACGCGCGTCACTTCGGCGGCGAAGGAGCGGAGCTGCTCGACCATCGTGTTGAGCGTGTCCTTCAGCAGCAGGATCTCGCCGCGCACGTCCACCGTGATCTTCTTCGACAGGTCGCCGCCGGCGATCGCGGTCGCGACCTCGGCGATATTGCGGACCTGGGCGGTGAGGTTCGAGGCCATGAAGTTGACGTTGTCGGTGAGATCCTTCCAGGTGCCTGCGACGCCGGGCACTTCGGCCTGGCCGCCGAGCTTGCCTTCGGTGCCGACCTCGCGGGCGACGCGCGTCACTTCGCCGGCAAAGCCGTTGAGCTGGTCCACCATCGTGTTGATGGTGTTCTTCAGCTCGAGGATTTCGCCCTTCACGTCCACCGTGATCTTGCGGGACAGGTCGCCGCGCGCCACGGCGGTCGTCACTTCGGCGATGTTGCGAACCTGGGCGGTGAGGTTGCCGGCCATCGAGTTCACGCTGTCGGTGAGGTCCTTCCAGGTGCCGGCGACGCCGGGCACGTTGGCCTGGCCGCCGAGGCGGCCTTCGGTGCCGACCTCGCGCGCGACGCGCGTCACCTCGCCCGCGAAGCGGTTGAGCTGGTCGACCATCGTGTTCAGTGTGTCCTTGAGCTGAAGGATCTCACCGCGCACGTCCACCGTGATCTTGCGCGACAGGTCGCCGCCGGCGATCGCGGTCGCAACCTCGGCGATGTTGCGGACCTGGGCGGTGAGGTTACCCGCCATCGAGTTCACGGAGTCCGTCAGGTCCTTCCAGGTGCCGGCGACGCCGGGCACGCCGGCCTGGCCACCAAGCTTGCCGTCGGTGCCGACTTCGCGCGCCACGCGCGTGACTTCGCCGGCGAAGGCGTTGAGCTGGTCGACCATGGTGTTGAGCGTTTCCTTCAGCTGAAGGATTTCGCCCGACACGTTTACCGTGATCTTCTTCGACAAATCGCCCTTGGCGACCGCGGTCGCGACCTCGGCGATGTTGCGGACCTGGCCGGTCAGGTTCGAGGCCATCGAGTTGACCGAGTCGGTCAAGTCCTTCCAGGTGCCGCCGACGCCGCGCACGACGGCCTGGCCGCCGAGTTTGCCTTCGGTGCCGACCTCACGCGCGACGCGCGTGACTTCGCCGGCAAAGGCGTTGAGCTGGTCCACCATGGTATTGATGGTGTCCTTCAGCTCGAGGATTTCACCGCGCACGTCGACGGTGATCTTCTTCGACAAGTCGCCGCCGGCGACTGCCTTCGTCACCTCGGCGATGTTGCGGACCTGTGCAGTCAGGTTCGACGCCATCGAGTTGACGCTTTCCGTCAAGTCCTTCCAGGTGCCGGCTATGCCGAGCACGTTGGCCTGGCCGCCGAGCCGCCCCTCGGTACCGACCTCGCGCGCCACGCGCGTGACCTCACCGGCGAAGGCGTTGAGCTGGTCGACCATCGTGTTGAGCGTTTCCTTCAACTGAAGGATCTCGCCCGAGACGTTTACGGTAATCTTCTTCGACAGGTCGCCGCTAGCGATCGCGGTTGCGACGTCGGCGATGTTGCGAACCTGCGCGGTCAGGTTGGACGCCATGAAGTTGACGTTGTCAGTGAGATCCTTCCAGGTGCCGGCAACGCCCGGCACCTGCGCCTGGCCGCCCAGCTTGCCTTCGGTGCCGACCTCGCGTGCGACGCGCGTCACTTCCGAGGCGAAGGAGTTGAGCTGGTCCACCATGGTGTTGATGGTGTCCTTCAGCTCGAGAATCTCGCCGCGCACGTCGACGGTGATCTTGCGGGACAGGTCGCCGCGCGCCACGGCGGTGGTGACGTTGGCGATGTTGCGGACCTGCGCGGTGAGGTTGCCGCACATCGCGTTGACGGAGTCGGTGAGATCCTTCCAGGTGCCGGCGACGCCGGGCACGATGGCCTGGCCGCCGAGCTTGCCGTCGGTGCCGACTTCGCGGACCACGCGCGTCACTTCGGAGGCGAAGGAGCGGAGCTGGTCCACCATCGTGTTGATGGCTTCCTTGAGCTGGAGGATCTCGCCACGGACGTCGACGGTGATCTTCTTGGAGAGGTCGCCGTTGGCGACCGCGATCGTCACCTCGGCGAGGTTGCGAACCTGGTTGGTCAGGTTGTTCGCCATCGAATTGACGCTCTCGGTCAGATCCTTCCAGACGCCGGTCACCTCCGGCACCTGGGCCTGGCCGCCGAGCTTGCCTTCGGTGCCGACCTCGCGCGCCACGCGCGTCACTTCGGAGGTGAACACGCCGAGCTGCTTGATCATGGTGTTGACGATGGTCGCCGACTGCAGGAATTCGCCGCGCAGGGGGCGGCCGTCGACGTCGAGCTTGACGGTCTGGAGCAGGTCGCCTTGCGCCACTGCTGCGACCGCGCGGGTCACTTCGCGCGTCGGCCACAAGAGATCGTCGATCAGCGTGTTGACAGAGCCTTCCATGTCGGCCCAGGAGCCGCTCGCAAGCCCGAACTTCACGCGTTGTCGGGTTTTGCCCTCGCGTCCCACCACCTGGCCGACGAGCTCGAGCTGCTGCGCCATGCGCTGGTTGGCGGCGATGATTTCATTAAAAATGTCGGCGATCTTGCCGTCGATGCCGAGATAGTCGCCGCTCATCCGCACGGAGAAATCGCCGCTGCGCATTGCTTGCAAGGCGAGCAGCAACTCCGGCCGGGAATCCGGCTCCGAGGTACCATTGATTTTCGGCTTTGGCCCGCGACGACCGGAGCGTGATGCAGTTCCGGGATCGAGGTCGCTCATACTAATTCCCCCGCAAGCGTCGGCCGAATCCCAAGGCAAGACGCGATTGGTCAAAATAGAGCGTCAGCCAAATTCGAAATCAAGCGCCAAGGTCGTGGCGCGAGGAATTGGAACCTGCCTTGCTCAGCCCGGTTCAAATAACCGCGAGGATTGCAATTAGTTCCATTCCGTTTCAGAAATTCCGGTTCTTGGTAGAGGCCATTTTGCCCGCACCTCGACGCCGTTGGGGTGGCCTGAGCGCAATCGCACCGTGCGAGCCGCTGAACCAGCAGCATCATCCGGATTGGTAGTAGGTCTGCTACTTGTCCGCCATGCTGCGCTCCGCATCCTTCGCTTGCGAGCGCAGCATCGGCAGTTGCCTGCGCGCAAACGCCGCAAGCGCGGCGTCATCGGGCGCCTTCAGATAGCGCTCAAGCAGGCCGATGGCCGATTCATATTCGGGAATCTGCGCAGCATAGAAGCTTCTCACGTAGGTTGGCACGTCCGAGTTTCGGGCTGCACAGGGCTTGCGCCAACAGAAGTCGTCTTGCCGACGCGCGGCTCGGCACCAATCGTCTCTTGGATCTGCTTGAGTGTTTTGTCGCGCTTGGTCGCCTCTTCGGCGCGCAAGGCGGCGAAGTTCTTTACCTCGGCATTGCCCTTCAGGTCGGAGCTTTCGAGGAGGCCCTGCTGGAAGCGACCGAACGTGTAGAGACCGGTGATGACATCGGTTGCGGTTGGCGCGCGGTCGCCTGGCGTTCGCTCGCCAGTGCTGTCGGCGAACGCGGCGGAGCTGATGAACACCAGGGCTATCGCGGCGGGAATTCGCATGGGCATCCAATGATCGATGGTCCGCGAAGTTCCCTGAACGTTACGATCCGGAAAGGGTGGTTGCGACGCTTGGGTTCCGTCCCCACGTCCCATCCATGAAACAGTCTGACATTTTCAGGGATAACGCCGACAATTGTCTTCAACTCGCCGAGCGAGCCGAAGGGCAACCCGCCTATAATCGCTATTTGCGGATGGCGGACGCCTGGACGTCATTGGCGAACGAGCAGGATTGGCTCGACGGCGAAGTCCCGCCTGTTGCGGTCCGGGTCCTCAAAGAGCAGGATGCCTGACCGCTCTCGCGTTCGAGAATCGGCGTGTGAGACCGCTCACGGAATGCAAGCGACCAATTCAAGATTATCGAGGATTAGATCGCGTTGATTTTTCGAATCCAGAAGGAGGTTTTCGATGACTCCACGTCTGGCACTTCTCTCACTCATTCTTGCCTTTGGCGTCTCGGTTGCGCTCGCGACGGTAACGACGGTGCGGCAGGTGCATCAGGAAAATGCAGCGGCCGTAGTGCATGCGACGCACAGCTAACCTGACGAGTCTTTCGCGCGCTGGAACATCGATGCATCAATGCGTAACCGCTTCGAGACTCATGGAGAAGCGAGAGGATATCATGGCGCATTCCGACCACGGCATCGTCAGGGACAAGCGGGCGGAGGACCAACCGCGCGACAAGCAGCGTGCGCAGACCGTGCACAAGGTGAATCGGCAAGGTTCGCCGTCGCGTGAGGCGACGCGCGATCCCAGGCTGAACGACAGCAGCAAGACGCCGGGCTCCGGCGTGATGCCGGATGATTCCGGCGACGCGCCGACGGGCTTGTACCCGGAATCAGAGCTGAGTGATACGGCGGCCTTTGAAACGGCGTTGACGGACCTTTTTCTTGGTCCAGACGAAGGGCTGGGCTCTGTCGTTGTATGCGTTGACGTAGGCATCGACGTGATCCTGGAGCTGCTTGAGGCTTGTGAAGGAGGTGCCGCTGAGCGACTGCCCCTGCAAGATCGAAAGCCAGACCTCGACCTGATTGAGCCAGGACGCACTTGTCGGCGTGAAATGAAATTGCACGTTGGGGTGGGCTTTGAGCCAATGCTCGTTCTTCTTGTGGGTGTTGAGGTTGTCGAGGATGACGTGAAGCTCTCGGCCAGGAAAGGTCGCGGTGACGCTGTTCATGAAGTCGAGAAACTCGACGCGGCGACGGCGTTTTGAATGCGTCGCGATGATCTTTCCGGTGGCGACCTCGAGCGCCGCAAACAATGTCGTGGTGCCATGCCGCTTGTAATCGTGGCTCTGGCCCGTCAAGGCGCGGCCATTGGGCAACTTCAGATAACCCTGCGCTCGCTCCAAAGCCTGGATCGAGGGCTTCTCGTCCACGCACAGCACAATGGCCTTCGCAGGCGGGGCGACATAGAGGCCGACAACATCAGCGGCTTTGGCCGTAAAGTTCGGGTCGCTGCTCTCACACCAGGACTTGCGAGCCGCGAGGTCGATCTTGTGGCTGCGCAGGAACCGCCAGACATATTGGACGTCAACATCGCCCAGCGCCCCGGCCAGCCGGGGCCCGGTCCAGCGGGCGAACCCTTCCGGCGGCGGCTTGTCCAGCAGCTTCAGAATCCGCTTGTCGGTGGCCTTCGTATAGATCGGCTGCTTGCCCGGTCGCGGCTTGTCTTGCAGCCCTTCAAGGCCTTGGTCGGCATAGCGATGCCGCCAAAGGCTGACAATCCGAGGCTGGACCCCAACTTCCTTGGCAATCGACCGGGTGCTACGCCCATCCGCCGCCAAAAGAACTATCCGCGCCCGCTTCAAATCGCGCTGCAACGTCACCGGTGAGCGACAGCACGCCTCAAGCACCTTGCGATCTTTCCTCGAAAGGTCGACTTCTCTTGCTTCGGGTATCATCCCGACCTTGAATCACGACTCACGATCCAAGAAAAGTGGGTACTAG
>JAEWFG010000149.1 GCA_023388935.1 Pseudomonadota bacterium | reverse complement strand
TTTCTCCTGTTCGATCGTCCGCAGCGTCACCAGCGGATCGAAGCCTTCGCCGGGATACACCATGGTCGCACCGAGCGTGACCGAGGCGAGATTGCCCATCACCATGCCGAAGCAGTGATAGAGCGGCACGGGAATGCAGATGCGGTCCGCCTCCGTCAGGCGCATCGCGTGTCCGGTGAAATAGCCGTTGTTGAGGATGTTATGGTGCGTCAGCGTCACGCCCTTGGGCGAGCCGGTGGTGCCGCTGGTGAACTGGATGTTGACGGGATCGTCGAATTGCAAGGCGGCGCCAAGCACACCGAGCTGCTCGCGGTGACGGTGGCCGCCCATGCGCGCGACCTCATCGAACGCGATCGTGCCGGGTACAGTGGGGCCGCCGATCTGGATGACGATGCGCAAGTTCGGCAGCCGCGCAGCCTGCAATTGCGCCGGTTTGGCGCTGGCAAGCTCAGGCAGCAGCGTATTGAGCATCTCCATGTAGTTGCTGGTCTTGAACGCCGTCGCCGTGACGATTGCCGCACAGCCGACCTTGCGCAGCGCGAATTCCAGCTCGCTGAGCCGATATGCGGGATTGATCGTCACCAGGATTAGACCGGCCTTGGCGGCGGCGAACTGGGTCAGCGTCCATTCCGGCCGGTTCAGCGACCAGATGCCGAGCCGCGCGCCGCGCTCGAGGCCGAGCGCGAGAAAGCCCGCGGCGAGCGCGTCGACCCGCTCGGCAAATTCCTTCCAGGTCCATCGGACGCCGTGACTGGGCGAGACCAGCGCCTCGCGATCGCCCCAGCGCCGCACCGCCTGATCGAGGCTGCGGCCGATCGTGTCGCCAAGGAGCGGCGTGTCGGAGATGCCACAAACGTAACTTTCGGCTCTGTCTGCCATGGTCGCGTCCTCCAGCTCGATCATTATTGCCTCGTGCCCCGAGGGACAGTTCTTCGGGGCACGAGGGTACATCCTGCTGTCGGAACGCGCGACGCCACGCGCCTCATACCAAGTGGCTAGGCCGCCTTCTTTCCGCTTCCCGCATCGAGCCCGGCATACACCGCGCGCTCGAAGCCGGCGAAGGCCTCCAGGCACTTGGTATCAAAGAACGGCAACACCTGCATCAGGATCACGCCGGAAACATCGCGCGCGGGATCGATCCAGAAATAGGTGTTGGCGAGACCAGCCCAGGCGAGGCTGCCGGCGCTGCGGCCTTCCGGCGTCTTGGCCGTGTTGATCAGGAAGGAGAGCCCCCACTTCTTCACGATGTCGGGGAAGAGATCGACGTCGTTGGTGTACACGGGCGCCACCGTCGGCATCTTGCCGATGGTGAGATCGCCGATGTGGTTCTGGCCCATCATCGCGACCGTCTCCGGCTTCAGCACCTGGTTGCCGTTGCCGCGGCCCTTGTTGAGGATCATCTGGGTGAACTTGATGTAGTCGCCGGCCGTGCCGTAGAGACCGCCGCCGCCCATGTGGAATTCCGGATTCTGTTCGAGCTCGAACGGGATCGGCGCCAGCGATCCATCGTCGCCGCGTGCATGCGTGGCGACCAGTCGCTGGCGCATATTGTCGGTGATCTTGAAGCCGGTGTCGTTCATGCCGAGCGGCGTGAAGATTTGATCGCGCAGGTACGCGTCGAGGCGCTTACCGCTCACGGCTTCCACCGCTTTGCCGACGAAGTCGATGTTGATGCCATATTCCCAGCGCGTACCGGGATCCGACATGATCGGCGTCTTCAGCGCGACGTTCTGGCAGGAGAAGATGTTCGGGGTTCCGGTCTTCTCCAGATAGACCGCGAGATCGCCGTTCCACACGTTGTAGGCAAAGCCGGCGGTGTGGGTCATGAGTTGGCGCAGCGTGATCGCGCCCTTCGCCGGCCGCAGCTTAGGCTCGCCGTTGGCGTCGAAGCCTTCGAGCACTTGCGGCTTGGCGAGATCGGGCAGCACCGAACCGATCGGCGCATCCAGCGACAGCTTGCCCTGCTCGACCAGTTGCATCGCGCCCGCAGACGTCACCGCCTTCGTCATCGAGGCGATCCAGAACACGCTGTCGGCCGTCATCGCGTCGGGCTTGGACAGGTCGCGCTTGCCGAACGCGCCCTGATACAGAATGTCGTTACCACTGGCAGCGATCGCGACGACGCCGGGAATCTCTTTGGCGTCGCTCTTCTGGCGCAGAATCTCGCCGATCTGGGCTTGGCTTTGCATACGCGTTTCCTCCGGTTTGGTTATCGTTGGACGCAATCGATTGTCCTCCCGCGTGCCCTGCGCGGCAAGCACGTCCAAGTGCCCGCGACGGTCGCGATGTCGTGATTTGACCGCACGCGCCACACGCAGGACGACAAGCGCTGAACCGCAACTCACAAGCTGCGGTGAATGGCCGCACGTGTGATACATTTTGTGCGTTGCGGCGTTCAGTCTTTGGCCTAGTCACGGCCATCGTTAAGACTTGATGCAAATGTTGGCGGTCGTTCGCGGCCGCGAGGGGGCCTCGGATGATTTCGACCTGGAGTGAATGGAAGCGCTATCCCCGTCCCGGACGGGGCGACAACCTCGAGGCGCCGATTTCGCCCGGTATTTACGAGGTCCGCATCGCCGGTACTGGCGCGCTCTATTCGTTCGGGGCCGTCGACAATCTGGCGCAGGCGCTGGCGCTGCTGCGGGTCGGCTCGAAATCCTGGTTCGGCCGTCGTGACACTTCCGACGCTCCCGATCTCGAATACCGCACCTGCGCGACCTCCTCGAAGGCCGCCGCAAAGGTCGCGGCCGAGCGCATGATCGGCCGGCGCGAGACCTATATGAGCGGCGCGGCGTAACTTCGCCGCTCCGAATCTGGCTCCCATCAGACGTGCGTTGCTGGACGGTGCATTGCGCACCGTCTGTCCCTATATTCCGGGTCGATCCGATCGCTCCAGGAGCAACGCCATGACCCCGACCGCCGCCGCACGCGCCCAGCACACCACCGCCACCCTGCGGGAACGGTTGAAGGACCCTTCGCTCCTGAAGGAGGCCTGCTATATCGACGGCGCCTGGGTCGGTTCGCCGGTCTTCGCGGTGAACAATCCGGCCACCGGCGTCGAGCTGGCAAAAGTCCCGCAGCTCTCGGCTGAAGATGCCACCAAGGCGGTCGAGGCCGCCGAGCGTGCGTTTCCCGCCTGGGCCAAGCACACCGCCAAGCAGCGCTCCAACATCCTGCGCAAATGGTTTGAACTGATCGTCGCCAACCGCGAGGATCTCGCGCTGATCCTCACCTCCGAGCAGGGCAAGCCGCTCTCCGAGGCCCTCGGCGAGGTCGATATCGGCGGCGCTTATGTCGAGTTCTTCGCCGAGGAAGCCCGCCGCGTCTATGGCGAGACCATCCCGACGCAGCGCCCCGATGCGCGGCTGCTCGCGATCAAGCAGCCGATCGGCGTCTGCGGTGCGATCACGCCGTGGAATTTCCCGAACTCGATGATCACGCGAAAGGTCTCGCCCGCGCTGGCGGCCGGCTGCACCGTGGTGCTCAAGCCCGCGAACGAGACGCCGCTGTCGGCGCTGGCGCTCGCCGCGCTCGCTGAAAAGGCCGGCGTGCCCAAGGGCGTCTTCAACATCATCACCGGTGATGCGTCGCCGATCGGCAAGGTGCTGTGCGAGCATCCGGCCGTGCGCTTCGTCGGCTTCACCGGTTCGACCGCCGTCGGCAAGATCCTCTACCAGCAGGCCTCCGTCGGCGTGAAACGGCTCGGCCTGGAGCTCGGCGGCAATGCGCCCTTCGTAGTGTTCGACGACGCCGACATCAATGCCGCGGTCGAAGGCGCCATCGTCTCGAAATACCGCAACATGGGTCAGACCTGCGTCTGCGCCAATCGCCTCTACGCCCAGGACAAGATCTACGACGAGTTCGTGCAGAAGCTGTCGAAGAAGGTTGCGGCGATGAAGATCGGCGATGGCACCGAGAACGGCGTCACGCAGGGCCCGCTGATCAACATGAAAGCGGTCGACAAGGTCGAGCGGCACATTGCGGATGCGGTGAAACGCGGCGCCAAGGTCGTCACCGGCGGCAAGCGCAGCGAGCTCGGACGCTCCTTCTTCGAGCCGACCGTGCTTGCCGACGTCAAGCCGGACTCGCTGGTGTCGCAGGAAGAAACCTTCGGCCCGCTCGCTCCGGTGATCCGCTTCAAGGACGAGGCCGACGTCATTGCGATGTGCAACGCCTCGCCGTTCGGTCTTGCCTCCTACTTCTACTCCCGCGACCTCGGCCGCGTCTGGCGCGTCGCCGAAGCGCTGGAATCCGGCATGGTCGGCGTCAATACCGGCCTCATCACCACGGAAGTCGCCCCCTTCGGCGGCGTCAAGGAAAGCGGCCTTGGCCGCGAAGGCTCCCATCACGGCATGGAAGAATATGTCGAGATCAAATACGTGATGATGGCGGGGGTGTGAGACCGCGGGCAGCGTTGCGTTGCGAAACCGTCAGCTACACGAAGTCCCTCCTTTCGGAGGGGATGTCGCTGAGCGTTAGTCGTTTGCGGCATCACTGATCGATGGTCGGGCGTACTTGGCAGAGCGCCGGCAAACGCAGGAACTGAGCAGATCGAGCGAACGTTAACAACGATCTTCATCCGCAGGGTGGGGACGGTATTCGGCCGCGAGCGTTGACTTGATGCTCACCACCGCTCTCGTTCGATCGCATGTTCTGAGTTGTTTCCCGGGCCTGTGGTTCCATGCCCAATGCATCGATCTCGGCGCTCTCAGCCGGCAGCGCTTTCACCGGCCGGCCGCACGGGCGGACAGAGCCATCGTCCAGCCGCGCAACGATCCTGCTCGCGCTCGGCATCGTCTATGGCGATCTGGGTACGAGTCCGCTCTACACGCTGCAGACGATCGTGCATCTGATGGGCAATGCGTTCGATGCCGAGGCCGCTATGGGGTCTCTGTCACTGGTGTTCTGGTCGCTCATCGTGACCATCTCGGTCAAGTACGGCCTCCTCGTCATGCGCGCAGACAATCACGGCGAGGGCGGCATCATGGCGCTCACGGCCCTGACTGGGGCACGTTGGTTCGGACGAGGCCGCTGGTTGCTGATTGCAGGTCTCTTCGGTGCTGCGCTGATCTACGGCGACGGCATTATCACGCCGGCCATTTCAGTGCTGAGCGCCGTCGAAGGCCTCAACGTCGCAACCGCGATATTCAAGCCCTACACCATGCCGATTGCGGTCCTGATCTTGTTGGGCCTGTTCGCTTTGCAAAACCGGGGAACGGACACCGTGGGCAAGGCGTTCGGTCCGATCATGCTGTTGTGGTTCGTCAGCATGGCGGGGCTGGGCATCCACGGCATTCTGCGCCAGCCCCAAGTGCTGGCGGCCGTCAATCCGGTCTATGGAATTCGCCTCCTGACGACGCATGGCTTCCTCGGCTTTGCCACGCTCGGTGGCGTGTTCCTGGCTTTGACCGGCGGCGAAGCGCTCTACGCGGACATGGGCCATGTCGGGCGTGCGCCGATTCGCGTCGCTTGGTACGGCATCGTGCTGCCTGCGCTGGTTCTCAATTATGCGGGGCAAGTGGCCGTCTTCACTGTTTCTCCCGATCTCGACTCCAATCCGTTCTTCAAGCTGGCTCCGCCGCTGACGCTCTATCCGTTGGTGGCTCTCGCGACGCTGGCTACCATCATCGCCAGTCAGGCGATCATCACCGGCGCTTTCTCGATGACCCGTCAGGCCATGCAGCTTGGCTGGTTTCCGGGTATCCGCATCAGGCAGACGTCCGCCGACCAATACGGCCAGATCTACGTTCCGTTCGTGAACTGGACGATGATGATTCTGACGATCAGCCTTACGGCAGGGTTCGGAACCTCCGACCGACTCGCGGGAGCCTATGGCACCGCGGTATCCACCACCATGGTTCTGACCACGATCCTGCTCTTCGAAGTCATGCGGGCGCGATGGCATTGGCCGCTCCGGCAATCGGCGGCAATCATGGCGATCCTGCTTGGCGTAGACCTCAGCTTCTTCGCCGCGAACTTGCTGAAGGTATTCGAAGGCGGCTGGATCCCGCTCGGCTTCGGACTGCTCGTCTTTACCGTCATGACCACCTGGCACTATGGCGTCACCGCTGTGTACAGGCGCAACTCCATGCGCCCTGAATCCCTCGACGACTTTTTCGGCCGGCTGACGGCTCAGAACATCGTTCGTGTCGCGGGGACCGGGATCTTCCTGACCAGATTTGACAAGGGTATGCCTGCCATCATCGTCAATTACGTGAACCGGACGCGATCCCTGTTCGAAACGGTTGTCGCGCTCTCGGTCAGCTTCGAGAGCGTTCCTCGCGTTCTGCCGGCCGATCGCATCAAGTGCGAGAAGCTGGGCGAGGGCCTCTGGCACATGACTGCTCATTTTGGTTTTGTGGAAATCCCCGATCTTCCAGCGGCGATAAGCGAGGCGAGACGAGAGGGCGTGCCAGCCTGGGATCAGCCGACGTTCTTCATCGAGCGCTACGATGCGGTGAGCGACGCCAAGCGGCCGTGGCTATCCCGCTGGCAGATCGCTCTGTTTGCGTTCATGTCCAGAAACTCGGCGCATGCGGTCGATCGATTCAGGATACCCAGCAAGGACCTGGTCGAGATCGGCCGGCGCATCGAGCTGTAGCGTCCATTTGCGCCCCTACCGCCTCAGCACCGCGATCGTCCGGTTCGCAAATGTCAGCCGCTCGGCCATGACCGACACGAAATAGGTCAATAGTTTGTGGCTGAGCGCGGGGGTCTCGTCCCGGATGGCGTTGAACTGGTGCGTGTTCAGCACATAGAGCACGCTGTCGACCTCGGCCTGGATGGTGGCGCTGCGCGGGGCGCGCGACACCAGGCCCATCTCGCCGATCGTGGTGTAGCGGCCGAGGCTGCGCACGCGCGTGGTGCGCTCGTCGTCGGCGGGGACCATGATGCCGACGCGGCCGTCGAGAATGAAATGCATGGAATCGGCGGGGTCACCGGCTTGTACGATGACATCGCCGGCGTCGACCTCGAGGCGCTGGCAGCGGCGGATCAGCTCGTCGGCATCGTCCTCGCTGTCGAGAAGCCTTGCGAACCAGTCGTGCAGGCTGGCCTCTTCCTGGTCCAGCTCCTGGTGTTGCGAGATGATCTCGTTCTCGCACCATTCCAGCGCATGATCGAGCTCGGGAATGATGGTGACGCCTTCGCCGACGAAGTCGCTGGAGCGCAGCACCTTCTCGGCCGCCGCCGACAGATGCACCAGGATCAGCTCGACGCCGAGGTCGGCCGCGCTGCGCTTGATCTGCGCAAAGCTGTAGGCGGCTGACGAGTCAACGCCGGTGACGAGCTTGAAGTCGAACAGCAGGTAGCGGCACTCCGGACGCTCCTGGAGCAGCTGCTTGACATGCTGATAGAGCCGGTTGGCCGAGCCGAAGAACAGATAGCTCTGCAGGTTCAGGCCCTGGATCTTGCCGCCATGGGCAAGCAGCACGTCCTGGTCGTCGCGCGAGCGGTCGAGCGAGGAGCGATATTCGGAGCCGTCAAAGCTGTATTTGATCGATTCGACCCGCGCCGCGCTGAACGCAAAGGTGGCGCAGCCGATGATGACGCCGATCAGGATGCCCGGCACGAAACCCCAGACCACGATGATCGCGATGATGGCGATGAGCGACAGGTATTCGAGCTTCGAGAGCCGCTTGCGCGATTCGATGATCCATTTGTGCAGCTGGTCGGCGCCGAGATAGAGGAGCAAGCCGCCGAGCACGAATTTCGGGATGAAGCCGAGCAGCTCGGGGGCGACCGCGAGCATCAGAAGCGACAGCGCCGAGACGGTGAGGCCGGACAGGCGCCCGCGGCCGCCGCTGCTGAAATTGAGGACCGAGCGGCTGATCGAGCTGCAGCCGGGGTAGCCGCCTAGCAGGCCGGCCACGATGTTGGCGGCGCCGGTCACGTTCAGCTCGCGCTCCAAATTGGCTTCGCGGTGCAAGGCCACCTCGATGCCGGTGGTGTTGAACAGCGTGCTGGATGCGGTGACGAAGATGACCGCGACGAGGTTGCCAAGCAGGTCAGGTACGGCGAACCAGGGATACTTCGCGAGATCGTCGATGTGCCAGGGCACCGTGAAAGCCGCTGGCGGCGGCGGCTGGAAGGTCCAGCCCAGCGCGCGGGCTTCTTCGAGCGAGACACCCGTGATCCAGAACGCCAGATGCGCCGTGAGCACGCCGCCGATCAGGATGATCGGCAGTCCGAACGGGCTGCGCGAACGATGCCAGGTCAGATACAGCACCAGCGCCATGGCGCAGGCCGCACCCAGCTCCGACAGTGCGATGCCGTTGGCAAGGTGCGTCAGTGTCGCGAGCTGCACGGGATGATCGGTGATCACCCGGATCGCGCCCATGATGATCAGAAGTCCGGTTGCGCCGAGGAAGCCGCCGACCACGGGATAAGGCACGTAACGGATGGCGCGGCCCATACGCGTCAGGCCCAATCCGCACAGCACCACGCCGGTCAGCGCCGTCGACAGGCCGAGCGTGATCAAAACCGGCGAGAGCAGCGGCGCCGACGGATTAGCCGCATGGATCCGTTCGACCAGCGAGGCCGCCAGAATGCCCGTTATCGCCGCGGTCGAACTGTCAGGGGCGGCAATCGCAAACGGCAGGGAGCTGCCGAGCGCGACGATGGCGGCAAGCACGGCTGAGCTGATGAAGGTCGCCGCGATCCCGTAGGACAGGTAGGGCGAGAGTGGGCCGGTGAAGATCAGCAGCGCATAGGACAGTCCGAAGGTGAGTGCCAGGACGCTTGCGGCGCTTCCGCCCAGTATATCGTTCAGCGCACGCTTGAGGGCCGGTTCGAATCGCGAAGCCGGAGTGAAGGTAATTGCTGGATCGGTCACGCCCTGACGCTCGCCCCTGAAAAGTCCCCGTCCGAGACGTAGACGACTACAGGCTTAGCGCAACGGGATTTTTGTAGCTATGAAATATCCGACGGTTTCGCCCCACGGCATGTGAACGGCGGATCACCCGCGGCAGGGGGATGGTAGAGAGATGGTGCGGACCCCTCCGCGTCATTGCGAGCCACCGGGTCCGCGCGAAGCGCGGCCCGATGACAGGCTCCGCGAAGCAATCCAGAATCTTTCCGTGGAGGGACGCTGGATTGCTTCGTCGCAAGAGCTCCTCGCAATGACGGAGCGAGAGGCGACCGCTGGGCTAGATCTTCAGCTCTTTCCCCGTCACGCGGCGATACGCTTCCAGATACCGCTTGCTGGTTGCATCCACGACGCTGGCGGGCAGTGGGGGCGGCGGGGCGTCGCCGTTCCAGCGGCCGGCGTGGCGTTCGATGTCGAGATAGTCGCGCAAGGGCTGCTTGTCGAAACTCGCTTGGGGCTGACCGGGCTTGTAGGCATCGACGGCCCAGAAGCGCGACGAATCCGGCGTCATCACCTCATCGATCAGGATGATGCGACCATCCTTGTCGCGGCCGAACTCGAACTTGGTGTCGGCGATGATGATGCCCTGCTTGCGCGCCAGCTCCTCGCCGAGCGCATAGACGGCACGCGTCATGCTCTCGAGCGTATGGGCTGTCTCGTCACCGACCACTGCGCGCATCCGCGCGATCGTGATGTTCTCGTCATGGCCGGTCTCGGCCTTGGTCGCCGGGCTGAAGATCGAAGGCTCGAGCTTCTCGCTCTCGACGAGGCCCGCCTTGAGCTTCTCGCCCGCCAGCGTGCCGCTTGCCGCATATTCCTTCCAGGCCGAGCCGGAGAGATAGCCGCGGATCACGCATTCGATCGGAAACACGGTGGTGCGGCGCGCCAGCATCGCACGGCCGAGAATCTCGGCGCGATGTGGCCTCAGCGCCGGCACGGCCGCGATGATCTCGTCGGCGTCGGCGCTGATCATGTGATGCGGCACCACCCCCTCGAGCTCTTTGAACCAGAACGCGCTGATCTGGGTCAGCACTGCGCCCTTCATCGGGATCGTCTCGCCCATCACGACGTCGAAGGCGCTGATGCGGTCGGTGGTGACGAGCAGCAGGCGGTCGTCGTCGACGGCGTAGATATCGCGCACCTTGCCGCGGCCGATCTTCGGCAGGGGCAGGTCGCTGGACAGCATGGTGGTCATCGGCAGAGCTTTCGGAGACAGGGCCTTCGTACAGGAAATCCGGCCGCGCCTGAGAGCGCGACCGGAGACCCGATTAGCCTATTCCGGCAGCGGAATGAACTCATGTTCCTGCGGAACCGCCGCGAAGCGGCCGGTTTTCCAGTCCTGCTTGGCCTGCTCGATCCGCTCCTTGCTGGAGGAGACGAAATTCCACCAGATGTGGCGCGGACCTTCCAGCGCATCGCCGCCGAGAAACATCATCCGTGTCGGCGTCACGGCCTTCACGGTGATGCGGTCGCCCGGGCGGAAGATCAGCAGCCGCGGCCCCTCATAGCGCTCATTCGCGATCTCGACCTCGCCGTCGACCAGATAGATCGCGCGCTCCTCGTGATCGGGATCGAGCGGCAGGCTCGCGCCAGCGGCGGCCGTGACCTCGGTGTAGAACCAGGGCGAGACCATCGAGACCGGCGAGGTGATGCCGAACGACGAGCCTGCGATCACCCGCGCGGTGAAATCGCGCTCGGAGATCATTGGCAGGTCGCCGGCGCCGTAATGCTGGAACGACGGGGCGATCTCTTCGGATCCGGCCGGCAGCGCGATCCAGCTTTGCAGGCCCAGCATCTTCTGGCCTGACGCGCGCTGCGCATCCGGTGTGCGCTCGGAATGCGCGATGCCGCGCCCGGCGGTCATCAGATTCATCGCGCCGGGCTGGATCTCCTGGATGTTGCCCTCGCTGTCGCGATGCATGATCGCGCCGTCGAACAGATAGGTAACGGTGGCAAGTCCGATATGCGGATGCGGCCGCACGTCCATGCCCTTGCCGGAGACGAACTGCACCGGCCCGAAATGATCGAAGAAGATGAAGGGACCGACCATCTGTCGCCTGCCATGCGGCAGCGCGCGGCGCACTGCGAATCCGTCGCCGAGGTCGCGGGTGCGCGGCACGATGACGAGATCGAGCGCATCGCATGACATGGGATCCCCGAGCACGGGATCGTTGGAGGGTTGCCAGCTCATGGTTGACTCCTGTTTCTTGCCGGTATGATCGTAGCAGAACAGCTTTGCAAACGGGAGGAGACTGATGATTCCGCCGCTCAAGCCTGGCGCCGAGCTGCTTCAGGTCAAAGGCCCCAGAATCGAGACGGAACGCCTGATCCTGCGCCCTTGGCGCGCCAGCGACATTGCGCCGAATAGCATGATGTTGGCCGACCCGGGCACGGCGCGTTTCATCACAGTGGACGGCAAACCGGTTACCACCGAGATCGCCGGTTGGCGTAACGCCGCCGTCATGTCCGGGCACTGGGCACTTCATGGCTTTGGCATGTTCGTGGTCGAGGAAAAGTCGAGCGGTGCCTATGTCGGGCGGGTCGGTCCGTGGTGTCCGCCGGGCTGGCCAGGTTTCGAGGTCGGCTGGGGCATTGCCGGGGAATTCCGCGGCAAGGGCTATGCCGTGGAGGCGGCCCGTGCGTCGATCGATTGGTCGTTCGACAATTTTGAGGTTGACGAGATCATACACTGCATTGAAAGCGTGAATGCGCCATCGCAAGGCGTCGCGCGCCGCCTGGGTGCGAGGAAGGATCGCGAGATCGAGTTGTTCGGCAAGCCTGCCGACGCCTGGATCACGTCGCGCGCCGCGTGGATCCGACGAAATTGAAACGAAGTCCGATCTAACTTAAGTTCTCGGCACGGGCGCGCTTGCGCCATCGGACCAACAGGATGCTGCTGACCAATCTCGAACTCGCATTTCGTTCGGCTGCCGTAGCGCTATTGCTGGTGCTGGCGGCATCGCTGTTCTCCGGTTTCCGGAACGTCGTCGCAGGGAGGCTTGCTGTTGCCTTCGCGCTGGGCTCCGCCGCGCATGCCGCCAGCTATTCGATTGGCGTATCATCGCCGGTCCCGGCCTGGCATGCGCCGCTGATTGCGCTCTCGACCGGCAATATTGTGGTGTTCTGGCTGTTCACGCGCGCGCTGTTCGATGACGAATTTCACTTGCGCTGGTGGCACGGTGCGGTCTGGGCGCTGGTTGCCGCGTTCAGCTTCGTCAGCTGCCTTGGGATTGCCTCGGGCGGCAATGTGCGGTTCTCCGTCATCGCGACCAATCTGATTTCGCTCGGTTTCATCGCGCTCGCGGTCATGCAGACGATCAATTCGTGGGCGGTCGACCTGGTTGAGCGCCGCCGCAATGTTCGCGTCTTCATCGTTTGCGCGGCTGCGCTCTATGGCGGGTCGAACGCGCTGCTCCAGATCTTTGCCGCCGGCAGCGAGGTCGGCGATGTCGCCAACACGATCAATGCCGGCGTGCTCGCCTGCGTCGTTGCTGCCATCGTGTGGGCGATGATGCGCGTCGATGGGGCCGACCTGTTTCCGGTTGCCGCGGAGGCAGCACCGGCGGTCGTTGCGAACGGGCCGGCAGCAGCCGAGGATGCGGCCGACCAAAAACTCATCGATGCCTTGATGCGCCTGATGGCGGACGAGCGGATCTATCGTCAGGAAAACATCACCATCGGCGCCTTGGCGCACCGGCTGAAAATCCCGGAATACAGGTTGCGCCGGCTGATCAACCAGCGGCTCGGCTATCGCAACTTCAATGTGTTCCTGAACAACCACCGGATCGAGGAGGCGAGGGCCGCGCTCGCCGACCCCGCGCAGGCCGAGGTCCCCGTCATCACCATCGCCATGGACGCCGGCTTCCAGTCGCTCGGCCCGTTCAACCGCGCCTTCAAGGCGGTGACCGGCGTGACGCCGACGGAATATCGGCGGCTGAAGGCTGACGCGGTCTAGATTTTAGATCTTTGAAATTACACAATAATTTCAAAATCGGCTAGCCTCGATCAGTTTCAACAAGGTCATTTTTCAAATCCGGCGAGCGCTTCCCGCCCGCATCCGGCCTGCTCTCGGCATTCGCCCCGAAGCCGGAGAAAGCCCGTGACCCGCCGCCGCAAGATCCTCTTCCTCACCACCGCCATTGCCTGTGCCGGCCTCGCGCTCGGCGCGGCGCGGGCCCGTGACGTGCCCAAGGTTGCGACCGGCTTCATCGCCGACACGCTCTGCTCGGAGACGTTCGTCTCCGGCCTCGATCCCAGGCGCAATCTCACCGAGACCACCGATGCGATGCCGGGCGCGGGTCTCCTGACCTGGGCGATGGACTACAGGGTTGATCGTGCCCGCAAGGATGTCACGGTGACGCTGTTCGGCGTCGGCCGCAGCCATGCCGTCTATCGCGAGGGACTCGGCTGCACGCTCGAGCACGGCCAGGGGATCGCCGACGTCGCGTTGCCGCCGGATGACAAGCAGCCTGCCTTGCTGCCGGAGATCGCCGGCCCGGGACTGGTGGCGCCGCAAAGCGAAGGACTGTCAACCGCGCTCGACCGCGCCTTCGCCGAACCCGAGCAGCCGCCCTATCGGCGTACCCGCGCAATCGTCGTCATGAAGGCCGGTCAAATTGTCGCCGAGCGCTATGCCGACGGTATCGGACCGGAGACACCGCTGCTCGGCTTCTCCATGACGAAGTCGGTGATATCAGCCCTGACCGGCATTCTCGTGCGCCAGGGCAAGTTGAAGCTCGACGGACCCGCGCCAGTTGCCGCGTGGGCGAATCCGGACGATCCACGCTACGCCATCACCGTCGATCAACTGCTACGCCACACCGCGGGGCTCGCGCTCGGCAGCTCGCTGCAGGCTTCGCTCGGCTCCGCGTTCGAACCGGTCAATCGTATGAAATTCACCGAAGATGACATGGCCGCCTATGCCGCGAGCATGCCGCTGGCGACCGCGCCTGGCACGGTGTGGAATTATCACGACGGCAACACAATCATGCTCGCGCATCTGATCCGCAACGCCGCCGGTGGCAATCCCTCAGACGCACTTCGCTTCGCGCGCCGCGAATTGTTCGCCCCGCTCGGCATGCGCCATGTCACGCTTCAGCTCGACGGCGCCGGCACAATCGAAGGCTCGAGCGAGATGCTCGCATCCGCGCGCGACTGGGCACGCTTCGGCCAACTCTATCTCAATGACGGCGTCGCCGGCGGCAAGCGCATCCTGCCGGAAGGCTGGGTGAACTATTCGGCGTCGGCGACGCCAAACGCCTGGGTCGGCATCGGCGCCGGCTTCTGGACCAATCAGGGTGACAGCTTTGGTGCGAAATTTCGCGTCGACCACGGCTGGCCGCGCGATGCCTTCTTCGCCAAGGGCACGATCGGGCAGTACACGATCGTGATCCCGTCGGAGCGCCTTGTGATCGTGCGTCTCGGCCGCTCACCGAACGCACCGCCGGAGGCGGATGGCGTGTTCGATCTCGTGCGCGACGTGATTGCAGCGACGCGCGAGAAGGGGAAATTGGTGGGCGTGAATTGATAACAGCGGAGCGAAGCGCCGCCTCTTCTTCCTTCTCCCCTTGTGGGAGAAGGTGGCGCGAAGCGCCGGATGAGGGGTCTACCTCCGCGCATTCAACTGCGTGAAGGTGCACGCGGAGAGAGACCCCTCACCCGTCTCGCCGCTGCGCGGCGCGCCACCCTCTCCCACAAGGGACCACAAGGGGAGAGGGGAAGAACGCGCTGTCGCGCTAGCTTGAAGTTCTACCGCCCCAGCTCCGTCGCCTTCGCCACGCGGTCGAACCGCTCCAGCGTCATGATCGCATCTGCAAACTTCTCCGCGCGCGCGTTCAGCACCGGGCGCGCCAGCGTCAAGAATTTCTGCTGCATCGCCTGCGCGTCGGGGAACGAGGTCGGCTCGCCCGAGGGATCGGCATAGAGGCGCTCATGCACGCCGTCGTCGGTGGTGATGCTGACGCGGGCGCCGAACGGATGCGTGCGGCCGACCTCGAGGCGGTCGTCCTGCACCACGTCGAACCTGTCGGCGAGCGCGTCGATGGCGGCATCGCCGAGACGGTTGTAGTCGTCCCAGCCAAATGAGCCCTGGTCAAGCGCGAGCGCGCCGGTGAAGAACATCGAGAACTGGCCGCCGACGATCGAGGTGGGATGACGCTTGGTCGCGGCATCGCCGGTCAGCGTGATGCCGTTGCGATGCAGACCGATCTCGACGCGTTTGACCTGATCAGGCGTCAGATTGTGCTCGCGCCGCATCGCGATCAGCGCGTCGATCGCGGCATGGGTGTAGCGGCAGCTCGGATAGGGCTTCACGCCGATCTTCATCGTCTCGTAGCTCTTGCCGAGCTCGGCGACCGCTTTGTCCGGATGTGCGTCGTCGGTGTAGCCGGCGAGCAGGCCGTGCTTGCCCTCGACCGATTCCGTAGAGCCGACGAAATCGTTGCGCGCCAGCGTCGCGGCGATCACGCCGTTCATCGCGGCGGCGCCGACCTGGTAGCGCTTGTTCCAGGCGCCGTTGACCAAAAATTGCAGGGAGCCTGCGGCCTGGCTGCCGGAGACACCGAAAGCGGCGACGATCTGTTTCTCGGAAAGGCCGAACAGCTTGCCGGCGGCCGCTGCCGCACCATAGGTGCCCGCGGTCGCGGTCGGATGGAAGCCGCGCGCGTAATGCGAGGTCGGGTCGAGCGCGTTGCCGAGCCGGCAGCAGACCTCATAGCCCGCCACGATCGCGGTTAGTACGTCGCGCCCGGAGGCGCCGACCATCTCGCCGACGGCAAAGGCAGCCGGAACCACCGGCGCGCTCGGATGCAGCGAGGAATCGGCGTGGGTGTCGTCGAAGTCGAGAGAGTGGCCGAACGCGCCGTTGAGCAGCGCCGCGACCGCCGGCGTCCAGGTCTTGGTGTCGCCGAACACGGTGGACTCGCCCTTGGTGTCGAGCGCGAGCGCCTCCAGCATCTTCAGGATCGACGGGGTGGATTCGGCCTCGCGCCTGGCCCGGATGGCGCTGCCGAGGAAATCCAGCGTCAGCACTTTGGCGCGCTCCAGCACCTCCGCTGGAATATCGTCGAATTTCAGGTTGGCGACATAGGCGGCGAGCGTTGCGGTTTCGTGAGCCATCGTATTTCCTCGTTTTGGCGCGCAAATTAGGCGGGCTGATTTGGCCTTTCAAGCGGCCTCGGGGCCGCGGGCATCAGCTATGCTCTTGCCTGGCTCTGTGAGGATCGGACCGGGACATTCGACGATGGCACTTGCAAAGGATCTGTTCGACCGGATCTGGGCGCGAAGGACGCAGCTGGGGCTGGCGGTCCGGGTCACTGTGGCGGCAACGGCGGCCTATGCGATCGCAACCGCGCTGCATCTGTTGCTGCCGCTCTGGGCGGTCCTGACCTCGCTGATCGTCACCCAGATGAGCGTCGGGCGCTCACTGAAGGCGACGCGCGACTACATGCTCGGCACGATTGGCGGCGCGATCTATGGCGGGGCCATCGCGATTCTGCTTCCCTACCACAGCGAAGCGGGGCTGTTGGGCGTGCTGGTGCTGGCGGTCGCGCCGCTCGCCTTCATCGCCGCGGTCTATCCGACCCTGAGCACAGCCACCGTGACCGCAGTGATCGTGCTGCTGGTTCCGACCATGCATCATGCCGATCCCATGGCTTCGGCGATCGACCGGGTCAGCGAGGTCGCGGTCGGCGCCATCACGGGACTGCTCGTCTCCTTCCTGGTGCTGCCCTCGCGTGCGGTGCGGCAGATCCGCGCCAGTGCGGCCACGCTGCTCGAATTGATCGCGGATGCCTTCACCGAGCTTCTCGCGGGTCTGACGCGCGGCCGCGACAACGACGCGCTGCACCGGATCCAGGATGGCATTGGCACCGCGATCGTCGGTCTCAACGCGATCGGCGCCGAGGCCGAGCGCGAGCGCGCCGCGCGGCTGTCGAGCGGGCCCGATACCGGCCCGCTGCTGCGAACGGTCCTGCGCCTGCGCCATGACGTCGTGATGATCGGCCGCGCCACGGTGGTGCCGCTGCCGGTCGAGGTGCAGATGCGGCTTGCGGCTCCACTTACGGAAGTCTCGACCGTGATCGCGAGCTTCCTCCGCTCCGCCGCCGTGGCTTTGCGCGCGGGCGTCGGCGCGCCGCCGATCCATCCCGTGCACGTCGCGCTTCAGCACTACGCCGAGGCAGTCGCCGGCGTCCGGCAGGACGGCCTGATTCGCGGCCATCCCGGCGACACTGCGGAGCGCTTCTTCGCACTCGGCTTCTCGCTGGAGCAGATGCACCAGAACCTCTGCGATCTCGATCGCGTCGTCGGCGAATGGTCGGAGGCGGCGGCCGACAAGCCTACTCGGGTGGCGAAGTGAGCTAGAGCATTTGGCGGCTGAGTTGAATCGATTGTGATGGCCGGGGGGATTCCCGAACGGCTGCGAATATGAGTCGCTGGGCTCCATCAGCTTTGGGGGGCTCAGATGAAGGGAAAGGCCTATTCGA
>JAEWFG010000132.1 GCA_023388935.1 Pseudomonadota bacterium | reverse complement strand
TCCCCCGCCATGCATGAGCGCGCCGCCGAGGCCCTTGGCCTGCGCGGCCATTACCAGCTCATCGAGGTCGCCGGCGCCGATGCGACCGGGCTCAGCATGATGCTCGAAGGCGTGCGGCGGCTCGGCTTTGCCGGCGTCAATGTCACCTTCCCCTACAAGGAAGCGGTGGTCCCGCTGCTCAACGAGCTGGCGCCGGGCGCCGCTGCGATGGGCGCGGTCAACACCGTCGTCGCTAGGGACGGCCGCCTGACCGGGCACAACACCGATACGACCGGCTTTGCACGCGCGGTGGCACCGTTGCTGGCGCCGACCGGGAACGCCGTCGCCGTGATCGGCGCCGGCGGCGTTGGCAAGGCAATCGCGTTTGCGCTGGCGAGCCTTGAGGTTTCCGACATCCGCATTTTTGACAGTGAGCCGGCGCGCGCGCAGACACTCGTCTCCCTGCTTGCTCGGTGGGGCAGCGCGAGGGTCGCCGCAAGCGTCGAGGATGCGCTCCAGGGCGCAACCGGCCTCGTCAATGGCACGCCGGTCGGCATGCTGCCGAACCGCGGAATGCCGGTCCCGGCGCCGCTGCTGCACGACAAATTATGGGTTGCGGATGCCGTCTATTCGCCGCTGATCACGCCACTGCTGGCCGCGGCGCGGGAGCGCGGCGCGCGAATCATGACCGGGCGGGAGCTCGCGATCTATCAGGCCGCCGACGCCTTCGAGTTGTTCACGGGCCTTGCCCCATCGACCGAAGTCATGGGAGAGGCTTTCGACGAGGTCATGGCGGCACGAAGCTCGGCCTATCACGCGGCGTAACCGAAGCGGCCGGACACAAGGCCGCTGGCAAAATCAACGGAAATGGGAGGAGAGAGACCATGAAATCGACCCTGCTGGCAAGCGCCCTGCTTGCCTTCGCGACGGCAACCAGCGTCCACGCACAAGCGATCAAGCTCGCCGACGTCGCTGAATTGTCCGGCGGCGGCGCCACCGTCGGCACCAACTGGAAGAACGGCATCGACCTCGCGATCGAGGAGATCAACGCCAAGGGCGGCGTGCTGGGCCGCAAGCTCGAAGTCACCCATGCCGACTCGCAGTCCAACCCCGGCGTTGCGCGTGCCCAGGTGCAGAAGGCGCTCGACGCCGAGCCCTATGTGCTGCTCGGACCCGGCTATTCCGGATCGGTCAAGGTGACCGCACCGCTCGCGGCAGAGGCCGGCATCGCCCAGATCATGGGCGGCGAAGCCGCCGAGCTGACGCAGGCCGGAAACAAATTCCTGTTCCGCACCTCGTTCGGCCAGCAGTCCTCGATGCCGAAGGTCGCCAGATACATCCACGACGACATGAAAGCGAAGTCGGTCGCAGTGGTCTGGGTCAACAATGATTTCGGCCGCGGCGGCCGCGACGTCATCGTCAAGGAACTCGACCGCCTCGGCTCCAAGGTCGTCGCCGACCTCTCGACCGAAGCCGGCCAGGCCGATTTCGCCGCCGACGTCGGCAAGATCAAGGCTGCCAATCCCGACGCAGTGTTCGTCTATCTCAACGAGGAAGAGAGCGCCCGCATCCTGAAGGAGCTGAAGCGTCAGGGCGTCACCGCGCCGCTGATGGGCGAGACCACGCTGATCGGCCAGAAGGTGATCGAGCTCGCCGGCGATGCCGCCAACGGCGCACGCGGCCATGTCGGCCTCACCACCGACGCTCCGGTCGACCTGATCAAGGCGTTCCGCGACAGGTTCTCGAAGAAGTACAACTACGTGCCGGACCACAACGGCCTGAAGGGCTATCTCGCCGTCTACATGGTGAAAGCCACTACCGAGAAGATGGGCAAGGTCGATTCCAAGGCGTTCGCCGACACGCTGCACGGCCTGACGATCAAGGCCGCGGACGAGCCGGGCATTTTGATGGACGTCACCTTCGACCAGAACGGCGACATCGATCGCCAGAGCTTCCTGGTCGAGGTGGTCGAAGGCAAGCAGGTCGTGAAGCAGGTGCTGCCGAAGATGAAGTGACGGACTCTTCGCCTCTCCCCGCTTGCGGGGAGAGGGAGAGGAGAGAGGGGAAAATGTCCAATCTGTTCGATCTTCTGGTCGCGGGACTTGCCACTGGCGCGATCTACGCGCTGGTCGCGGTCGGGTTCACGCTGCTTTGGCAGACCTCGCAGACCATCAACTTCGCGCAGGGCGAGTTCGTGATGCTGCCGGCGTTCCTGATGCTCGGGGCGATGCATGCCGGTGCGCCATTCTGGCTCGCGATCATCATCGGCTTCCTGTTGTCGATGATCCTTCTGGGCCTCGGCTTCAAGATGCTGCTGGTCGACCCGATGATGCGCCATGGCGTGCTGCCGCTGGCGATCGCCACCATGGCGCTGACGATCGGCCTCAAGGAGGCCGTGAAGCAGTTCTACAGCGCAGAGGCCTCGCCCTTTCCATCGATCGTGCCGACCGGCGACATCTCCATCCTCGGCCATGCCGTCTCGCTGCAAAGCATCGGCGTGCTCGTCGTCGCCATCCTGGCCGTGGTCGCCCTGACCACGCTTCTCAACCGCACCTCGCTCGGCCACCAGATGCAGGCGGCGGCCCAAAACCCCACGGTGGCGCGCATCATCGGCGTTCCCGTCGAGCGCATGATCCTGCTGACCTTCCTGATCAACGCCGTCCTGGTCGCGCTGGCCTCGCTGCTGATCACGCCGATCTACCTCGCGAAATTCTCTTCCGGCGAGGTGCTTGGCCAGGCGGCCTTCATCGCGGCGATCGTTGGCGGCTTCAACCAGGTGCGCGGCGCGATCGCCGGCGGCCTCTTGATCGGCGTGCTCGACAATCTCTCGGCCGCCTATGTCTCGACGCAGTACCGCGCCGCCGTGCCGATGATTTTCCTGATCGTCGTGATCCTGTTCCGGCCGCAAGGCCTGCTCGGCCGCGCCGAGGAGCGCACGGTATGAGCGGCTTTGGCAAACCGTTGAAGATCGCGCTCGGCCTTGCCGTCATCGCGGCGCTGATCGTCGTGCCCATGAACTTCAATCGCTACGGCCTGTTCATCCTGAGCCAGTGGGCGGTGATGACCATCGCCGCGATGGGACTGAACCTCACGCTTGGCTATGCCGGCCAGGTGTCGCTGGCGCAGGGCGCCTTCGTCGGCATCGGCGCCTATGCTTCTGCGATCATGACGACCCACGGCTGGCCGCTGCCGACCGCCATCGTGGTGGCGATCGTGCTCGCTTTCGCGGTCGGCTGGGTGCTCGGCTACCCCGCGCTGCGCGTGCAGCACCACTACCTCGCCTTCGTCACGCTCGCTTTCTCGACCCTCGCCTTCCTCGTGTTCCGCAACGAGAGCTGGCTCACCGGCGGCATCTACGGCATCTCCAACATTCCGCGCCCGCACATCTTTGGGTTCGCGACCAACAAGCCACTGCCCTTCTACTATGTCTGCCTCGGCTCGCTCGCGATCGTCTCGCTGGCGGTCTGGTGGCTGATCCGCTCGCCCTGGGGCCGCGCCTTCATGGCGCTGCGCGAAAATCCCTTGCGTGCGCAATCGCTCGGCATCGACACCCGCCGCTACACGCTGATGGCCTTCGCGATCGGCTCGGCGCTCGGCGGCGTCGCAGGTGCGCTCTATGCGCCGCTGACGCAATACATCGATCCCGTGCCGTTCAACCTGTCGCTCTCGCTCGACCTCCTGATGATGGTGATTGTCGGCGGTGCCGGCTTCTATTTCGGCCCCTTCCTGGGGGCGATGATCGCGGTGCTGCTGCCCGAATGGCTGCGCTTCACCGAGGGTTATTACCTGATGCTCTACGCGGTCGCGGTGATGCTGCTGCTGATCTGGTCGCCCACCGGCATCCTGGGAATCCTCGATCGCTATCTGGCCGCGCGCCGGACCAAGACGGCCTCCGCGCTGCGCGCCATCGCGAAATCGCGCCTGGAGACGGTGCAATGAGCGCAGTGCTGGAAGTCACCAATATGAAGAAGAATTTTGGCGGCATCAGCGCTGTCGACGGCGTCTCTTTCGACGTGCGCGAGGGTGAAATCCTGGGGCTGATCGGCCCAAACGGCTGCGGCAAGTCGACCCTGTTCAACTGCATCCTCGGCCAGCTCACCCCGAGCGGTGGCGAGGTCAAGCTCGACGGCAAGGTGGTCACGGGCCTGCGGCCCGCCGAACTGAACAAGTTGGGCGTGAGCCGCACCTTCCAACTCCTGCAGGTGTTTCCAAAGCTTTCGGTGCGTGAGAACCTGATCCTCGCAGGCCAGGAGCACCAGGGGAGCATGGCTTCGCGCCTGGTCGGCCGCTCCGATGCCGGACTGACTGAGGCCGCCAACCAGATGATCGGCTTCTTCAAGCTCGATCATCTCGCCGCCGAGCCCGCCGGCGGACTCTCCTATGGCCAGCAGAAGCTGCTCGACGCCGCCATGGCCTTCATGGGCGGCCCGCGCCTGGTGCTGCTCGACGAGCCCGCCGGCGGCGTCAACCCGTTGATGCTGGCAGATTTGAAGGAGCGGCTGGTCGCGATCAACCGCGAGAAGAACGCCACCTTCGTCGTGATCGAGCACAACATGGAATTCGTGATGTCGCTGTGCTCGCGCGTCATGGTGATGGCGGAAGGCAAGGTGCTGGCGATGGGACGACCGGACGAAGTGCGGAAAAATCCCGCCGTGATCGAAGCTTATTTGGGACACTAGGGAGCGCGCGCCATGAGTGACCCGATCCTCTCGGTTCACAATCTCGTCGGCGGCTACGGCAAGATGACGATTTTGAACGGCACCACATTCGCGGTGCCGCAGGCCACGATCACCACGATCATCGGCCCGAACGGCGCCGGCAAATCCACCGTGTTCAAAGCGATCTTCGGCCTCTTGAAGCTGCGCGAAGGCAAGATCAGTTTTGCGGGCAGCGACGTCACCCATTTGAGCCAGCGCGCCCTGCTCAATGCCGGCATCTGCTACGTGCCGCAGGGCCGCAACATCTTTCCCGAGCTGTCGGTGCGCCACAACATCGAGCTCGGAGGCGTCGCCGCCGGGAAGGGCCTCGACCTGCCCAAGCGGATCGAAGCCGCGCTCGACCTGTTCCCCGCGCTGCGCCGCAAGTCGGCGCAACAGGCCTCGACGCTCTCGGGCGGCGAGCAGAAGCAACTCGAAATTGCCCGCTCGCTGCTGCTCGAACCGAAACTGGTACTGATCGACGAACCCTCGATCGGCCTGTCGCCGCTGATGGTGCAGCAGACTTTTGACATCCTCAGAGGCTTGCGCGACCGCGGCGTCACCATTCTGATGATCGAGCAGAACGCGCGCTCGGCGCTGGAGATCTCGGACTTCGGCATCGTGCTCGAGCTCGGCCAGACCCGAATGGTCGACGATGCGAAGCGCATCCTCGGCGATCCCCGCATCGGCCAGCTCTTCCTTGGAGGCGCCATGGAGGAGAGCGCGGCATGAGCGCGCAAATGCGCATAGGCGTTGCCGGCGCCGGCCAAATCGGCCGCCGCCATGTCGAATTGATCGAGGCATCGCCGAACTGCGTGCTTGCCGGCATCGCCGACCCCTCGTCTGCAGCGAAGGACTATGCGCTGGCGCGCAATGCGCCGTGGCACGCGGACCATCGGACGCTGCTGGAGCAGGAAAAGCCGGATGGGCTGATCATAGCCTCGCCCAACGCGCTTCATCTTCAGATGGCGCTTGACTGCACGGAGGCTGGCGTGCCCGCGCTGATCGAAAAGCCGGTGACGGACTCGGTCTCCACCGCGCAGCGCCTTTGTGCCGCGGTCAAACGGACCGGAGTGCCGATGCTGGTCGGTCATCACCGCCGGCACAATCCGAACGTCAAGGCCGCGCGCGAGGCGGTCGCGGCCGGAACGCTCGGCCGGCTTACCGCCGTCACCGGACTGTGGCTCCTGAAGAAGCCCGACGATTATTTCGAGGTCGCCTGGCGGCGCGAGCCAGGCGGCGGGCCGCTGCTCATCAATCTCATCCACGACATCGACAGTCTCCGCTTCATCTGCGGCGAGATCACCGAGGTGCAGGCACTGACCGCGAGCATGGTCCGCGGCTTTCCCGTCGAGGACACCGCGGCGCTGCTGCTGCGCTTCGCAAACGGCGCGCTGGGGACGATGGTTGTCTCCGATGCGACGCCGTCACCGTGGAGCTGGGAGCTGACCTCGGGCGAGAACGCGGCGTATCCGAAGCAGGACCAACCTTGCTACATCCTCGCCGGCAGCAGCGCATCCCTCTCAGTGCCGAATATGGAGCTGTGGTCCTATCCGCAGAATCCAGGCTGGCATGCGCCGCTGGCGTGCGCATCCGTCGAACTTGCCCAATTCGATCCGCTCGTCGAGCAGCTCCGGCATTTCCTGAGCCTGATTGCGGGCCACGAGCAGCCGCTGATCTCAGTCGAGGATGCGATGGGTACGCTCGCGGTCATCGAGGCCGTGAGCGAGGCCGCACGCACGGGCCGCACCGTATCGCCGGGCCGAATCATGGAGCAGGCAGCATGAACAAGCGTTCGATCGCAACGGTCTCCCTCTCCGGCGCACTCGACGAGAAGCTCCGCGCTATCGCATCGGCCGGCTTCGACGCCGTCGAGATTTTCGAGAACGACCTGTTGTCGTTCGGCGCCAGTCCGCGCGAGGTGGCGCAGCTCTGCAAGGACCTCAACCTCGCAATCTGCGCATTCCAGCCGTTCCGCGATTTCGAGGGCATGCCGGAACCGCAGCGGGCCCGCAACTTTGCGCGCGCCGAGCGGAAGTTCGATCTGATGCAGGAGCTCGGGACCGACCTGCTGCTGATCTGCTCGAACGTCTCCCCTAGCTCGCTCGGCGGTATCGACCGCGCCGCGGACGATTTTCGTGAGCTCGGAGAACGCGCCGCCAAGCGCGGCCTGCGCGTCGGTTACGAAGCGCTGGCCTGGGGACGCCATGTCAACGACTACCGCGATGCCTGGGAGATCGTGCGGCGCGCCGATCACCCGGCCATCGGCGTCATCCTCGACAGCTTTCACGCCCTGGCGCCAGGCTTTCCGACCCGCGCGATGGCGTCGATTCCCGGTGACAAGATCTTCCTGGTGCAACTCGCCGACGCGCCGAAGCTCGAGCTCGACATCTTGTCGTGGAGCCGGCACTTCCGCTCCTTCCCCGGCCAGGGTGATCTGCCGATCGGCGAGTTCATGGCGGCGATCGCAGCCACCGGCTATGCCGGGCCGCTGTCGCTGGAGATCTTCAACGACCAGTTCCGCGCCGGCTCGGCCGCCCAGACCGCCGTCGACGGCCTGCGCTCGCTGATCCTGCTCGAGGACCAGCTTGCACCGGATTGGCCAAAGCTCATCAGCGAGCCGCTGGCGCCGAAAGCTAAAGGCCGCGGCACGGGGTTCATCGAGTTTGCCGTCAACGAGACCAAGGCCGGCGAACTCGCCCGCCTGTTCGCGCAGCTCGGCTTCCGCCGGACCGGCAAGCACCGCAGCAAGGCGGTTGAGCGCTGGTCGCAAGGCAAGGTCGAGCTCGTCATCAATTGCGAGACCGACGGCTTTGCCCATTCCCACTACGTGACGCATGGCCCCGGCGTGTGCGCGATTGCGCTCGACGTCGACAATGCCGGCCTCGCCATGCAGCGCGCCGAGACGCTGAAGGCGCGCACCTTCTACCAGCCGGTCGGACCGGGCGAACTGGAGATCCCGGCCATCCACGGCGTCGGCGGCAGCCTCCTCTATTTCCTCGACCAGGCCGGCAAGAACTGGGACACCGATTTCGAACCGGTTCCGAGCGAGACGGGCGCAGACGCGCTGCTCGCCGTCGATCACATCGCGCAGTCGATGCCTTACGACGAGATGCTGTCCTGGCTGTTGTTCTACACCGGCATCCTCGACCTCAAGCGGCTGCCGCAGATGGAGATCGCCGATCCCAGAGGCCTCGTGCAGAGCCAGGCCATCATCAACGCCGACCAGAGCCTGCGCTTCGTGCTCAACGGCTCGTCGGCCAACCGCACGCTGCCGGCGCGTTTCATCTCGGAGTTCTTCGGCTCAGGCGTGCAGCACGTCGCGTTCGCCTGCCGGGATATCTTTGCGACGGTCGCCGCAATGCGCAAGCGCGGAGCCGATTTCCTCGATATCCCGGACAATTACTACGACGACATCGAAGCCAAGTACGACCTTGCGCCGGAACTGATGGCGCAACTTCGCGCCAACCACATCCTCTATGACCGCGAAGGCGACGGCGAGTTCTTCCAGGTCTACACTCACATCTTCGATGAGCGCTTCTTCTTCGAGATCGTGGAGCGACGGAACTATCAGGGCTTTGGCGCAGCCAATGCCGGGATCAGGCTTGCCGCGCAGGCCCGTGAGGTGAGGCCCGCGAGCATGCCGCGGGTGTAGCTTTTTACCCTCTCCCCTTGTGGGAGAGGGTGGCTCGCCGCGAAGCGGCGAGACGGGTGAGGGGTCTCTTTCCGCAGACTCGATAGAAGTCGCCTTGCGGAGACAAACCCCTCATCCGGCGCTTCGCGCCACCTTCTCCCACAAGGGGAGAAGG
>JAEWFG010000120.1 GCA_023388935.1 Pseudomonadota bacterium | reverse complement strand
GATGAGGTCTACGCCATCGCCGAACTGATCCGCCGCCAGCATGGCGGCGCGGCCGTGGTGCTGGGATCGCTGTCGCCCCGCACGCGCAATGCGCAGGTCGAGCTGTTCCAGAACGGCGACGTCGATTATCTCGTCGCCACCGACGCGGTCGGCATGGGCCTCAATCTCGACGTCGACCACGTTGCGTTTGCCTCCGACCGCAAGTTCGACGGCTATCAGTTCCGCCGCCTGACGCCGGCCGAATTCGCGCAGATCGCCGGCCGCGCCGGCCGCGCCACGCGCAACGGCACCTTCGGGACGACAGGGCGCTGTGCGCCGTTCGAGCCCGAACTCGTCAACGCGCTCCAGAGCCACACCTTCGACAACGTGAAGATGCTGCAATGGCGCAACGCGAAGCTGGATTTCTCCTCGCTCGGCGCGCTCCAGGTGTCGCTGAACCTGGCTCCCGGCCATGAGGCGTTGACGCGCGCGCCGATCGCCGAGGACATGCGCGTGCTCGACCACGCCGCCCGTGACGTCGAGGTGCGCGATATCGCGCATGGCAAGGCGGCGGTGGAGCGGCTGTGGGAGGCCTGCCAGGTCCCGGATTACCGGAAGCTGTCGCCGGCGGCCCATGCGGAGCTGGTGACCACGCTGTACGGGTTCCTGATGCAGAAGGGCTGCATTCCCGATTCCTGGTTTGCGGCCCAGGTCGACCAGGCCGACAACGTGACCGGCGACATCGACACGCTGTCGGCCCGGATCGCGCAGATCCGCACCTGGACCTTCGTCGCCAACCGCCCGGACTGGCTGAAAGACCCCGATCGCTGGCAGGGAATCGCGCGGGAGATTGAAAATAAATTATCGGATGCGCTCCATGAACGCTTGACTGAGCGTTTCGTTGATCGTCGTACCAGTGTATTGATGCGCCGCCTGCGGGAGAACACGAGCTTGAATACTGAAATCGGCAAGACCGGCGAAGTCATCGTCGAAGGCCATGTCATCGGCCGCCTCGATGGCTTCACCTTTGCACCGGATGCGGCGGAAGCCGGCTCCGATGCGAAAGCCTTGCAGGCTGCAGCCCAGGCGGTGCTCGCCGGCGAGATCAATGCGCGCGCCGAAAAATTGGGCAACGCGCCGGATGAGCAGTTCGTGCTGACCTCGGAAGGCACCATCCGCTGGACCGGCGATGCCGTGGCGCGCCTTTCTGCCGCAGACGACGCGCTGCATCCGCGCATCCGCATCATCTCGGACGAGCGGCTGACCGGTGCGCCGCGCGAGAAGGTGCAGGCCCGGCTCGAACTCTGGCTCAAGACGCATATCGAGAAGTTGCTCGGACCGATGTTCGAGCTGTCGAAGGCCGAGGACGTCACCGGCATTGCCCGCGGCATCGCCTATCAGCTGGTCGAGGCGCTCGGCGTGCTCGAACGTCCGAAGATCGCCAACGAGCTGAAGGATCTCGACCAGCCCTCGCGTGCCACCTTGCGGAAATACGGCGTCCGCTTCGGCGCCTATCACATTTATTTCCCCGGCATCTTGAAGCCTGCCGCGCGTGCGCTCGCCGCGCTGCTCTGGGCGCTGAAGCAGGACAATGTCGATCTCTCGGCACTGTCGGGCGCGCAGCATCTGGCAAGCTCGGGCCGCACCTCGTTCCCGGTCGACAAGCAGCTGCCGCGCGATGCCTATCGCGTACTCGGCTACAAGCAGGCCGGCGAGCGCGCCGTCCGCGTCGACATCCTGGAGCGCCTTGCCGATTTGATCCGGCCGGCGCTGGCCTGGCGCGAGAATTCGCCCGGCGAAAGGCCCGCCGGCGCGTTCGACGGCCGCAGCTTTGTGGTGACGCAGGCGATGACCTCGCTCACGGGCTCGGCCGGCGAAGATTTCGCCTCGGTGCTGCGCGCGCTCGGCTATCGGATGGAGAAGCGTCCGCCGTTGCCGCCGAAGCCGGCGGCGACTGTCACGGAAACGCCCGTTATCGAGGCCAATGCAGAGGCTCCGGCCGAGACGCCTGCGACTGAGGACGCCGCGATCGAAGCCGCCGCCGTCGAGCCGGTCACCGTCGAAGACGCCCCCGGCATGGAGCAGCACGACGAGCCCGCCCACGAGGTGCCGGTGCTCGAAGCAACGCCTGAGATGCCCGTCACGCCGGAGGATGCTCCCGGCATCGCGCCGCCGGTGGAAGAAGCCGCTGCACCCGTCGAGACCGGTCCCGCTGAGGCTGTCGCCCCGGAAGCTGCCGCATCGCCCGATGCCGCCGCGCCAGTCGAAGCCGCGGCCACGCCGGCTGAACCCGAGCTCATCGAGGTCTGGCGTCCCGGCGGCCGTCACGAGGATCGCAAGCCGCGCCACGAGCGCCATCGCCACCAGCGCCACCACAATCAGCCGCGTCCGCAGGCGGGCGCCGAAGCGGGTGCTGCGCCCGCTGAAGGTGATGCCGCGCAAGCCGCCGACGGTGAGAAGCGCGGTGAGCGCCACCGCCACCGCCGGGATGGTGGCAGGGATTTCCGCAAGCCGCGCGAGGGTGGCGCCGAGGGCGCGCCACGCCGCGAGCGCGACGACAACAACCGCCGCTTCGAAGGCAAGGATCGTGATCGCAACAAGGGCAAGCCCGGCGAGCGCGACAAGGGTCGCGAGCATCGTGGCCGCGACCGCGACAAGGGTCGCGATCGCCGCGACCGCGAGGGCGGGCCGTCGCTGCGTCCCTATGCGTCAAGCGCAAACCCGCGCGAGCGCGATCGTCCGATCGATCCGAACTCGCCGTTCGCAAAGCTCGCGGCGCTGAAAGAGCAGCTGTCCGGCCGCAAGGAGTGATCTCACGACCGAGCGGCAGCGCATCGACAAATGGCTTTGGCACGCGCGGGTCGTGAAGGCGCGCACCTCCGCGGCCGAACTCGTCGAGTCCGGCCACGTCCGCATCAACGGCGTGCGTGAGAGCTCGCCGGGGCATGCGATCAAGATCGGCGATGTGGTGACGATCGCACTCGATCGCGCCGTACGCGTTCTGAAAGTAACCGCCTTCAACGAGCGTCGCGGCGATGCTGCCTCCGCCCGCGTGCTCTACGAAGAGCTCGGTGACGTAAAGCGCAATTAATTGCGCTCGTTGTTCATTTCTTGGCTGATCAAGTACGGAAAGCCGTCATGATCGGCCGTTCCCGATCTTGCAGCGCCGGGCCATCCGCGCTACGCAAGCCGCGACTTCTAAAAGAGCTTTTCGGAGCGTTGGATGACTTACGTCGTCACTGAAAACTGCATCAAGTGCAAGTACACCGACTGCGTCGAGGTCTGCCCGGTCGACTGCTTCTACGAGGGTGACAACATGCTCGTCATCCATCCTGACGAATGCATCGACTGCGGCGTGTGCGAGCCGGAATGCCCCGCCGACGCCATCAAGCCGGACACGGAACCGGGCCTGGAAAAGTGGCTCCAGGTCAACGCCGACTACGCCAAGAGCTGGCCGAACATCACCCAGAAGAAAGAATCGCCCGCCGACGCGAAGGAATTCGACGGGATGGAGGGCAAGTTCGAGAAATATTTTTCTCCGAACCCCGGCTCCGGAGACTAAATCAGGCCCAAATTTAACCCTAATACCTTCGTCGACGCTGAAAACCAGCCCTTAAGACCCCTAAATCATTGATTTTTGCGGGAAATGTGCTATATTGGGCACATTAAGCCGAACCCCGTCAGCCCCGTTTGGCCCCTCTGGGTTCCCGTGAAATCCAATGTCGAACAGGGGCGTGGCAGTTTCCGCGCGCAGGCTGTGTCACAGAAAACGCGTAAAAAGAGTACCTCAGCGAGGGCTTCCCATAAGGAGGCCAAAAAAGTCGCCGCGGCCAGCCGTCGTAGCGCATCCAAGGGTCGGACCGCGACTAAGGCGCCGGCTGCAAAGTCCTCGAAGAACAAAAGAAGCGCAATGCCTAACAAGACTGCCAAGCCGGCCGCGAAAGCGACCGTTTCCAAGCCTGCTGCCAAGGCTCCCGCTGCCAAGCCCGCTGCGCCGAAGGCCCCCGTTGCTGCTGCCAAGGCTCCTGTCGCTGCCAAGCCGGCCGTGAAGCCGGCGGCGGCTGCGCCGAAGGTCGAGGAAAAAAAGGTCGTGACCCAGCGCCAGGGCTTCAAGGCCAACGAATTCGTCGTCTATCCCGCTCACGGCGTCGGCCAGATCCTGGCCATCGAGGAGCAGGAGATCGCCGGTGCGAAGCTCGAGCTGTTCGTCATCAACTTCATCAAGGACAAGATGACGCTGCGCGTTCCGACCGCCAAGGTCGCCAATGTCGGCATGCGCAAGCTGTCCGAGCCCGCGCTGGTGAAGAAGGCGCTGGAGACGCTCAAGGGCCGCGCCCGCGTCAAGCGCACCATGTGGTCGCGCCGCGCCCAGGAATACGAAGCGAAGATCAATTCGGGCGACATCGTCGCCATCGCCGAAGTCGTGCGCGACCTCTACCGTTCCGAGTCGCAGCCCGAGCAGTCCTACTCCGAGCGCCAGCTCTATGAAGCAGCGCTCGATCGTCTCTCCCGCGAGATTGCGGTGGTGCAGCACTCGACCGAGACCGAAGCGGTCAAGGAGATCGAGGCCCAGCTCGCCAAGAGCCCGCGCCGCGCTAGCGCCAAGGCGGAAGCCGCCGAGGGCGAGGGCGATACGGATGCCGAGAGCGATACCGATGGCGACGACGCCGCCGTTGCCGACGAGGCGGCGTAAGCGCCGTTCGCGTTGTTCGCAAAGATCAAAAGCCCGGCCGGTTTGGCCGGGCTTTTTGTTTGATGTGCGCCGTTGATGCGGTGTGGTGATTGGTTTGCCGCAGGACCTCTCCGCGCCAATTCACCCGGCACGCGCGAGCTTCTCCGCCCTCTGATCGAGGATCTCCAGAAACGTCTGCTGCGCCGCTGTCAGCGGCTGATCCCTGCGGTATGTCAGGCCGATCGCGCGTGAATTGGCGGGAAGCTCGACCGCGAGAGCCTTGAGACCCCTTGCGATGGTCTTCAGCTTTGCGCGGGAATAGGTCAGCAGGGCGATGACGTCGCTGTTCATGACCATCTGCTCGGCCAGCGCGAAGGTGACGATCTCGCAGGTCTGCGCCGGCGGCACCAGGCCCTGTCCGATCAACTGCTCCTCGAAATAGCGCCGCGTCGGCGTGCCATGCGGCGCGACGACCCAGTTTTCGTCGACGAGATCTTTCAGCTTGCGCCGGCCCATGGCCAGCCGATGGTCCGCGCGCGCGATCACGGCGAAGAATTCATCGTACAGATGCCGCTCTTCGAGGATGTCGTAGGGCGGCGGCTCGCGCAACGGGCCGATGACGAAATCGAGCTCACCCTGGCGCAATCCGTCGATCAAGGCAGCATAGCTGCCGGTGACGGCCTGGAGGCGGACGTGCCGGTGACGGCTCAACATCTCGCCGAATACTTTCACGACGATGTCCTGCTCGGAGAACGGAAGCAGGCCTACGGCGACGCGTCCTGTCACCTTCCCGGACAGCGCCTCGAGCTGCTCCGGCAGCGTCATCACATCGATCAGCAGCTTTGTGTGCAAATCAGCCAGGATGACGGCGTCGCCGGTCGCCTTCATGCCCGAGCGCGTGCGTTCGAATGGCGGCCGGCCGGTCGCAGCAGCGATCTTGGCGAGCGCGCGGCTGATGTCGGGCTGGGACCGTTCGAGATATTCGGCAGAGGCCGACACGCTGCCGGTCTTCCTGATCGCGCTGACGGCGCTGAGCAGGTCCCAGGCGAGGTGGTGGCCGAGATCGGCAATGCGTGCGCCTGAAGCCTGGAGCGCCTCCTGCGCGGTCCGGATGCTCGACATCATGTGGCGGCAGCGCGCGATGACGATTTCGCCCTGTGAAGTCGGCTCCATGCCGGTCCAGCCGCGCGCGAACAGCCGCTGACGCAGCCTGCCTTCGACCTCGGCGATGGCACGCGACAGGCTGCTCTGGCTGGCGCTCAGCTGCTCGCTTGCGCGCGCAAGACTCGCGCAACTCGCGACGGCGCTGATGACCCGCACCTGCTTGATCGTAAGGATGGGTGTTCGTTTCATGGACACAGCGGTCGACCGGAGCCGCGGCTAGGTGACTGCAATATTCAATTTTTGCAAGGTCTATTTCAAATCCTGCATAATTGTACAATGCACTATCTTGCTAGCTAGAGACGGTAATCGCCGTGACGCCGAAATGCCGGCGTCGCCCGGGAGGTCTCATGTCCGGCAAGTGCCTCGATGCTGTCGTACTCGCGCGCCGCGCGTTGACCGAGCGCATCGCCGAATTCTGCATCGCACGCGCGGATGGCCGCCCTTTGCCGATGGCCGAATCCGGCAGCCATATCGAGCTGCATTTCGGCGCAGGTGAGCATCATTTCGTCCGGCACTACTCGATCGTCGGTCCACTCACGCTTCGCGATGATCCCGAGCCATTCTGGCGCCTAGCTGTGCAGCGGGAGGACCGCGCGCGCGGCTCCGCGTTCATTCACGGCAATTTTCGCGTCGGTACGGCGCTCACCGTGTCGCGCCCAATCAACGCCTTCCGGCTGGCGCGACACCGGGCGAACACGCTGCTGGTCGCCGGCGGCATCGGCGTCACGCCCATGATCGCGATGGCGCGTTCCCTGCGGATGCGGAACATGGACTTCGCGATGTTCTATGCGGGGCAGGAACGCTCGACGATGGCCTATGTCGACGAGCTGCAAGGCCTGTGCGGCGATCGCCTGACCGTCCACGAAAGCAGGCGCGACGGCATTCCCGACCTCGTTAGGCTACTGTCCAGTCAACCCGCTGAGACGGTTGTCTATGTCTGCGGACCCGGCGCGATGATCGAGGCGTTGCGCGAGGCCGCCGCCGCGCTTGGCTGGCGCAGGGAGCAGGTCCGCTTCGAAGTGTTCAACACGGCCCACAAGCGCGATGATGAAGACTTTGAGGTGCGCCTGTCCACCGGACGCTGTGTCAAGGTCGGCGCGGGCACGACGATCCTCGAAGCGCTCGAGCTTGCCGGTGTCGACACCCTGTCGAGCTGCCGTCGCGGCGAGTGCGGTCTCTGCATCACGGATGTCGCGGGATGTGACGGCCAGCTTGATCACCGCGATCGCTACTTCAGCGACGACGAACACCGCGCCGGAAAGCAGATCGCCATCTGCTGCTCGCGAATCGCCGGCCGCGTGCTCGCGCTCAACGTCTAGCCCCACAAGGAAAGGTGCCGATGGATACAATCGACCTGTCCCGACCGACCGACGAGGCTGTTTTCGCCGCGATGGAGCCGAGGGAGCCCGGCGATTTCGCGAACCATGCAACGCCGCTGATCCGGAACTGCTGGTACGCCTGCGCACGTGCGAGCGAGATCGGCCGCACCCCGCTGGCGCGCAGGCTGCTCGGCATCGATGTGGCGCTGTATCGAACCGAAGCCGGCGCGCCCGTCGCGATGCGCAATCGCTGTCCGCATCGGTCCTTTCCGCTCTCCCGCGGCAAGCTCGTCGGTGACCGTCTGATCTGCGGCTATCACGGCATGGAGTTCCGGCCTGATGGTGTCTGCGCGCACATGCCGGCGCTCACCCAAGCGCCTGCGACTGCAACGGTTCAAACCTATCCGATCGCGGATCGCGGGCCGCTCACCTGGATCTGGATGGGGGCGCCTGATCTGGCCGACGAGGCCCTGATCCCCGACACGTCATGGCTCTGCGATCCCGCGTGGGGAACGGTCACGGGCAGCTTCCACATCAAGTCCGACTACGTGGCGATGCACGAAAACCTCATCGATCAGACCCACTTCCCGTTCCTGCATCCGGGCACGGTGGGTACGCCGGAATATGCCCGCTCCAAGCTCAGCGTCTCCACCGAGAACAACCAGGTGGTCATTCGCCGCGAGCTGAAGGACGCGCCGCCGCCCGGCGTCTACGGCAAGCCGGCCAATATCATGCACAAGCGGGTTGACCGCGCCTCCGAGGCGCGCTTCGTCTCGCCGGCGCTGCACACCGCCTTTGCCAGCGTGCGAGACTCTTCGCCCGATCCGGGGCAGCCCTCGCTCTACCGCTACAACATCACCCATGTCTTCACGCCGGAGACCAATAACTCCATCCATTATTGGTGGTTCAACTCGCGTGACTACCGCCCCGGCGACCCTGATATCGACAAATTCATGTTCGAGGCGCATTCGCAGGCCTATCACGAGGACGTCGAAGCGCTCGAATGGATCAACGAGGTGGTGCGGACCGACGGCGAAGCGCAGTTCGACCTGAGCTTCGCGCCCGACAAGCCCGGCCTGATGGCGCGCCGGATCATGTATCGCCTGTCGGCCAAGGAAGCGCGTTAAGCGCGGCGAACTTGCGCTGCGTGCTCTGATGACTGAAACAACACTGCAAGGGAGAAACGAGTGAGGAAGCAATTGAAGACCTGGAGCATGGCCGCAATGGCAACTCTGGGAATGGTCGCGGCGGCCCACGCCGCGGATCCGATCAAGATCGGTGTGATCATTCCGATGACCGGCCCGTTCCAGTCGAACGGCAAGCAGATCGAGGCGGCGATCAAGACCTATACCAAGGAGAAGGGCGACACCGTTGCCGGCCGCAAGATCGAGTTCATCCTCCGGGACGATCGCGGCGCGCCTGAGAACGCCAACCGGTTTGCCCAGGAGCTGCTCGCGCAGGACCGTGTCTCGATCCTCACTGGCTTCGGCAACACGCCTGCCGCGCTCTCGGCCGCGGCGTTCGCCGCCAAGGCCAAGGTGCCGCAGGTGATCATGGTCGCGGCGACATCGTCGATCGTCGAAAAGTCGCCCTATATCGTGCGGACTTCGCAATCCATTCCGCAGATCGCCAGCGTCATCGGCCAGTGGGCGCCGAAATCGGGTCCAAAGACCTTTGTGAGCATCGTATCCGAATACGGTCCGGGGCTCGACGCCGAGGAATGGTTTGCGAAAACCGTTGAAGCTCATGGTGGCCGCGTGATCGAGAAGCTGAAGGTCCCCCTCGCCAATCCCGACTTCGCGCCGTTCCTCCAGCGCGCCGCCGATGCCAAGCCGGATGCGCTATTTGTGTTCGTTCCGACCGGTGCAGGTGGCAACTTCATGAAGCAGTTCGTCGAGCGTGGCCTCGACAAGGCCGGGATGAAGCTGGTCGCGATGTCCGACCTGACCGATGACGATCTCCTCAATAACATGGGAGATGCGGCGCTTGGTGCCATCACCGGCGGTCCTTATTCCGCAAGCCACGACTCGCCCGAGAACAAGACCTTCGTCGCCAAGTTCAAAGAGGCCAATCCAGGTATGCGGCCGAACGTCGTCGCGGTTGGCGCATGGGATGCTCTCGAACTCATCTATCGCGCGCTCGAATCGACCAAGGGCGACACCAACGGCGATGCGCTCATCGCCGCGATGAAAGGGCAAAGCTGGAACAGCCCGCGCGGGCCGATTTCGATCGATCCCGCGACGCGCGACATCATCCAGAACATCTACATGCGGAAGGTCGAGCGCCACGACGGCGAACTCTACAACATGGAGTTCGAAACCTTTCCGAACGTGAAGGATCCGGCGCACTGAGCGCCGGGCAATTGCAAGCGACCGAGGCACCATGACCAACGCACTTCCGCTCACGCCGATCCGGGCCGACACGGTCGGCAGCCTGCTGCGCCCGGACGATCTTCATGCCGCGCGCCGCCGCTTCGAAACCGGCGAGATCGATGCGGCTGCGCTGCATGAGATCGAGGATCGGGCGATCGCCGCTGTCATCGCCTACCAGGAAGGGCTCGGGCTTCCCGTCGTCACCGACGGGGAGTTTCGGCGCGAGAACTGGTGGATCGATTTCGTTCGCAGGCTCCAAGGCGTGGAGATCGTCGCAGGCGGCGGGACGGCGTTCGCAACCAACGAGGCGCCGCGCTACGTGCCGAAATCGGTGCGCGTCTCGGGGCGGGTCGGCGCGGCCGCGCCGATCCTGGTCGACGACTTTCGCTTCGTTCAGAAGCACGCTAAGGCCGTCGCCAAGATCGCCGTTCCATCGCCGACGCGGCTGCATTTCCATGGCGGCCGCAAGTCGGTCTCCAAGGAGGTCTATCCCGACATCGAGGCCTTCTTCGCCGATGTTGCTGCAGTCTATCGCCGCGAGATTGCCGTACTCGAGGCCACCGGCTGCCGCTACATCCAGATCGACGATCCGCTGCTCAGCTACTTCCTCGATCCCAACCTGCGGGCCGAGATAATCGCTGACGGCGACGATCCCGAGGCGCGGCTGAGGCGCTACATCCAACTCATCAACGACTGCATCTCCGAGCGGTCTGCGGCGACGACCATCGGCATCCATATCTGCCGCGGCAATGCGCGCAGCACCTGGTTGGCGGAGGGAACGTATGAAGGGCTCGCCGACACCTGCTTTGCGCTGCTCAACGTCGACCGCTTCCTGCTCGAATATGACGATGAGCGGAGCGGCTCGTTCGCGCCGCTACGTTTCATGCCTGGGGGTAAGCAGGTGGTGCTCGGCCTGGTCACGACCAAGCATGCCCGGCTCGAGGACAAGGATGCACTCAAGCGCCGGCTCGACGAGGCTGCGAAGCTGATCGATCCGGCATTGCTGGCACTCAGCCCGCAATGCGGCTTTGCCAGCGTGGTCGAGGGCAATCTGATCACGGAAGCTGACCAGCGCGCCAAGCTCGCGCTGGTGGTGCAGACGGCAAGGGAATATTGGGGCGCGGTGTAGGGGCGGGCGGAGCCCAATCCTGTAGTCATAGATCCCGGGCTCGCGCTTCGCGCGCCCGGGGACGGAGGGAGTTACTTCACCGGCCGCTTCTCGAGCTTCCTTGCCAATGTCCGCCGGTGCATCCCCAGCCTTCTCGCCGCTTCCGATATGTTGAAATCCGTCTCGATCAGCGTCTGGTGGATGCGCTCCCATTCCAGGGTCTTGATCGAGGTCGGCCGCGCATCGAGTGCGACTTCGGTGTTGCCTTCGGCCTTGTGGAAGGCGGCCTCGATGTCGTCGGTGTTCGCCGGTTTCGCGAGATAGTGGCAGGCGCCCAGCTTGATCGCCTCGACGGCGGTCGAGATGCTGGCAAAGCCGGTGAGCACCACGATCAGCATTTCGGGATCGTGCGTGTGCAGGAGCTCGACGCAGGCGAGGCCCGAGGCGCCGCCGAGCTTGAGGTCCACCACGGCATGGCCGAAGGATCGGTCCTCGAGCACTTTGCGCACTTCCTCGATCGAGGCGGCCAGCACGACCTCGTAACCGCGGCGCTCGAACGAGCGCTTCAGCGTGCGCGCGAAGCCGGAATCGTCCTCGACGACGATGAGCGAACGGTCAGGCGTCAAAGCTGCCTCCGATCGCGAGCGTTGAAAGCGGCAGCGTGAGGCGGACGGTGGCGCCGCGCTTCCTGTGGTTCTCGGCGGTCACGCTGCCGCCCAGCTTGCGTGCCACGTTCACCACCAGGAACAGACCGAGCCCGCCGCCGGCGCGGCCCTTGCTCGACTGGTAGGGCTTTCCGAGCTGTGCCAGCATCTCCGGCGCAAACCCGGGGCCGCGGTCGCTTATCGACAATACGAGATTGTCGCCCTCGCGCTCAGCCAGGAGCTCGACCCAGTCGCGCGAGACCTCGTAGGCATTGTCGAGCACGTTGAAGATCACCTGCTTCAGCGCGATGTCCGAGACGATCGCGACATCCTCGCCAAACGTGTTGACGAAATAGAGCGTATGCGCCGAGCGCGCGTTGCGCCATTCATCGACCAGCGCAGTCACGAAAGCCGTCACTGTCGTCGGCGACGAGCCTTCGCCGCGCGCTTCGCCCGCCGACACCAGGATGCCCGTGACGATCGACTTGCAGCGCTGCAGCGAAGTCTCCATCTCCGCGAGATCCTCGGCGAGCTCCTGGTCGGCAGCGAGATCGGGCATGCGGCGCCAATCACTGAGGATGACCGAGAGCGAGGCGAGTGGAGTGCCGAGCTCGTGCGCGGCGCCCGACGCCAGCAGGCCCATGCGGACGATGTGGTCCTGCTCCGCCGCATGCTGGCGCAGTGCCGCCAGATGCGCGTCGCGCTCGCGCAGGTTCCTGTTGATGCGGGTCACGAACACGACCAGCAACACGGCGTTGAGGACGAAGCCCAGCAGCATGCCGGCGACGGTGAGGCTGTAGGTCTCGCTGATCGGGTTCGGCGGCAGGTCGAGCGGCCGGTACGCAAGCGTCAGCCAGACCAAACTCGCGCAGGTCAGCGCGACCAGCGACCAGGTCGAGCGGGCATCGAGCAGCACTGCGCCCAGAGTCACCTGGAGCAGGAACAGCGAGGTGAAAGGATTGGTGGCGCCGCCGCTGAGGTAGAGCTGTGGGGTCAGCGCGGCGACGTCCAGCATCAATGCGACCAGGAGCTCCTTGTTGGTGATCGCGGCACGATGGCGCACCCAGACCAGACTCGAGACGTTGAGCAGCACCAGCGCGCCGATCACGGCGGCCATCCGGGCCAAAGGCAGGGAAATGCCGAGCCAGAAATGCACGCCGCCGATGGTCACGATCTGGCCGACCACTGCGGTCCAGCGCAGCTGGATCAGCAGCGCCATGTTCTTGCGGTTGGTCTCGTCGTCGGTCGGCGCAACGCCGATCAGCTCGCTGCGCGCGTCCGCCTGCGATTGCAGCGTAACGGCCAGCTCGCCATACGTCCTTCCGTCAGGTCCGCTCGACGATCGTTCCAGCATCTGATCCCGTCCTGCGGGCGGCGGCATCTGGGCCGCCGGCCGGCTCGTGGACGAAGCGTTTGCGGCGGAACAGCCCGCCGAATGTGACGAAAAGTTTACCGGCCAGCATGAAAGCCAGGGCAAACCACGTCAGCGCGTAGATCAGGTGGTTATTGGGAAAGCGGACCACGGTCAATCCGCCGATTGGGCCGCTGCTGGATTGTGATCCGGCGTCGGCATCGACGAAGAACGGCGCGACATCGTGGAGGCCGCGCGTCGCCGCAATCGCGGCGACATCCCGCGAATACCAGCGGTTGTGCTGGGGCACGTTGTTCCGGAGGAAGCCGCCCTTCGGCTCCGTCATGCGCAGCAGGCCCGTGATCTCGACCTGGCCGTCCGGATTGCCATCCTGGCGCGCCGATGCATCGCGCCGCTCGGAGGGCACGAAGCCGCGGTTGATCAAGACCAGCGTGCCGTCGTCGCGCCGAAGCGGCGTCAGCACCCAATAGCCCGGGCCTTCCTCGGTGACGGCCTGAACCAGCGTCTCGCGGTCATGCAGAAAGCGGCCCGAGACGCTGACGTGCCTGTATTCGTCGTTCGCAGTGGAGACGGTGGGCCATGCCGCGGGCGAGGGGATCGGCTGGGCCGGGGCATGGACGCGCTGCTCGACGCGGTCGATCAGCGCCAATTTCCACGCGCGGCGCTCGATCTGCCAGACGCCGAGCGCGACCAGAAGTGCAAAGGCCGTGAGCGAGAGGACCGTGAGCCACAAGGAGGGGAAGCGGGCGGGCGGGGCGCCCGCCCCCCCGGCCCTGCTCGTG
>JAEWFG010000085.1 GCA_023388935.1 Pseudomonadota bacterium | reverse complement strand
TCTTAGACGGCATGTTCAGCGCTTCAATGACACCCCACGCAAATGCCTGGACTTCAAGACACCCGCCGAGGCATTCTCTGAACTCAGATCAACCGTTGCACTTCAAACGTGAATCCATCCCCCGCCTGCGCGGGGCATGACAGCGGAGAGGATGGAGGCTACGGCAACACTCGGCACATGACGATGTGGCGACGCCGGGGGCCCTTCCGGCGACTGCGGGAAGGCTTTAATCTTCCCCCATGTCCGCACCCGAAATCAGGCCCACCACCGAGGCCGACCTTCCCGCCGTCACCGCAATCTACCAGCAGGCGGTCCGCGAAGGCACCGCGACGTTCGAGCTGGAGCCGCCCGACCTTGCCGAGATGACGCGCCGCTATCGCGCGCTGATCGACGGCGGCTATCCCTATTTCATCGCCATCCTCGACGGCCACGTCGCCGGCTACGCCTATGCCGGCGCCTACCGGCCGAGGCCTGCGTACCGCTTCACGGTCGAGAACTCGATCTATCTCGATCCCAGCTTCCACCGCCGCGGCATCGGCCTGTTGCTGCTGGAGCGGCTGGTCGCCGAATGCGAGGCGCGCGGCTTCCGCCAGATGATCGCCGTCATCGGCGATTCCGCCAACGCCGGCTCGATCGGCGTGCACGCCAAAGGCGGCTTCAAGATGATCGGCACGCATCCCAATGTCGGCCTGAAATTCGGACGCTGGCTCGACACGGTGATGATGCAGCGCGACCTCGGCGAGGGCGGGACGAGCGTGCCGGAGAAGTAGGCGCCGGGTAGCCCGGGTGAGCGCAGCGATACCCGGGAACGCTATCGCAAAGTCCCGGATGTCGCTTCGCTCATCCGGGCTACGGGATCCTGACTAAACCACCGCCAGCTTGCGATCGATCACCAGCAACACGCGCTCGAGCTCATGGCCGCGGCGCAGGATCAGGCCTGTCGCCGAGATCACGCTGTACATGCCCTGCTTGCGTGCGAGCCGCGGATCCTTCTCGATGCGGTAGATCGGCACCTCGGAGGCGCGGCGATAGACCGAGAACACGGCGCGGTCCTTCAGGAAGTCGATGGCATAGTCGCGCCACTCGCCGTCGGCGACCATGCGGCCGTAGAGATTGAGAATACGGTGCAGTTCAAGCCGGTTGAACGTCACCCGGTTCGGCTGCGAATTCGCAGCGGCGGGACGCGCCGCCGCGCGCTGCTCGCTCGGATCGGCATCCTCCGACAGACTCATGGGGCGCCTCCTGTCGCATCAGCATGACCGCGTCCGCGAAGACCGTCCCCGGAACCACGGATCATGACAGTTGCATGATTGCGCCAACTGTTCCCCACCGCAAGGGGCTCGTCACTCAACCCGTTGAATCGGGCCCCGATCAAAGCACACGCAAAAGTAGAAGTTGTCAGCGACGCGCCGTCACGGGATCGTTAGAAAGAATCATAGTATCGCCGCTTTTCCGCCTAGCGACTGCCGCCCTGCATTGCGACAAGGGTCGTGTGCGTTGACCCGGTCCTTTCGGTTCCGGATTCCTCAGCCCCCAGCCCCCCGGGGTCGTTGGGATCGGGTCTATTCGCATAGGAGAGGGCCAACGCGAGTTGGTCCTTTTTTTGTTTGTGTCGGGTGCCTCTGGCTCGACGAACTTTTCCCTCATCGCGCACACTTTCTCCCCTCATCCTGAGGAGCCTGCGAAGCAGGCGTCTCGAAGGATCGAGGCCAAGTTGCATCAGCCCGGCCTGCATGGTTCGAGACGCGCGCAAGAGCGCGCTCCTCACCATGAGGATTGAGAGCCGAAGCCTAAGAAAGATTTTGAAAGATCAGTGCAACGACGTGTACGCCGCGCCCAGCATCGGGCCGGGCTTGTCGCGGCTACCGTCCTGGACATAGACCACCGCGCCGTCGACGCCGTCGCGCGTGAGGTTCTCGATCGGCACTGTCCAGCTTTCCGGACGGCCGTTCCAGTCGCCGACCTTGAGCAGGTTGCGCACCACGTTGTGATAGGTGATCTGCTGTCCGCGATTCTCGCCGCGGGTGATCGCGATCGGTACCGACTTGGCGATCGAGCAGATCCAGACTTCGCCGTGCGAGGCTGCAGGCCCCTTGCTCGCGGCCACCGACACGTTGATCTGCTTGCCGGCGAGGGACATCGTCACCGGCACGCTCATCACCGAATCATCCTTGCCGGTCTGGCCGATTGCATTCTCGATGCCGGCGCGATCACTGCCGATGACATGCGCGGAGCCATTCACCACGACCTGCGGCGTATAGACTTCGCGGTCGCCGCGCATGCGCGAATAAGCGCGCTGCCGCGCCGAGAAACGCGCATCCGCCAGCGTATCCTTCCAGCCAAGATAGTCCCAATAATCGATCGGCATACTCAGCGCGATGATCGACGGATCGCTGGAGAGATCGCCGATGATCTTGTCGGCGGGCGGACAGGACGAGCAGCCCTGCGAGGTAAACAATTCGACAACGGCGCGGGGATCGGCGTGCGCGGGACGAATGATGGCGACGATGGCACAGATGCCGAGCGCTCCCGACCAGAATGCACCAGACCAGCGCGAAACCAGATTAGAAGCCATCATTCCGCTCATGTCGAACGTCACACATCGTCACTCGTTGGGGGGAAATCTTATCGCCTGAGGGTCACCGTAGTCTTACGGGCGCGGCACACTCAACCGCCAAGAGCGGAATATTCCGCCGGACGGGCCCATCCGAAGCATGCCGCAACGTGCGAAGGCGGCCTTGTGATAGGCCGCCTTCGTTCAACCTTCTACTCACTTCGCAGTGAGCCACCGTTCACAAATCCGCGCTTAGGACGCGAGCTTGCGCAGCACATAGTGCAGGATGCCGCCGTTGCGGTAGTAGTCGAGCTCATCCAGCGTATCGATGCGGCAAAGCAGCGAAACGCGCTGGAGCTTGCCGTCGCCCGACACGATCTCCGCGGTCAGCTTTTGGCGTGGCTTCAGATCGCCGGCGAGGCCACGCAGCGTGACCTTCTCGTCACCCTTCAGGCCCAGCGACGACCAGGAGGTGCCGTCCTCGAAGGTCAGCGGCAGCACGCCCATACCGACCAGGTTCGAGCGATGGATGCGCTCGAAGCTCTGGCAGATCACGGCGCGCACGCCGAGCAGACGCGTGCCCTTCGCAGCCCAGTCGCGCGAGGAGCCATTGCCGTATTCGGCGCCGGCAAACACGACCAGCGGCACTTGCTCCTGCTGGTACTTCATCGCGGCGTCGTAGATCGACATCTGCTCGCCGTCGGGCCAGTGCTTGGTGAGGCCACCTTCCGGAATGTTGCCGTCGGCGCCCTTGAGCATGAAGTTCTTGATGCGGATGTTGGCGAAGGTGCCGCGCATCATCACTTCATGGTTGCCGCGGCGCGTGCCGTACTGATTGAAGTCGGCCGGACGCACCTGGTGCTCGCTGAGATACTTGCCCGCGGGCGAGGTCAGCTTGATCGAACCGGCCGGCGAGATGTGGTCGGTGGTGATCTTGTCGCCGAACATGGCGAGGATGCGCGCCTCGACGATATCGGTGACCGGCTCCGGCTCCTTCTTCATGCCGTCGAAGTAGGGAGGGTTCTGCACATAGGTCGAGCTCATGTTCCAACGATAGGTCTCGCTCTCTACCGTCTTGATCTTGCGCCAGTTGGTGTCGCCCTTGAACACGTCGGCATACTTCTTCTTGAAGATCGACGCGGTCACGAACTTCTTCATGTAGGCGTTGATCTCCTTCGACGTCGGCCAGATGTCCTTGAGATACACGGACTTGCCGTCCTTGCCTTCGCCGAGCGGCTCGGTGGCGAGGTTCTTGGTGACGCTGCCCGCGAGCGCATGGGCAACGACCAGCGGCGGCGAGGCCAGATAGTTCGCCTGCACGTCCGGAGAGACACGGCCTTCGAAGTTGCGGTTGCCGGAGAGCACGGCGGCCGCGACGATGCCGTTGTCGTTGATCGACTTCGAAATCTCCTCAGGCAACGGACCGGAATTGCCGATGCAGGTGGTGCAGCCGAAGCCGACCAGGTTGAAGCCGACCTTGTCGAGATCGGACTGGAGACCGGAGTTGGCGAGATATTCGGCGACCACCTGGCTTCCCGGGGCGAGCGAGGTCTTCACCCACGGTTTTGCCTTCAGGCCCTTCGCGGCGGCGTTGCGCGCCAGCAGGCCGGCACCGATCAGCACGCTGGGGTTTGAAGTGTTGGTGCAGGAGGTGATGGCGGCGATCACGACATCGCCATGGCCGAGATCGAACTTCTCGCCTTCGACGGCAAAGCGCTTCTCCGGCTCTTCAGCCTTCTTGTACTCGTTGCTGAGTGCGAGCGAGAAGCCTTCGGCCACCGCGGGCAGCGCGACGCGGCCTTCAGGACGCTTCGGACCGGCCATCGACGGCACGACGTCGCCGAGGTCGAGCGTCAGCGTTTCCGTGAACACCGGGTCGGCCGATTTGGCGGTGCGGAACAGGCCCTGCGCCTTGGCATAGGCCTGCACCAGCGCGACGCGTGCCGGCGCGCGGCCAGAGGTCTTGAGATAGTCGATCGCAGCGGCATCGACCGGGAAGAAGCCGCAGGTTGCGCCGTATTCAGGGGCCATGTTGGCGATCGTCGCCTTGTCCGCGACGGAGAGGTGGTCAAGGCCGGGGCCGAAGAACTCGACGAACTTGCCGACGACGCCGAGCTTGCGCAGCATCTGCGTCACGGTGAGCACGAGGTCGGTCGCAGTGACGCCTTCCTTCATCGCCCCCTTCAGCTTGAAGCCGACGACGTTGGGCAGCAGCATCGACAGCGGCTGGCCGAGCATGCAGGCTTCCGCCTCGATGCCGCCGACGCCCCAGCCGAGCACGGCGAGACCGTTGACCATGGTGGTGTGGGAATCGGTGCCGACGAGCGAGTCGGGATAGGCGACCTCGAAGGTGCCGGTCTTCTTGCCGACCGTCATCTTCTCCTTCTTGGTCCAGACCGTCTGGGAGAGATATTCGAGATTGACCTGGTGGCAGATGCCGGTGCCGGGCGGCACGACGGAGAAGT
>JAEWFG010000081.1 GCA_023388935.1 Pseudomonadota bacterium | reverse complement strand
GACGAGCCGCACAAGAGCTTCGAGCCCATGCCGGGCGAGCAGGCGTTCGTGCTCGGCGCGCTGTCCTCGGGCATGCTGCTGTACGGCGCCTCGCTGGTCTATGGCTTCACCGGTACGGTCAGCTTCGCCGGCATCGCCTCGGCCGCGACGGTCTCGAATATCGGCTTGGTGTTCGGCCTCGTCTTCCTGCTCGCCGGCCTGTGCTTCAAGGTCTCGGCCGTGCCGTTCCACATGTGGACGCCGGACGTGTATGAGGGCGCCCCGACTCCGGTCACGACGTTCTTCGCCTCGGCGCCGAAGGTGGCCGCGCTCGCCGTCTTTACCCGCCTCACGCTGACCGCATTCCCCGGCATCGTCTCGCAGTGGCAGCAGATCCTGGTGTTCGTGGCGATCGCCTCGATGGCGCTCGGCTCCTTCGCCGCGATCGGTCAGACCAACATCAAGCGCCTGATGGCCTATTCCTCGATCGGCCACATGGGCTTCGCCCTGGTCGGCCTTGCCTCGGGCACGGTCGAGGGCGCGCAGGGCGTGCTGATGTACATCGTGATCTACGTCGCGATGACGCTCGGCTCGTTCTCGGTCATCCTCGCCATGAAGCGCAACGGCCAGGCCGTGGAGCAGATCAGCGATTTCGCCGGCCTGTCGCGGACCAATCCGCTGCTCGCCTTCATGTTCGCGATGCTGCTGTTCTCGCTCGCCGGCATTCCGCCGCTCGCCGGCTTCTTCGCCAAATGGTACGTCTTCGTTGCGGCCATCAAGGCAAACCTGTTCACGCTCGCGGTGATCGGCGTACTGACCAGCGTGGTCGGCGCCTACTACTACCTCGCCATCGTCAAGACGATGTACTTCGACGAGCCGGCCGGCAGGGTCGACCCGGTGCGCATCGAGGTGCGGACGGTGGTGGCGGTCGCGGGCCTGTTCAACATCCTCTTCGCGCTGTTCGCGGGTCCGGTGGTGAGCGTCGCCTCCGCCGCGGCAAAGTCGCTGTTCTAGGATGGCTTTCGCGCTCGGTCCTCGCGCACTCTCCGCGGGCTACCGGCTCGCAGCTTTTGAGCGGACAGGCTCGACCAATACCGAGGCGATTGAACACGCCCGGGCTGGCGAGCGCGGCCCGATGTGGTTCGTGACATCGGAGCAGACCGCCGGCCGCGGCCGCCGGCAGCGCGCCTGGATCGCGCCGCGCGGCAATCTCGCAGCCAGCGTCCTGGAGGTCATCGACGTCGCGCCCTCGGTTGCCGCTACGATCGGTTTTGCGGCGGGGTTGGCGGAGGAAGCCGCCCTTGAGAAAGTCAGCATCGAGGCCGCGCTGCGCCTCGGCCCGGATCGCCCCCGCTACGCCCTGAAATGGCCGAACGATGTGCTCGCCGGCGGCAAGAAGCTCGTCGGCATCGGCCTCGAGGCCGAGGCCATCGGAAACCGGCTGGCGGTCGTCGTCGGCATCGGGACCAACGTCGTGGCAGCGCCGGAAGGCACCCCGACGCCTGCGGTGTCGCTGGCCGCGCTGGGCGTCCAGATCAGCGCCGAGGAGCTGTTCTCCGCTCTGTCCGACGCTTGGGTCGAATTCCGCGGCATCTGGGACAATGGCCGGGGCTTTGCCGAGATACGCAAGCTGTGGCTGGAGCGCGCCGCCGGCCTCGGCGAGAGGGTCGCGATCCACACGGGAGCAATGACGCTGGAAGGCATTTTTGACACCATCGACGATACCGGCTGCCTGATCGTCCGCACCGCGGAGGGCCATCGCGTGCCCGTGGCCGCGGGCGAGGTGTTCTTCGGCTCGGCCGCCTCCGTGGGAGCTGCGTGATGGCGAGACCCGACGAACTGGTATTTGCGCCGCTTGGCGGCGTCGGCGAGATCGGCATGAACCTGTCGGTCTACGGCCTCGGCAATCGCCAACAGCGCGCCTGGCTCGCGGTCGATCTCGGCGTCTCCTTCGGCGACGAGGAGCATCTGCCGGGCATCGATCTGATCATGCCCGACATCAGCTTCCTGGAGAAGGAACGCAAGAACCTGATGGGCCTGGTGCTGACCCACGCCCATGAGGACCATTTCGGCGCCATCATCGACCTCTGGCCGAAGCTGAAATGCCCGATCTATGCGACCCAGTTCAGCGCGGCGCTGTTCGAGGCCAAATGCGCAGCCGAGCGCAATGCGCCGAAAATCCCGGTCACCGTGGTTCCGTCCGGCGGCCGCGTCGATGTCGGCCCGTTCAACGTCGAGTTCATTCCCGTCGCGCATTCGATTCCGGAAGCGCATGCGCTGGCGATCCACACCGAGGCCGGCACGGTGCTGCACACCGGCGACTGGAAGATCGACCCGACCCCGCCCCTGGGGCGCCCGACCGATGAAAAGCGGTTGCGCGAACTGGGCGAGGAGGGCCTGCTCGCCCTGATCGGCGATTCCACCAATGCCGTGCGCGATGGCCGCTCGCCGTCGGAAGCCGAGGTTGCCAGGACCATCATCGACCTGGTCAAATCAGCCAAGGGCCGCGTCGCCGTCACGACGTTCGCTTCCAATGTCGCGCGCATCAAGGCCGTGGCTGCAGCTGCGAAGGCCGCAGACCGCGAGGTCGTCGTGGTCGGCCGTGCCATGGAGCGCGTGGTGCAGGTCGCCCGCGAGACCGGCTATCTCGACGGTGTGCAGAATTTCCGCTCGCCGGAGGTCTACGGTCATCTTCCGCAAGACAAGGTGCTGGCGCTGTGCACCGGCAGCCAGGGCGAACCGCGTGCCGCGCTGGCGCGCATCGCCAATGACGACCATCCCGAGATCACCCTCAACCGCGGCGACTGCGTGATCTTCTCCTCGCGCACCATTCCAGGCAACGAGAAGGCCGTCGGCTCGATCATCAACAATCTGGTCCTCCAGGGTGTCGAGATCATCACCGACCGTGACCATCTGGTCCATGTCTCCGGCCATCCCCGCCGCGACGAGCTGCGCGACCTGATCTCCTGGACCAGGCCGCAGCTCCAGATCCCCGTCCATGGCGAGGCCCTGCATCTGCACGAGCACGCCAAGCTCGCGCGCGCTGCCGGAGTGCCCCGCGTGCTGGTCTGCCGCAACGGCGACTTGGTGAAACTCGGCCCCGGCGATCCCGGCATTGTCGGCGAAGTGCCTTCGGGCCGTCTCTACAAGGACGGCACGATTTTGGAGGACTCCAAGTCCCGCGCCGTCGTCGAGCGGCGCCGCATGGCCTTTTCCGGCTGCGCCTTCGTCGCCATCGCCATGACTGCGCAGGGCGAGCTTGCGGACGACCCCGAGGTCGATCTCGTCGGTATCCCCGAGAAGAACAGGGCGGGCGAGCCCTTCGACGACCTCGTCTTCGACGCCGTGATGTCCACGATCGAGGGGCTGCCGAAGGCGCGCCGGCGCGATCCGGATGCATTGGGCGAGTCGGTGCGACGCGCCGTCCGGGCGGTGATCAACGAACATTGGGGTAAAAAGCCCCCCTGTCTGGTACATGTACTGACAGTCTAACGTTTAAGCATGGTCTCTTCGGAAAACCGCTTCACACTTTTCCGGATCATGCCTCTGAGGGAGAGAAACATGCTTGGCCGGCTCAACCATGTCGCGATTGCCACCAAGGACGCCATCAAGGCTGCGAAGATCTACGGCGCGGCGTTCGGGGCGCAGATCTCGGAGGCGGTCGCACTGCCCGAGCATGGCGTGATCACCGTGTTCGCGACGCTGCCCAACACCAAGATCGAGTTCATCGAGCCCTATGGTGAGGGATCGCCGATCGCAAAGTTCCTCGAACGCAATGCCGACGGCGGCATCCACCACGTCTGCTACGAGGTCGTTGATATCATCGCCTCGCGCGACACGCTGGTGAAGGAGGGCGCGCGGGTGCTCGGCGACGGCGTGCCGAAGATCGGTGCCCACGGCAAGCCGGTGCTGTTCCTGCACCCGAAGGATTTTTCCGGCGCCCTCGTCGAAATCGAGCAGGCATAAGGCGGGCAATGGCCTACCAAATCTCAACCGCGCTCGCGATCTACTTCGTCATCTGGTGGGTCGCACTGTTCCTGACGCTGCCGTTCGGCGTGCGCAGCCAGCATGAGGATGGCGTGGGAGCGCCAGGCACCGACCCCGGCGCGCCGGTCCTGACGGGGATGGGGCGCAAGCTCATCTGGACCACGATCATCTCGGCGATCATCTTCGGGGCCGGCATGACCGCCTATCACGCCGGATATCTGTCGATCGAACGCTTGTCGAAACTGATGGGAATGCCGTTCTAGCTTTACCTCTCCCTTCGGGAGAGGTGCAAGAAGCAGACAAATGCACCGTAAGCGCCAGCTACACGCTAGAGCATTCGTCACTTAAGTTGACGCATATCCCGCGTGCCGAAAGTAGTTTGCGCATTCCTCGGCTGAGAAGGCATCGAGCACCTCACCGATCTTGTCCCAGAGTGCGTCGCGGGTTCGTGCGGCGGCCTTGCGCAGGAGAGCCTTGAGCTTGGCGAAGAGCATCTCGATGGGGTTGAGATCAGGGGAGTAAGGCGGCAGAAAGACAAGCGTTGCGCCCCTGTCCTGGATGATTTTCTTCACCGCTTCGCCTTTGTGAGCTGGCAGGTTGTCGATCACCACCATGTCTCCCGCCGCGAGGGTGGGAGCGA
>JAEWFG010000074.1 GCA_023388935.1 Pseudomonadota bacterium | reverse complement strand
TCACCACGGCAAAGCGCGCCGCGATCAGGCTCGCCATATGGAAGGCGGCTTCGCCGATGCCGATCACAGGCGCTTTCGCGGCGGCGCGTGCGGCGTCCAGGCCGGTGTCGTCGAAACAGGCAATGATGTGGGCATCCGCGCCGTCGCGATCGGCCTCGCGGATGCAGCCGAGCATGCCGGGGACAGCGAAGACCTCGTCGTAGAATCCCTCGATCGAGACCGGGCCCATCGTTGGCTGGCGGGCATCGATCACGGTGTCGGCCAACGCGACCGCGCGCGCGGCGGCGGCGATCTTCGCCGTCATGGACGCCGTCGTGTTGGGATTGACCACGTGCAGTCGCGTCACGATCAGACAAGCCCCTTGCCGGCGTCCGAGCCCTTCGCCGCCTGCCGCCTGTTGAGCATGTGGATGGTGCCGAGCGCAAGCGTGATCACCGCGAACGATACCGCCGAGATCACGGTGCCGAGTGCATAGATGTCTGGCTTCGTCACCGTGGTGGTGAGGCCTTGCAGGTCCAGCGGCAGCGTGTTCACCGGCCCGATCGCCTGGCTGGAGCGGGCGAGTTCGTCCCAGGATAGCGTGAAGCCGAACAGGCCGATGCCGATCACCGAAGGCAGGATGATCGGCAGCACGACATGGCGGAACGTCTGCCATGGTGTCGCGCCGAGATCGCGCGCGGCTTCTTCGAGGCGCGGGTCGAAGCGATTGAAGATCGCGAACATGATCAAGAGGCCGAACGGCAGCGTCCAGGTCAGATGCGCGCCGAGACCCGAGGTGAGCAGGCCCATCGAGGTCTCGAAATTCTCGTTGAAGTATCCCTTGATCAGATCGTCGATGATGCGGAATTCAAGGGAGATGCCGAGCGAGGTGATGATCGAGGGCACGATGAGGCTCGCGATCGCCGAATAGAACAGGATGCTCTGTGCCCTAAATTTGCGGCGGAACGCCATGCCGGCGGCAACCGACAGCACGACGGTGACGGCCATCACGACGAGGCCAAGCAGCAGCGAGCGTCGGAAGGCGGCGCCGAGGTCGACGATGCCGGTGCCCTCGAACAGCTTCGCCAGCCAGAAGGTCGAGACGCCGCTCATTGGGAAAGTGAGGCCGCCCTGCGGGCCCTGGAACGACAGGACGTAGATCGCGATCATCGGGCCGTAGAGAAACAGCACATAGGCCGCGAAGAAGATGGCGAGCACGTAGAAGCTGCGCGGGCGTCCTTCCTTCATCGCTCACAGCTCCTTCCTTATGTCGACGATGCGCGACATCATGGTGATGATCAGGAAGGTGATCGCGAGCAGGATCACGGCGTTCGCCGCGGCAGCCGGGAATTGCAGCGCGTTCAGCCGTGTCTCGATGATCTTGCCGGCGGCGGCGATCTGCTGGCCGCCCATCACGCCGATGGTGATGAAGTCGCCCATCACGATGGTGATGACGAAGATCGAGCCGATCACGATGCCGGGTTTTGCCAGGGGAATGACGACGTTGACCAGCGTCTGGAAGCCGGTGGCGCCCGCGTCATAGGCGGCCTCGATCAGCGATTTGTCGATGCGCACCATCGAATTGAAGATCGGCACCACCATGAAGAAGGTGAAGAGGTGAACCAGCGCCAGCACGACGGAGAACTCGGAGAACAGCAGCCATTCCACGGGCTGATTGATCAGCCCCGTCTTCATGAACCCGGAGTTCACCAGGCCGTTGCGACCGAGCAGCGGGATCCAGGCAATCATGCGAATGACGTTGGAAGTCCAGAACGGGATCGTGCAGAGCAGCGACAGTCCCATCTGCCAGGTCCTGGACTTGACGTGGAAAGCGAGGAAATAGGCGACCCAGAAACCGATGAAGAGCGTGATGGCCCAGACCAGGAAGCAGAGCTTGAGCGTCTTCAGATAGGTCTTGCCGATGGTGCAGAGATCGGGAAGCTGCGCGATGCAGCCTTCGAACGTGTCGGTGTAGCCGCGCCCCGAGAAGGCCGGCAGCAGCTGGTACTCGTTGTAGTCCCAGAAGGAGACGATGACGACGAAGACGAGCGGAATCAGGAAGAAGGCGAGAAACACCAGCATCATCGGCCCGGCCTGGAGCCAGGAGATGAATGACGGCGACAGCCGCGCCGCTTTTGCGGCACGCGTCGTATCGGATCCCCGGACGAGGTCCGGGGATCCCTGTTGCAGAATATTCTCCGACGCGTCCATCACGTTACGCCGCGATGAACTCGTTCCACTTGCGGACCATGTAGTCGTTCTCGTCCATCACGGCGTTCCAGCAGGCAACGCCGCCCATGCGCTCCTCGTAGGAGCCGCCGTCGCGCACCGCGCCGGCCTTCTCCAGCAGCGAGCCGTCAGGCGCCTTGATGTCCTTCTCGGCCGGCTTGCCTTCCATCCAGTAGGCCCACTCGTAGGGCTCCATGTTCGCCTTCGCGGTCGACAGCACGGCCGAGTAATAGCCCTGGCGGTTGAGATAGGCGCCGGCATAGCCGGACAGGAACCAGTTGACGAACTCATAGGCCCAGTCGAGCTTCGGACCCGACACGCCCTTGGAGACGCAGAAGCCCGACGCCCAGGAACGGTAGCCTTCCCTGAGCGGCTGGAAGGTGCAGGCGATTCCCATCGAGCGCACCTTCGTCACCGCCGGCGACCATATCGACTGGATCACGGTTTCGCCCGAAGCCATCAGGTTGACGCTCTCGTTGAAATCCTTCCAGAAGGCGCGGAACTGGCCGGCCTTCTTGGCCTCGGTCATGACCTTCATGGTCAGATCGATCTCTTCCTTGGTCATGTTGCCCTTGTCGGCGTATTTGTACTTGCCGGTGGCTTCCACGACCATCGCGGCATCCATGATGCCGATCGAGGGAATGTTGAGGATCGAGGCCTTGCCCTTGAACTCGGGATTGAGCAGCTCGGACCACGAGCTGATCGGCCGCTTGATCAGGTCGGGGCGGATGCCGAGCGTGTCGGCGTTGTAGACGGTCGGAATAAGTGTGACGAATTCGGTCGCGGACGTCGCGAACTTCCTGGAGTCCTTGCCTTCGAGATAGAGCACCTTCCAGGGCGCCGTGCCCTGGCCGCCGATCTTCTTGCCGCCGGGCGTCTCGCCCTTGGTGAAGACCGGCGTGATGTTGTCGAACTCCTTGATCTTCTTCGCGTCGAGGGCAAGGATGTTGCCTGACGGCACGATCTTCTTCAGCGAGAAATATTCGGTGTCCAGCACATCGAAGGAATTCGGCTGGGTCATCACTCGCTTGGTGACGTCGTCGGTGGTCGCGGTGATGTATTCGATCTTGATGCCGGTGTCCTTCAGGCATTGCTTCGAGATGTCGTCGCCCTCGTTCACGGCGGTGCCGAGATAACGCAGCACCTTCGGCTCGGCCGACATCACATGGGGAAAGCCGGTGATGGCGCCGGAGCCCGCGGCAAGGCCGGCGAGGCCGGCGGTGCCCTTGAGTAGTGTGCGGCGGCTGACGCCGGTTTTCCCAGTGGTCTCGGTCATATCAGTCACTCCTCTGTTGCGCATTGTCGTTGACGGTCGGCGCTATTGCAGGCGCCGCGCCTTGGCGGGATCCCAGGTGGCCAGCACGCGATCGCCCGGACGGAACGGGTGGACGTCGAAGGTGGCCTCGGGAACGTGGGAGAGCAGGGCGGTGCCGTCGTCGAGGGTGAGCGAGACGGCGACATAGGAGCCCTGGTACTCGGTCTGGGTCAGCAGCGCCGGCGCGCCGTAGGCGCCGTCGGCGAACGGCATGATGCCGAGCTGATCGGCGCGCACGGCGATGAGGTTGCCGCCGTCGCTGAGGACGTTGTGGCCGCCGATGAAGCGCGCCACGAAATCGGTGCGGGGATGGTGGAAGATGTCGCGCGCCGAGCCCTGCTGCTCGATCCTGCCGTGGTTCATCACCACGATGTGGTCGGCGAGTGCCATCGCCTCTTCCTGGCCGTGGGTGACCTGGATGAAACTGATGCCGAGCTCGCGCTGCAGCCGCTTCAGCTCGCCCCGCATCTTCACCCGCAGGAACGGATCGAGCGCGGACAGGGGCTCGTCGAGTAGCAGGATCTGCGGCTCGGTGATCAGCGCCCGGGCGAGCGCCACGCGCTGCTGTTGGCCGCCGGAGAGCTGAGCCGGGAGCCGGCCCGCGTAGGGGCTCATGGCAACGAGTTCGAGCAATTCGCCGGCGCGCTCGTGCCGCGTCGCGCGGTCGACGCCGCGCATTTTCAGGGCGAATGCAACATTGTCGAGCACGGTCAGGTGCGGAAACAGCGCGTAGGACTGGAACATCATCGCCGTGCCGCGCTTGGCGGGCTCGAGACCGGTGACGTTCTGCGCACCCAGGATGATGTCGCCCGCGCTGACCGCCTCATGGCCCGCGATCATCCGCAAGGTCGAGGTCTTGCCACAGCCGGAGGGGCCGAGCAGGCAGCAATAGGTGCCGGCCGGGATCTTCAGATTGACGTTGTCGACCGCGAGCGTGGTGTCGTAGCGCTTGGTGACGGCGACCAGTTCGAGAGCGGCGGGAGTGGCCATGGCGGGTCCGCGAGAGGGGCGATGCTTCGCCTCTCTCCGCAAGGTCCGTGCCAAAAGCCCTCGGCGGGCCGAATTCCAAAACTGTGCAGCGGAGTCAGATCGTTAGATCGAATCCGGAGCATCCGGGCTGGCCGCCGCGTGCGCAGCCACCTGCACACAAAGCAGGCGCGGATTGTATAAAGTTTCGCCTGTTATTGGATACAGCTCGTCGACTAACATTGAAGGCGTGATGTCGCCGATCGAGTCCTCACCCCCATGGCCGCCAAGATCCGACGGAAATCCGACGCGCCTGATGCGAGCGATCGCGTCAGCCGCATTCGGGAGGGCGTCACCGCGGCAATCCTCGAACATCGCCTGCTACCGGGCACGAAGCTCGGCGAGGACGAGATTGGCGAGATCTATGGCGCGAGCCGCACGCTGGTCCGCACGGCACTCCAGCAGCTCGCGCATGAGGGTATCGTCGACATCGAGAAGAACCGCGGCGCCTTCGTCGCACGGCCCACGCCCGCCGACGCCCGCGAAGTGTTCGAGGCGCGGCGTCTGATCGAGCCCACCATCGTCGACCACGCGATCGACGCGGCGTCGCCGGCCTGGCTCGATCGCCTCCAGCGCCATCTCGCTGAAGAGCGCGAGGCGGAGCTGCGCTGCGATGCGCGCGCCTCGGTCCGGCTATCGGGAGAATTTCACCGGCTCGTCGCCGAGATGTCCGGCCACAGCATCTATCTCGGCTTCCTGAAGGAGCTGATCGCGCGCTCCTCGCTCATCATCCTGCTTTACCGCCGTCACGACACGCCGGCCTGCGGCACCGATCATCACGCCGGGGTCGTCGCTGCGATCCGTAAGCGCGACAAGCAGTCCGCACGCGCGCAGATGCTGTCGCATCTGACGGAGATCGAGGCCGAGCTGTTCCTCAGGGATCCCGCAGCTGACGAGCCGCGGCTTGCGGATGTGCTCGGCGCGTGAAGGAGCTGCGACCGCCGACTAGGCCGAAGGCGCTCCCTGGTTTCGTCTGATGATCTTGAGCACGAGCAGGACGGCGCCTAGCGCAAGAAACAGTACGCCCAAAATCGTCGCGCCAGTGGATCCGTATGCCACGCCGAACGCTGTCAGCAGGCATCCGATGATGATCGCGAGGAGCCCGCCGAGCTTCTTGGTCAGCAGAACCTGTCCGTCACTCGTTTGTGCTACCATGTTACGCCTCGCCTGCTTGATGTCGGGCCTGCCTTCAAAGCTCCCTCGCGCCCCTGATCTCCTGTCACGCAGACCGCACGGGGAAATCGTACTCCTGTCCGACGCAGTTGCAATCTGTCGTTGATAGCCAAGCGAATTCGCTATCCGTCTTTTGATGAGAGTTCGAGGCCAGCAAGACAGTACCACTTACGTATTTGCCGAAAATTCCCGTTCCGATATGTACTCACACATTTTCCAACGGAGCCGTATGGCAGGACTGCAAAATCTCCCTAGGGTTGCAAATTGACTCTCTGCGGCCGACAGAATCATCTGCGCGTAAGCGTCGAGTTCCAGAACGGAGCGGACGTCGGTTGAATCCGTTCTGTGGAGTGGTGCCATGGCGCGACTCATGGCTGACGAACGAGAGACCGCATACGTCTCGACCGGCCACTTGCCCGGACCGGAGACGGTGCAGTCGCTGGTGAACGAGGCACAGCGACGATTTAAGTCAAATCACGACGGAGCCAACTCGCAGGTCTATCCCGCGCTCGCCCGTGTGCCGAGCGAGCTGTTCGGGGTCTGCGTCGTCGGAACCGGTGGGCAGGTCTACGGTGCCGGCGACGTCGACTACGAATTCACCATCATGAGCGTGTCAAAGCCGTTCCTGTTCGCGCTGGTCTGCGAGACCATCGGGCCGGAGGAGGCGCGCGCCAAGCTCGGCGCCAATGCGACCGGGCTTTCGTTCAATTCGCTCGCGGCGATCGAGCAGGGCAGCGGCCGCACCAATCCGATGGTGAATGCCGGTGCGATTGCGACGACCAGCCTTGCGCCTGGCGCCACCGCCGCAGCGCGCTGGACGTTCATTCATGACGGGCTGTCGCGTTTTGCCGGCCGCAAGCTGCCGCTCAATGACGAGGTCTACGCGTCGGCATCGCAGACCAATTTCCGCAACCGCAGCATCGCGCGGCTCCTCGAGAGCTACGACCGCATCTATTGCGATGCAAAAGAAGCGACCGACCTCTACACGCGGCAGTGTTCGCTCAATGTGAGCGCGCGCGACCTCGCCGTGATGGGCGCGACGCTGGCCGATGGCGGCGTCAATCCGGTCACCAAGCAGCGCGTGGTCGATGCCTCGGTCTGCCATTACGCGCTCGCGGTCATGATCACGGCCGGGCTCTACGAGACCTCGGGCGACTGGCTCTACGATATCGGCCTGCCCGGCAAGAGCGGGATCGGTGGCGGCATCGTCGCGGTGTCGCCCGGCAAGGGCGGCTTCGGCACATTCGCGCCGCCGCTCGATGCCGCCGGCAACAGCGTACGGGGCCAGCTCGCTGCAAAATTCCTGTCGCAACGGCTCGGCATGGATCTGTTCGTATCGCAACCGGAAGAATGAACCAATGCTGGAGGAATCGGCGGGCCCTTTGGCCTGACCGGTCGCAACGCCGATCAAGCCGGAGGATGTCATGGTAACGCAGACAATGTCGATCGGCGGTGTTCACCAGGAAGAGCGCGCGTCCTGGGTTCCCATGATCGCGATCGCGCTCGGCCAGATGATCATGTCGTACAATGTTGCGTCCCTGCCGGTGGCGATGGGCGGCATGGTCGCAAGCTTCGGCGTCCCGCCGACCACGGTCGCGACGGGCATCGTGGCTTACTCGATGCTCGTTGCGGGTTTTGTGATGCTGGGAGCCAAGCTCGCCCAGCGCTTTGGCGCGGTGCAGGTGTTCCGCATTGCGGTCGTGCTCTTTTTCATTTCGCAGCTCTTGATGACGTTTAGTCCGTCGGCTGCCGTCATGATCTCGGCGCAGGCGCTCTGCGGCGCCGCCGGATCGGTGATCGTGCCTTCGCTGGTAGCACTGATCGCCGAGAACTATGCAGGCAAGCAGCAGGCGACCGCACTTGGCGCGCTCGGCTCGGCACGCGCGGCGGCGGGTGTCCTCGCCTTCATCATCGGCGGCGTGCTGGGGACTTATATCGGCTGGCGGCCGGCGTTCGGCGTTCTGATTGCGGCGTCCGCCATCGTGTTCCTGCTGAGCTTCCGCCTCAAGCCCGATCACGGCCGGCCGGATGTGGAGATCGACCTCGTTGGCGTCGTGCTGGCCGCCAGTGCGATCGTCCTCATCGCCTTCGGCTTCAACAATCTGAACGGCTGGGGCCTCGCGGTTGCAACTGCGAACGCGCCGTTCGATCTGCTTGGTCTGTCGCCCGCACCGGTGATGATCGTGCTCGGCATCGTGCTGGGCCAGGCATTCCTGATGTGGACTCACCGGCGGCAGGCGGCGGGCAGGACGCCGCTCTTGGCGCTTGCGGTGATCGACTCCCCGGAGGAGCGTTGCGCCGTCTATGCGCTGTTCGCGGTGGTGGCGCTCGAGGCCGCCTTGAACTTCACCGTTCCGCTCTACATCCAGATCGTGCAGGGGCGCACTCCGCTCGCCACCGCGATCGCAATGATGCCGTTCAACCTCACGGTCTTCTTCTCGGCGATGCTGATCGTCAACGTTTACGACCGGCTGACGCCGCGCCAGATCGGCCGCTACGGCTTTGCGTTCTGCGCCGTCGGGCTGGTCTGGCTCGCCTTCGTCGTGCGTAGCGACTGGAGCGAAATTCCCGTCCTGTTCGGGCTCGTCCTGTTCGGCATCGGCCAGGGCTCGCTGGTGACGTTGCTGTTCAACGTCCTGGTGACGTCGTCGCCGAAGATTCTGGCCGGCGACGTCGGCTCCTTGCGCGGTACGACGCAGAACCTGGCTTCCGCGGTCGGAACGGCGGTGGCGGGGGCGCTCATGGTCGGCCTGCTCAGCACCATCGCGCTCGGCAAGATCACAGCGAGCCCGTTGCTGACGCCGGAGCTGCAGGCTCAGGTCGATCTTGATAACATCACCTTCGTCAGCAACGATCGTCTGCGCAGTGCACTGGAAAGCACGAGCGGGTCGCCGCAACAGGTGGAAGAAGCCGTGCGTGTGAACACCGAGGCGCGGCTGCGCGCGCTGAAGATAGGGCTTCTCATCATGGCAGGCCTCGCGCTGATCGCGATTATCCCGGCCGGACGGCTTCCCGACTATCTGCCGGGCGAAATCCCAAGTGATGAATCGGCTGCAGAGACGTGAGTGCAAACAGGGCAGGGGACTTCATGAAGGAGCATCCCATTAATGAGATGGATCGCCGCGGGGCCGCGTAACCCTGCGCGGAGAGTGGACATGCCAAATGTGAGGACGCCTACCGCGCTGTTCGGAGCCGCCGCACTGCTTGCGGTCATTGGAATAACCGCCGGCGGCACGCCGCCGGCGTCAGCGCAGCAGGACTCCGCCGTCCTGTTCCGCAATGTCCGGATCTTCGACGGGAAGGCCAGCACACTTTCTGCGCCGTCCAGCGTTCTCGTCAGAAACAAGACGATCGAGAAGATCTCGCCCGGGGACGTCACTGCCACCGCCGAAGTGATCGACGGCGGAGGCCGCGTGCTGATGCCGGGGCTGATCGATGCGCATTGGCATGCGATGCTGGTGCGTCCGACGCCGATGGCCGCGCTCGCGGGCGATGTCGGCTACAACAATCTGCTCGCGGCAGCCGAGGCGACGGCGACGCTGATGCGTGGCTTCACCACCGTGCGCGACATGGGCGGTCCTTCCTTCGGGTTGAAGCAGGCCATCGACGAAGACCTCGTCGCCGGTCCCCGCATCTACCCGTCCGGTGCCATGATCACCATTACCGGAGGCCATGGCGACTTCCGACAACTCTCGGATCTGCCACGCACCATCGGCGGGATGCTCAGCCGCATGGAACGGATTGGCGGCAGCATGGTCGCCGACAGTCCCGACGAGGTCCGTGTGCGCGCGCGTGAGCAGCTCATGCAAGGGGCTTCGCAAGTCAAGCTCACGGCGGGCGGCGGCGTCGCGTCGCCTTTCAGCCCGCTCGACGTCTCCACCTTCACCGAGCCCGAGCTGCGTGCGGCGGTCGAAGCGGCCGACAATTGGGGCACCTATGTCGCCACGCACGCCTATACGCCGGTTGCGATCCAGCGCTCGATCGCAGCCGGCGTCAGATGTATCGAACACGGTCACCTCATGGATGAGGCGTCGGCGCGGCTGATCGCAGAGAAGGGAGTCTGGCTCAGCACGCAGCCATTCCTGGATCTCTCCATGGCTGCCGGGCTGGGGCCCGCGGAGCAGGACAAGATGCGGCAGGTGGTTACCGGCACCGATCGCGTCTATGCGCTGGCGAAAAAGTACCGCATCAAGACCGCGTTCGGCACGGACATCCTGTTCTCGAAGGCGCTTGCGGACAGGCAGGGTGCGATGCTGAGCGCGCTCACGCGCTGGTACTCGCCGGCCGAAGCGCTCACCATGGCGACGTCGACCAACGCTGAATTGCTGACTTTGTCGGGAGCGCGAAATCCCTATCCAGGCAAGCTCGGCGTCGTGGAGGAGGGGGCGCTCGCCGATCTGCTGCTGGTCGACGGCAATCCGCTCGACAACATCAGGCTGGTCGAAGATCCCGCGAAAAACTTCGTTGTGATCATGAAGGGCGGCAGGATCTACAAGAACAGTCTCACGCGCTGACACGCGCATGTGCAGGCGTGACATCGTGAAATCGGACCGCTTCTAGTCCTGCTCGTTCGCTGCCGGCCTTCTGGGCCGCGGGTCTGTTGCGATCTTCGGAACTGCAGGCGGTCGCGCAGGGCTTGTCACAATCTCGGGCCTGTCATCGGAGACATGACTTATAAGCGTCTCCAGGACCAGAAAGAATTTCTCGGCTAGCATGAGTCAATCTCACTGACGCATTCATCTCGGTTTCGAGAATGACGAGATTCGCTATCAATTCGATCACTTGCGGTGCTCAGCGGCAATTCAATTCGTGAGGTCAATCCGGATTGTGACAAACTTTGCCGGATTCTCGCGCGCAGGGCGTCGCGTGGACGCTCGCGTGTTCCCGCGTAACGTTACTATTCTTCGCGGCCCGCACCGGCTATATGGTGTTGCCCTGTCATCAAACTGTCATGTCAACATAGATGCTAAAGTCAGACGGAACGCCGGCTCGCAAAACTCCGAGTGCGCCGGACGGGAATCCTGCTCCAAAAGACAACAAGAGGACGCAAGACGCCGTCGGCTTCCTCACCCAACGTGAACCCGCCGAACCCGGCGCGGAAACGCCTCTCATCGCGGGCGCCATGCTTGATGAGGCGCCGTCGCAAGGCGCGATGCCTGCACCTAGGCCATCATCGTCGAAAGCGACGGCGCGCTCTGCGGACGAAATCGAACTCAAGCTTCTCGTCGATGCCGATCGCATGGCGCATTTCAATGCCGCGCCGATCATCGCGACCAACGCGCGCAACAAGGGCACGCGCAAGCATCTCAAGTCCGTCTACTATGACACGCCGGAGCGCACGCTTCGGCGCAACGGATTGAGCTTGCGCGTGCGCCAGAGTGGCGCGCGCTTCGTGCAGACCGTGAAGACCGATGCCGCGGACGATCCGCTGCGCCGTGGCGAGTGGGAGGCGAGCGTGCCGTCGCTTGCGCCCGATCTCGCTCTCGCGATGCCGTTCATTCCGGAGAAGCTCCGCAGCCGTCTCGAAGCGCAGTCGCTCGAAGTGATCTTCACGGCGGATATCCATCGGCACGCGCGCATGATCGATCTGCCGTCCGGGACGGTCGAGGTCGCCTTCGACCAGGGCATGCTGACGGCCGGCGACCAGTCGATGCCGGTGAGCGAAATCGAACTGGAGCTCAAGAGCGGCAGCGCGAGCACGATCTACGAGATCGCGCTGCGGCTTGCGGAGCACGGGGAGGTGAAGCCCTCGATCCGCAGCAAGTCTGCGCGCGGCTTCGACCTGGCCGCAGGCACGCCGCCATCGGCCAGACGGCCGCGCAAGCTTCGGCTCGATCCACAGGCGACCCTCGACGGAGCGTTCGCCACGATCGTGCGCTCCTGCTTCCTCCATCTGCTTCAGTCGCTGGCGGCGGCGGAGGACGGGCGCAATCCGGAAGGCGTGCATCAGCTTCGCGTCTCGCTGCGCCGGCTGCGATCGGCACTTGATCTGATGCGATCGGTGGGCGCGCTCAGCAATCTCGACGGGCTGCGGTCGGAAGCAAGACGGCTGGCGCAAGACCTCTCCGCCGCGCGTGACTGGGATGTGTTTCAGCTCCAAACCTTGCCGACGATCGCGAAGGCTTGTCCTGCGATCGCCGGCTTCGATGCGCTGGGCCGGGCCGCAGCCAGGTGCCAGTCGGACGCCTATCGCAAGGCACATCATGCGCTCGATGATCGGCGCTGCGCCATGTTCCTGATTGGCCTTGGTGGCTGGATCGAGACGCGAGGCTGGCGCAACGACGTCGCCGCCGAAGATCTCGACCAGCTCGCCGAACCCGCCGTCAACTTCGCGCAGCGCATTTTGTCGGAGCAGTATGCAAAGGTGCTCAAGCGCGGGCGCCGATTCAAGTCGCTCGCGGCGGAAGACGTGCACAGGGTGCGGCTCGCGACGAAGCGGCTGCGCTATCTCAGCGAGTTCCTGCTGCCGCTGTACGAAGATCGCAAATCCACGAGACGGTTCTCGCGCCGGCTGGCCGGTTTGCAGGAGGAGCTCGGCGCCTTCAACGACATGGCGGTCACGGCATCGCTACTCGATAGGCTCGGTGCCGAGCCCGACAGCGCCATCGCTGCGGCAGCGATCGCCGGCTGGCAGGCGCGTGCATCGGTCGCCGTGCGGCCCGCCCTGCAAAGCAGTTGGCGCGATTTCACCGCGGCGCGCGTGCCCTGGTCGCGCCACACCCAGCAGGACTAGAGCCATTTCCGTTCCGATGGAATCGGAACGGG